>JBCBWG010000046.1:0-16950 GCA_039817205.1 Pseudomonadota bacterium
GAGTACGGTCTTTGCAAAAGCTGTCGTCACCACATCGGCCACACCGACTTGGCGCGAGGTCGATCGTGCCAACGGCCTGGACCACACATTTTATCTGCTGCCGGGGACGTATCGGATCACAGCCAGAATCGGGGCAGCAGAGGTCAACCGCCAGCTCGCAATACGCGGCGGCCAATCGCTCGAACTCCCGCTCGCGCTCCGCGCCACCCAGGTCGAGTTCTCGACTGAAATTGACGCCCTCCAGAGAGCAACGCTGGCCGCGCGGATGAGCTACACGATCCAATCACTCGATAATCCGGAGAGCCCGCCACAAGTTGTCTACGGGGCCGACCCGCGCGTTGCGCTGGTCCCCGGACGCTATCGGATTACGAGCCGTGTTGATGAGCCAGGCAGTGTTGCGACCGAGACCGTTGTCATCGCTCCAACGCGGCGACAGCGTGTGCGCCTGACCCACGCGGTCGGTCGCATTCGCATGCAAATTTTTAGCACGGGGCGGGTGTCGCGGCGCGCGGCCAACGATTGGGTTGTCTACGATGTGCAGGGCACGGCGGTCTGGCGCGGGCTCGGGCAGTCAGCCGAAGCTTTGCTTCCACCAGGACGCTATTTGGTCGAGGCCGGCGGGCGCAAAAACCAACGCCGCGAAGTCCAACTCGTTGCGGGTGCGACCGTGGACGTAACGCTCGCGAAGAACCGATGATGATGCGCTCGGAACAAATCGCCCAGCGCATTGACTGCTGCGCGCGCTGCCGACCCGTCCGTCGCGCAAAGGTGATCGCCTGCCTCGCGTTGGCCATCGTGGCAATCGGGTTCAAAACAACGCCCGTCCTCGCTCAGTCACCGGACATCGAGATCCGTGGGCCGATCGACGATGTTCCCCGATTGAAAGATGTGACGCCTGGCTTCAACACAACCGTCGTTCCGCAGCGCGAACCAGCCCCCGAAAACATCGAGCCGGGCAGCGTCCGCGTCGACCTCGAGGCACGGCTCACGGAAAACAGCAAGGCGCCGATATCTACCGGAGTTGTTTGGCGGGTGTTCGCTCCAGGACCGAACCCATCGGCGCGGCCCCGTCTCATCAGAACCCTCAGCGGTGCGCGTCCCGGATTTCGCCTGTTGCCCGGCACCTATTTCGTCAACGCTGCTTACGGGCGCGCCAATCTCACGCGCCGGATTACGATCCTCGCGCGCGGCCGACTGCGCGAAGTCTTCGTCTTGAACGCAGGCGGCCTAAGGCCGAGCGTGGTCATAAGCGGCGGCGGCAAACCCGTTCCGCAAAGCGTCAACATCGATATCTACAGCGATGAAAGCGACCAATCCGGCGCGCGGCGGAAAATCGTCAGTGGCGCCAAGCCCGGTCAAGTCATCCGGCTCAATGCCGGAATTTATCATATCGAAAGCCGGATCGGTCGCTCGAACGCCTACGTCCGCGCAGAAGTCAGCGTCGAAGCCGGCAAGATTACCGATGCGCGGGTCGAACACGATGCGGCCTTCGTCACGTTTCGTCTCGTGCGAACACCCGGCGGCGAGGCGATACCGGGCGCAACCTGGGCAATACTCGCGGAGAACGGCGATGTCGTCCGCGAGAGTGTCGGCGCATTGCCAAGGCATATCCTGGCGCCCGGGCGTTACCTCGTGAGTGCCGGGATCGAGGGGCGCAGTTGGCGCCAGTCGTTCGCGGTGATCAGCGGTGTCAATGCCGACGTTGAGATCGTCGCGCAATGATCTTCGAGCCCGATCGGCGCTGACAGCGGGAGACGCCTCAACCGAGCCGAATGATCGCATCCAGACAAATGGCACCATCATCACGGGCCAAAATCGGATTGACTTCGACCTCTTGAACGCGTGGCAAGCTGGCGAGCGTCGAAATTTGTGAGATCGACCGCGCAAGCGCGTCGAGATTGGCTTGGGGACGACCGCGAAAACCCTGCAAGAGCGCCGAACACTTTAATTCAAGGACGGCTTCAAAAGCGTCCTCTTGCGACAGCGGCGCCATCCGGCAAACCGTGTCGCGGACCACTTCGGCCAGCACACCACCCGCCCCGATCGTGATCACAGGCCCAACCCGCGGATCACGCGTCGCGCCAACCAGCAGCTCTCCGATCCCGCGCATCTGACGTTGGATCAAATATCCTTCGATCCGAACATCCGGACGCTCGGCTCTTACCCTGTCGGTCATCTGCTCTGTTGCCGCTGCAATCGAAGCAGCATCGGGCAGATCGAGTGTGATCGCACCGGCCTCCGATTTATGGGCGAGATCACGTGACACGAGCTTCAAGACATACGGACCGGGCATCGGCAGATCATCAGGAACAGATTTCGCCGTGGCCAAGAATACCGACTGCGGCAGCGTGAGCCCGAGCGCCCTCAAGATGTCTCCAGACACAGCCTCATTGAGCATGCCGTCGGGGGCCGAGCCAATGACGTCTAAAACCGATGCAGGAAACGCCGGTGCAGTATCTTGGCTCGCGAGCAGACGTGAGGAGAGCGCGAGATCGACGACCGTCGCGCAGGTCTCAAGCGATTGAAACGCAGGTATGCCTGCCCTTTGCAAATTGGCGATCGCTTCCGGAGCATGAGGAACGACGCAGCCAACCAACGGTGCCGCATCTTGCGATCTCTCTTTCGCAGCAACGGCGATCATCGGATCGACTGCGCGCTCCGGTTCGAACTGCGCCGACGATCCGATGACCGAGACAACCACGCCCGCCGTTTGGTCAGCAGCCATCGACGTGAGAACACCCTGCATGGTCTCTGAGTTCGCACCGGCAAGCGTGACGTCGACGAGTTTGGTCGCGCCACCCGCTAAGCCAATAGCTTCGAGAACGGCTTTCGTTTGCGGCGACGGTCCAACAAGCGCCGTTCCGGTTTCGCCGAGGCGGTCTACAAAAATCGCACCACCGCCACCTGTCGTCGTGACGACAGCCGCCGATCGCGGGCGATGGCGTGTGCGCGGGAGAAGTGTTTTCAACGCAGCTGGTGCCGTCAACAGTGCATCAATGGTCCGGACCTCAAAGATGCCATGCGCCCTCAAGAACGCAGACATCGCGTCTGCGGCACCGGTTAGGGCGCCGGTGTGCGAAACGGCCAGAGCACGGCCCTCATCCGACGTGCCGATAACATAGGCGACAACCGGTTTTCCGGCCTGGTGCGCCGCGCGTGCGAACGACGCCACCGCATCCGGGCGCCGAAGCGTCTCAAGAAAGAGCACAAAACTGTCGATGCCGGCATCGTCGAGCAGAAGGGAGCCAACTTCACCAACGCCAGCAGCCGCTTCGTTGCCGAGCGACACGAACGTCGCAAAGCCCGTACCGATCGCAGCGGCGCGCGAAAACAAGGCACCAATCATGCTACCCGATTGCGAGAGAACGGCGGTGCCGCCGGTCGGCAGGTCTGTTGCGCGGAACGCGGCGTTGGTGGTCAAAACCGTTTGCGAGCGCGTGTCGACCACGCCCATCGAGTTTGGACCAAGCAGCAGAATACCAGCCGCCGCCGCATCGGCGACCAGCCGTTTTTCAAGCGCTATTCCCTTTGGCCCAGCCTCGCTGAAACCATCGGCGAGGACCGAAACCACCGGCACACCGGCAGTTGCGCAGTCGGCGAGCGCCTCGCACACCCGATCCCGTCGGGCAACGATATAGGCATGATCAACCGGCTTGTTGATCGCGGCAACGGTCGTAAATGCTGGCTGACCAAGAATGGTCGTCCGAGTTGGATTGACCGGATACACGGCACCCGCAAACCCGTGCGCTTGCAAAAACTGCTGGGGCCGTGCCGTCAGCCGAGTTGCATTGCCCGAAGCACCAACAATCGCGATCGCGCGTGGCGCTGTGAGAGCTTGCAGTTGGCGGGACATCGGGGGTGCTCGTGGATCGCGATTACGACCGTTGGACTTCGGGACGCTGAGAGAAGCGACGGTCGAAGACGCCTTCGGCAATGCGGTTTTTCAGGATCTCGACAGACCCACCAGCGATCATCCACGCGCGTGTGCGGCGGACGCAATACTGGACGATGCTGTCGTCAGAGAAACCGTGTCCGCCCATGATCTGCATGGCCTCGTTCGCTGCAAAAAAGCCCGCTTCGTTGCAGCTGAGCTTTGCCATCGCAGCCTCTTGAGGCGAAGGCAGACCGCGGTCGGCGTTTGCTGCAGCCCGCATCAACATGAGCTGTGCACTTTCGAGCCGAACCGCCATGTCAGCAAACTTCCATTGCAGGCCCTGAAACTCGCAAATCGGTCGTCCAAATTGTTTTCGGGTTCCCGCATAGTCGCGCGCAACATCAAAGGCATGACGGCCAACCGCCACCGACCGAGCGGCGTTGCCAAGCCGCTCAATGTTGAAACCGGAGATCTGCTTTTTGAAGCCGCCAGGTCCGAGCAGGACATTTTCCGGTGGCACGTAACACTGATCGAAGTGCAGTTCCGACCAGTGCTCACCGTTCATAAATCCGGACGGTCTGCCGATCTCAAAGCCATCGGCTCCAGCCTCAATCAACACGGAACCGATGCCGCCGACGCCAGGCCCGAAGCGAACATAAACGAGAAAAACCCGCGCCTCGCCGGAATGGGTCCCGAAGATCTTCGTGCCATTGATCCGGAAGCCGTCGCCGTCGGGCGTCGCCGTGGTGGCGAGTTCTGTGACGGCGGAGCCCGCGCCCGGCTCTGTCATGCCGACGGCCATGATTGCGCGACCGGCCAAAAGGTCAGGCAGGAACCGAGCCTTTTGCTCTGGCGTCCCGAATTCGGCAAATGTGCGGATCGCGCCGAAGTTGCCAGCTTGCACAACGTCAGCTGAGCGCGGACAGCTTTCGGCAACGGCCTGGATGGCGATGACAGCATCCACAAGAGAGCCACCGTGACCACCATCGGCCTCCGGGATCGTAATGCCGAGAAGGCCCATGGCCGCCATGCGTTCCGAAACGTCCCAGGGAAACGCACCGGCCATGGCGCGCGCGACTTTGCCCTCGCTCAGGTCCCGACGCGCAAACTTTCGAACGCTCTCCTGAAGCATTGACTGGTCTGGCGTCAGGTCAAAGTTCATAAGAAGCTCAGGTCCTTGATTTCAGTCCGACGATAGACGTTGGAGCCGCCGTCGAGCAGGGCGAACGATCCATCGACCTTACTGCGCGCGAGACATGCGGTAGACCGCGCCTTCAGCATCGTCGATGGCAAACCAGACCGCTCCATCCGGCGCGACACGAACATCGCGGACGCGACCGTAGGCACGGGTGAGCATGCGCTCGCGCTCTGCGAGTTTACCGTCGTCAAAGCTCAGTCGCGAAATCAGACGGAACTTGAGGGAGCCGACCAGGAGGTGTCCCTTCCACTCGGGGAACATATCGCCCTCGTAAAAGACGGCGCCAGACGGTGCGATCGACGGATCCCAATAGAAGAGCGGTTGTTCCAGACCGGGCGCACGCGTGCCAACGCCAATCTTCCGGCCCGAGTAGTGCGTGCCATAGGAGATCGTTGGCCAGCCGTAATTGCGGCCGGCTTCCGGCCGGTTGACCTCATCACCTCCCGCCGCGCCATGGGCGATCGTGTAGTAGGCGCCATCGGCCGGGCGGCGCGCGGCACCTTGCGGATTGCGGTGACCGAGCGACCAGATCTCCGGCAACGCACCGGGCTGATCGATAAACGGATTGTCGGCTGGGATCTCGCCGTCAAGCGTCAGTCGAATGACCTTACCAACGTGATTATCAAGCTTCTGGACGAGGTTGGCCCGGCCGCGATCACCCGTCGTGATAAACAGTGTGTTGTCGCCTTTGAACACGATCCGCGAGCCAAAATGGAAACCGCTGTTCAGCGCAGGCTGCTGCTGGAACAGCATCTTCACATCTTCGAGGCGCGGCCGGTTGGTTTTCCAATCGACAAGCCGACCGCTCGCGAGTGCCGTCCGCGCGCCGCGACCGGCGGGCTCAGCGAAGGTCCAGAAGATCCGCGACGTTTCTGCAAAGTTCGGGTCAAGGGCAACGTCGAGCAAGCCACCCTGCCCATAATTGTAGACACGCGGCAGGTTGGCGACCGGGCGAGAGATCCGGCCTTTGCGCACGACCCTGAGAGCGCCCTCGCGTTCTGTGACGAGGAGCGCATCTGGCTCAGGCAGAAAGGCGAGTGCCCAAGGATGTTCGAATGGCCCGGCAATCCGCTCAACGGTCACCGCGCCCGCTGACGTCTCGTGCTGCTCGGCCGCGATGGCTGGTGAGGCCAGCAAGCCGCCGATGAAGAAAGCTGCCGCCCCGAGCTTCCGGAGGTGCGGCCTCCGACAATCGCCAAGAAGAGATCGCATCAACTGCACCCCCATCAGAGTTTATATGCTTGCCGAGATATAGGCGCATGATGACGAAAGTGTAGGCCGTCAAGCCATCCGGGACGGAACAGGCCATTGCACACGGTGGCGGTCAAAGCGGAATATTGTCGTGCTTCTTCCAGGGGTTTTCGACCGTCTTGTTACGCAGCATGTTGAAAGCCCGTGCGACGCGCACGCGCGTGTTCCGCGGCAGAATGACGTCGTCGAGATAGCCCCGCTCAGCTGCCACGAACGGATTTGCGAACCGGTCTTCATATTCCTTGATCCGGCCAGCAATTTTATCCGCATCTCCGAGTTCTGACCGGAACAGGATCTCAGCTGCCCCTTTCGGGCCCATCACGGCGATCTCAGCTGATGGCCAAGCATAATTGACGTCGCCACGGATGTGCTTCGAACTCATGACATCGTAGGCGCCGCCGTAGGCTTTCCGCGTGATCACTGTCACCTTGGGCACGGTCGCCTCAGCGTACGCGAACAGCAGCTTGGCACCGTGTTTGATAAGACCGCCGTATTCCTGCGCGGTGCCCGGCAGGAAGCCTGGCACGTCGACGAGCGTCAGAATTGGGATTTCGAAGCAATCGCAGAAACGCACGAAGCGCGCACCTTTCCGGCTTGCGTCGCTGTCGAGGACGCCCGCCAGAACCAGCGGTTGGTTTGCAACGATGCCGACGGTTTGGCCTTCGATGCGGGCAAAACCAACGACGATGTTCTTTGCGAAGTTCTCCTGGATTTCGAAAAAGTCGCCCTCATCGACGACCTTCTCAATCAGTTCTTGGATGTCGTAGGGCTTGTTGGGGTTATCGGGGACGAGGGTGTCGAGCGACGTCTCGACCCGACTGCCGGGATCTTTCGTTGGCAGGTGCGGGACGCCCGCCTTGTTGTTGGCTGGCAGAAAATCCATCAAGCGGCGCATCTGTAGGAGCGCCTGCACGTCGTTCTCGTAGGCGTTGTCGGCAACAGACGACTTGACCGTGTGCACCGACGCGCCACCGAGTTCTTCCGCCGTCACCTCTTCGTTCGTGACCGTCTTCACGACGTCGGGCCCGGTGACGAACATGTAGCTCGTATCTTTGACCATAAAAATAAAATCGGTCATCGCCGGCGAATAGACGTCGCCCCCTGCGCACGGCCCCATAATCACCGAAATCTGCGGAATAACGCCTGATGCGAGGACGTTCCGGGTAAACACCTCACCGTAGCCGCCGAGCGCTGCAACGCCCTCCTGGATTCGCGCACCACCCGCATCAAACAGGCCAATGATCGGCGCGCGATTGCGAAGTGCGAGGTCCTGGATCTTACAGATCTTCTCAGCATGCGCTTCGGACAGCGAGCCGCCGAAAACAGTGAAGTCTTTGGCGAAGAGGTAGACGACTCGGCCGTTGATCGTGCCCCAGCCAGTGACGACGCCATCGCCTGGAAACTTGGTGTCTTGCATGCCGAAGTCGGTGCAACGGTGTTCGATAAAACGGTCAAACTCTTCGAACGACCCCTCATCCAGCAACAGCTCAATGCGCTCGCGTGCCGTCAGCTTGCCACGCGTGTGCTGCGCGTCGATCCGCTTTTGGCCGCCGCCGAGCGCTGCCTGCTCACGACGGCGTTCCAGTTCGTGCACGATGTCTTTCATGGAGCTCAGTTTCCGATGGGGGTGGATGGCAAATGGATGTTGGCGTGCCATAGCATCCAGCGAAAGCGGCGCAAACTCGATCAGCCCCGGCAATCTGATAGCGACCGGATCGAGGCTCGCTCTTGCCCCGAATAAAGCTCAGAAAAATTTTGAGGTCGCTTGCATCTAATCGGCCGATGGCACGTTGTCGGTCTTTCGGCGAAATTCAACGGAGCGAGACACCATGACAAAGACATTGCTCATCACCGGCGCATCGACGGGGATTGGCGAGGCAACGGCCCGCGCGGCTGTTGCAAACGGCTGGCGGGTCGCGCTCGCGGCACGATCGCGGGATAAATTGGATCAACTCGCCAGCGACTTGGGACGCGATTTGGCACGAGCCATCACGTGCGATGTCCAATCGCCCGAAAGCGTTGCGTCGGCCGTGCATGAGACGGTCAGCCAATTCGGCCAAGTGGATGCGGTGTTTGCCAACGCCGGGCTCGGCGCAACCGTCGCCGGCACGGAAATGGGCGAGCCTGACAATTGGCGCGATATGATCCTTGCGAACTGTTTCGGCGTCGCGCTCACCGCGAAATATGCGATCCCTGAGCTACAGAAGACCAAGGGGCAATTCCTGGTCACGGGCTCTATTGCCGGTCGGAGAAATTTTGGCGGCTCAATCTACGGCGCCACAAAGTGGTTTGTGCGCGGCTACATCGAAAACCTGCGCGACGAATTGAACGGTACGGGTGTTCGCGTGACCGAGATCGCACCGGGGATGGTCGACACCCCGTTCTTCGACGACCCCAAGCCACAGGCGCTCCGCCCCGACGACATCGCGCGCGCCACGATGTACGCCTTAGCGCAACCGGCCTCGGTCACGATTGGCGACATTCGGGTCATGCCAACGCCTGCATCTGAGTAAGACGCGTTTGAAGGTTATAAGTCCAAACAAACCAGAGCTTGGCATTCCTGCAACGCAGGTCCGCAGGCGTCGGAGTTATTCACGCGAACGCGCATAGCCCGGATGGAACAATTGGAAGGACGCGCTCACCGTCACTTCGATTGATTCCAAACGGAGCCGTTCGAATGTTGCCCAAAGGTAAAAAGACCCCCTCCCTTTTCCTTCCCACCGTTCTTGTTTGCGGGGCGCTCGCTGCCTGTGCGGGTCGCGCACCGGCCCCGGTCCAAATCGTTCAAGCGCAAGACAACCAACTCAATTGCGATCAGATTATCGCTGAAATCCGCACAAACAACGAGCAGCTCCAAGCGCTCGCGACCGAAAAAGGCCTGAAGGTCACGCAGAACGTCGTCGCAGGCGTTGCCGGTTTGGTTGTCCCGGTTCTGTGGTTCGGCATGGACTTTCAAGACGCTGCTGGAAAAGAAGCTCAAGCATTGTCGCAGCGTAACGGATACTTGTCGCAAGTCGCCGCTCGCAAAAACTGCGCGGGCGTTGGCCAAGCGGAACCGGCCTAAGCGAAACGATAACACGCTCTCCGTGTCCCAGCCCGTCTCCCAAATCCGCGAAACTTGAAATTGCCGTCTGCTTCGGGGACGCCCTATGCTCAACCAAAACCGGAGGCGAGCGGCATGGACGGGCAAACAGTGGGTCTGGTTGGACTTGGCTTGATGGGCGGCGCCATGGCGCGCCGTCTCATCACGTGCGGGTTTTCCGTCGTCGGATACGACATTGTGCCGGACCGCTTGAAGGCAGCGGTCGTGGATGGCGTGCGCCCCGCGACCAGCCCCGCCGATCTCGCAACGCAGGCTGGCACCGTCATCTTGAGCGTGACGTCGACGCCTGATGTCGCAGCAGTTGTCGCCGGTGAAAACGGGTTGTGCGAACCGGCACGGATCGGTGCAAACGTCGTGATCGATACCTCGACGACCGAAATTGGCGCGACCCACGAGATCGCAGCGCACCTTCGCAATCGCAAGGGCGTCCCGTTCGTCGATGCGCCCGTCTCAGGCGGCCCTGCGGCGTGTGACACCGGCACGCTTGCCATTATGGCCGGAGGCTCCGTTGGAGGTTTCGCTGCCGCCGAACCGGTTCTCAAACATCTCGGAACCACGACGCATATGGGTGAAACCGGTGCAGGGCAGGCGACCAAGCTCATCAATCAGACATTGGTGCTCAACAATTTCGTCGTGATCGCCGAAGCTCTCCGCCTTGCCGAAGCTTACGGTGTCGATGCGCAAAAAGTCCCGACCGCACTGGCGTCCGGTCATGCAGGCTCCAACTTGCTCCCCGTTCTCTTTGACCGGATGATCGCCCGCGATTGGACACCGACGGGGTACGCGCGGCAAATTTTGAAAGACCTCGAAATGGTCGGGGCGGCTGCAAAGGCCGAGGGGCTCGCAACACCAATGACGGCTCAGGCAACAACGCTCTTTCGAATGCTCGTCGGGGGCGGTCAGGGCGAACAGGACGGCGCCGCGGTTCTCGATTTGCTGCCTGAGGCGACGGCACAGACAAACGCCACGCCCGAGGACCAATGATGAAAGCGCTTTCTGGAACGTTGGTGGTGACACTCGAGCAGGCCGTTGCGGCCCCAACCTGTTCACGCCGGTTGGCCGATGCGGGCGCACGGGTGATTAAGCTCGAGCGACCGGGCGGCGATTTCGCGCGCGGTTATGACGACATCGTCCACGGCCAAGCGAGTTATTTCGTCTGGCTCAACCGCGGCAAGGAGAGCGTCACGTGCGACCTCCGCGAACCCGAAGACCGGGCGCTGTTTGAGGCGCTCGTTGCGCAGGCCGATGTCTTTATTCAGAACCTGAAGCCCGGCGCGCTCGATCGCCTTGGTTTCGGCACGGGCGAACTCCGCAAGAGACACCCAAAGCTGATCACCTGCTCGATTAGCGGTTACGGCGAGACCGGCCCCTATGCGCATCGCAAAGCCTACGATCTTCTGATCCAGGCCGAAGCCGGCCTTGCGGGCGTGACCGGCACGCCCGAAACACCGTCTCGAATTGGCGTGTCGATCGTCGACGTCGGGACGGGCATGACCGCTTACGAAGCGGTTCTTGAGGCGCTCATCGCGCGCGGTCGCACCGGCCAGGGCGCAGATATTAAATTGTCGATGTTTGATTGCATGGCGGAATTGATGGCGGTCCCCCTGCTCCACGGTCGGTATGGCAAAGCCCCGGAACGCATCGGACTGAAGCATCCCTCGGTTGCGCCCTACGGCGTTTTTCAGTGTGCATGCGGGACACCGATCCTGCTCTCGATCCAGAACGATCGCGAATGGCGGACACTCGCAGAAACTGTTCTCGGCGACCCGAACCTCGGCGATGATCCTCGTTTCGCAACGAACATCGCGCGCGTCACAAACCGCGATGCAACCGACGCCATCGTCGCAAGCGCCTTTGCCAATGAGACCGCGCATGCCCTCTCGGAACGCCTCGCAGCCGTTGATCTCGCCTTCGGTCACGTCAACGATGTCGACGGTGTCCTGGCGCATCCCTGCTTGAGAGAGATCGACGTGTCCGTGCCCGGAGGTTCGGCGCGCCTACCAGCGCCACCGGCGATTGTTGATGGTCAAAGCGATGAAAGCTTCGGCCCGGTCCCAAAGGCCGGAGCCGCGACCGAGGCGGTCCGGCGAGAGTTTTTGCAGCTCGGATGAATGGTTCCGGACGAGGGCTCGCATCACTCATCGAGCGCGACGGACGTTGACACGCAGGGTTTAGCCGCGCATCCAAGCCGGTACGCCCGACCGCTAACCCTGTGACGACTGCGGACTGAGTGCTCATGAAAACCACGACCCCTCGTCCCATTCGCCTGAAGGACTACCAACCGCCGACGCACTTGATCGAAAAAACCGATCTGAGCTTCGACCTCCACCCGACCGAGACGGTGGTCACGGCAAAGCTCAACATTGTACCCAACCCGGCAGCGCAAACCGCATCGGATCGACTGGTTCTCGATGGCGAGCACCTTGAGCTTCTGTCGCTCCACCGCGATGGCAAAGTGGTCCCGAACGACGACTACGACCTCACCGCAACCACTCTGACATTGCGGATGCTTCCAGACGCGCCGTTCAAGTTGACGATCAAGACCCGGATCAACCCAGACAGCAACAAAGCGCTGCAGGGGCTTTACCGGTCCGGTGGAAACTACTGCACGCAGTGCGAGGCCGAGGGATTTCGGCGCATCACCTATTACCTAGACCGACCGGACGTTTTGTCGGTTTTCACCTGCCGCATGGAAGCGGATCGGGACGAGGCCCCCATTCTGCTCTCAAATGGCAATCCGCGGGAGCGCGGCACAGCATCGGGTACCAACCGACACTATGCGGTTTGGAAAGACCCGCATCCGAAACCCAGCTACCTGTTCGCGTTGGTCGCCGGCGATCTGACGTCAATCGCGTCGGACTTTAAAACCAAGTCCGGCAAGGCGGTGGATCTCAGGATTTATGTGGAGCCGGGCAAAGAGCATCGCTGTTCGTGGGCGATGGACGCGCTGAAACGATCGATGCGTTGGGACGAAGAGGTCTTCGGTCGCGAGTACGATCTCGACGTCTTTAACATCGTTGCCGTCTCGGACTTCAACATGGGCGCGATGGAGAACAAAGGCCTCAACGTCTTCAACGACCGCTTGATCCTTGCTTCGTCCGACACAGCAACCGACGCGATTTACGAAGCGATCGAGAGCGTGATCGCGCACGAGTATTTTCACAACTGGACCGGCAACCGCATCACCTGTCGCGACTGGTTTCAGCTCTGTTTGAAAGAGGGCCTGACGGTCTTCCGGGATCAGGAGTTTTCAGCCGACGAGCGTTCGCGCAGTGTCCAACGCATCTCCGATGTGCGTCGTTTGCGTGCTCACCAGTTTCCTGAAGACCAAGGGCCTCTCGCGCACCCTGTCCGCCCGTCGAGTTACATCGAGATCAACAACTTCTACACGGCGACGGTCTACGAGAAGGGCGCCGAGATCTGTCGCATGTTGGCGACCATCCTGGGGCGTCGGGGCTTCCGCGACACCGGCGGGTTTTGCGACTGTCAGAGCCTGAGCCGGCGCTGTTGCAACGGTCAGGCCGACAGCCAATCCAATGGCTGTGAGGAGGGCGAGGGCGGAGTTGCGAACTGTCATGATCATCTCCTTTGTGTGCGAGCCGTTGTTTCGTTCTGCTCTTTCATCTGCGTGGCTCGTCGATGGGAGGATCTAAGCAGCCGGGAGACGTCACGTGCAAAACAACTGACAGGGAACGTGTCATCATGAGATGACACAGGCTGGTGAGGTCAGGGTGATGAGGCCAGGGTGATCAGGCCAGACTGGTGAGGCGAGACTGGTTAGGCCAGGGTAATGCATGCTGTGGGGCGACACCCGACTGCCGAGACGGTCGTTCCTTGATCTTACGCGGCCCCAAACGGTCTGCAGTGATCTGGAAAGGTCTCGAACGGTCTCGAACGGTCTGGAACGGTCTGGAACGGTCTGGGCCCACAGGTTTTCGCGTATCGATCGAACTTGGCGTTGGATCGCAATTGCCGCCGTTTCGCCCCTCAGCTAACGAGTTGTCATGGCTAAAACACCGAAGACCAAACCGGCGAAAGCACGGGCGGCTGCGACGGCTGGTGCGACCGCAAAGCGTCGTGCCCCGGCCCCCCGGCCCGACGACAAGGTCATCCATGTGCGGGGCGCGCGCGAGCACAACCTGAAGAATGTCGATCTTACCGTTCCACGCGATCAATTGATCGTCTTCACCGGTCTTTCGGGCTCCGGGAAATCGTCTCTCGCGTTCGACACGATCTACGCCGAGGGCCAACGCCGCTACGTTGAGAGCTTGTCGGCTTATGCGCGCCAGTTTCTGGAGATGATGCAGAAGCCGGACGTCGACCACATTGACGGCCTCAGCCCGGCGATCTCGATCGAGCAGAAAACAACGAGCCGCAATCCGCGATCAACGGTCGGTACCGTCACGGAAATTTACGACTACCTTCGCCTACTTTTTGCGCGGGTCGGTGTGCCGTATTCGCCGGCCACGGGGCTGCCCATCGAGAGCCAAACGGTCAGCCAGATGGTCGACCGCACGCTGGATCTCGAAGAGAAATCGCGTCTCTACCTGCTGGCGCCGATTGTCAAAGGCCGCAAAGGCGAGTTTCGCAAGGACTTGGCAGCTCTCCAGAAACGCGGTTTTCAGAGGGTCAAGATCAATGGCACGTTCTATGAAATTCCGGACGCGCCAACGCTCGATAAGAAATACAAGCACGACATCGACGTCGTCGTGGACCGCGTTGTCGTGAAACGCGATGACGCAACGCGGACGCGTCTTGCGGATAGTTTTGAGACCGCACTTGACCTGGCGGACGGCATTGCGATCGTTGAGTTTGCCGACAAGCCGCTGCCCGAAGCAGACACGAAGGGCGCCAATAAATCCAAGAACGAGACGCACGAGCGCATCGTCTTTTCTCAGCACTTTGCCTGTCCCGTGTCCGGCTTCACGATTGATGAGGTCGAGCCACGCCTGTTCTCGTTCAACGCGCCGGCGGGTGCGTGTCCTTCATGCGACGGTCTTGGGACCGAATTGAAATTTGAGCCCGAACTCGTCGTTCCGGACGGAGTGCTGTCTTTGCGCCAAGGCGCGATTGTCCCGTGGGCCAAGACAGGCGCGACGTCGCCGTATTACGAGCAAACGCTTCAGGCGCTCGCGAAGCACTACAAGTTCAAGCTCACAACGCCCTGGAATGAGTTAACGCGGGATGTTCAGAACGTCATCCTGTTTGGGTCGGGCGCGGAACCGGTGACGTTCATCTACGAGGATGGGCTGCGGAAATACAAAACTGCAAAGCCGTTTGAAGGTGTGATCAACAACATCGAACGGCGCTGGCGGGAGACAGATAGTTCGTGGGTCCGCGAAGAGCTTTCGCAATTCCAGGGCAATCATCCGTGCGAGGCGTGCGGCGGGTATCGGCTGAAGCCGCAGGCGTTGTCTGTGAAGATCGATGGGCGTCACATCGGCGAGGTCACGGCGATGTCGATCCGCAAGGCGAACGATTGGTTTGTTGAACTCGACAACAAGCTGACGAAACAGCAGCTCGCGATTGCGACGCGTATTCTGAAAGAGATCCGGGAGCGGCTGCGGTTCCTGAACGACGTTGGTCTTGATTACCTGACGCTGTCACGCTCCTCCGGCACGCTGTCCGGTGGCGAGAGCCAGCGTATTCGGCTGGCTTCGCAGATCGGCTCCGGTCTCACGGGGGTGCTTTATGTGCTCGACGAGCCGTCTATCGGTTTGCATCAGCGCGACAATGAACGCTTGCTCGGGACGCTTCGGCATTTGCGCGATCTCGGCAACACGGTCATCGTTGTCGAACACGATGAGGACGCGGTGCGCACGGCTGATCATGTTGTCGACATTGGGCCCGGTGCCGGTGTGCACGGCGGGCAGGTCATCGCACAGGGTGCGCCAGACGATATCATGGCTGCGAGCCACAGCCTGACCGGGCAGTATTTGTCTGGTGCGCGCGAGGTGCCAGTGCCGGACGAGCGGCGCAAACCAACGAAAAAACGTGAGATTATCGTTCGGGGCGCCAAGGCCAACAACCTACAGGATGTGACGGCATCCCTGCCGCTCGGCGTGATGACCTGCGTGACAGGCGTGTCCGGGGGTGGCAAATCCACGTTTTTGATCGAGACGCTCTACAAGGCGATCGCCCGCCGACTTAACGGCGCGCGGGCACAACCCGGCCCCCATGACCGGATCGACGGGCTGGAGCACCTGGACAAGGTCATTGAAATCGACCAGTCGCCGATCGGGCGGACGCCGCGTTCGAACCCGGCGACCTACACGGGCGCGTTTACGCCGATCCGCGAGTGGTTTGCCGGGCTGCCGGAAGCCAAAGCGCGTGGCTATCAGCCCGGCCGCTTCTCTTTCAACGTGAAGGGTGGGCGCTGTGAGGCCTGCCAAGGCGACGGCGTCATCAAGATCGAGATGCACTTCCTGCCGGACGTCTACGTCGAGTGCGACCAGTGCAAAGGAAAGCGCTATAACCGCGAAACGCTTGATATCCAGTTTCGTGGCAAGTCGATTGCCGACGTGCTCGACATGACGGTTGAGGAAGGTTGCGGGTTCTTCTCAGCTGTCCCCGTCATTCGCGACAAGCTTGAGACGCTGCGTCGCGTGGGGCTCGGCTACATCAAGATCGGCCAGCAAGCGACGACCCTGTCCGGCGGTGAGGCACAGCGTGTGAAACTCGCGAAAGAGCTGTCGAAGCGCGCGACGGGTCGGACGCTCTATATTCTCGACGAGCCGACGACCGGGCTGCACTTCCACGACGTCGCAAAGCTGCTCGAAGTGCTCCATGAACTTGTCGATGCAGGCAACACCGTCGCGATCATCGAGCACAATCTCGAAGTCATTAAAACAGCTGACTGGGTCATCGACATCGGCCCCGAAGGTGGTGACGGCGGCGGCGAGATCGTCGTTGCGGGCCCGCCAGAGGTGGTCGCCGACTGCGACGCGAGCCACACGGGTCGCTTTCTGAAGGGTTTGCTGAAGCGGCGCGCGCGTTCAGCTTCCGGGCCGTCGGGGCCCGCGAAAAAAAACCCGCGCAAGCGCCGCAGCGGCGGCACGAAAGAGGCCGCTGAGTAGGCTTGGCCAGGTTGGGTCGCCAGTGTGTTTGCTTGCTGGTGTGATTGGGTCACATGCCCCGGGCCAACACCTTTCAGCCCTTGAATTTGAGTTGCCGACCGGTGCGCGAGTTTTAATCGTCCGCCCATGAGTTGGCGTGTTGCATTTTGCATGGTTTTTGTGAGCCTATTTGCAGTCGGCTGTGCTCGCCTTCACGACAGCACCGTCGCACCGAAGGTCCATCAGGTATCCTTGAAAGACCCTCCCCCGAACGCGCCGGTGAGCGCTCGTCACACGCGAGCTTCTGATCGTCGGGTCTCCGGTCCGAGGGCTCCGGCAAAGCAGGTGGCAGCCCGATCGGATGAGCCACCTCCGGAAGCGCCACCACCGTCAGGGCCTCAGATGACAGTCACGCCGGCGTTCCTCAAAAAGACCAGCCCCGACGCGTGTCGGCCTGAGCTGACCAGCA
>JBCBWG010000047.1:0-16591 GCA_039817205.1 Pseudomonadota bacterium
GATTGCGATCACCATCCCGTTTATTCCGAAATGCGCGCGGGTGGTGCGATCGAGCGCACTGGCTATTCGCGAAATCCCCTACATCGACGCCGCGCGCGCGAACGGCTATTCCAACAGCCGCATCATCATGCGCCACATGGTGCCAAACGTGATGGCGCCGTTCCTGATTATGCTCACGGCGTTCGTCGGACAGGCGATCTTGCTTGAGGCATCGCTGTCGTTCCTCGGCCTCGGTGTGAACGATCCGACGCCGGCTTGGGGGCTGATGCTCCGGACTGCACAAGAGTACTTCGAGAACCACCCTTGGGTGGCGATCTATCCAGGCCTGGCGATTACGCTCGCCGTTTTTGGCTTCAACATGTTCGGTGATGCCGTGCGCGACGTCCTAGATCCGCGGCTTCGTAGCTCCCAATAACTGGAGAAACTGGAGCAACTGAGCAGCCGTCATAAGTGGCCGAATATTATTGGGAACGCCCGGGTCGAGAATTGGCCCGGGTGTTTTTTTGTTTCAAGCCCAGAGATGCTCTGCGGTCCTGAGGATTGGCTGCAATTTTTACGTTCATTAACCACTTCTCTCAAACCTTTCGAAATCGTTGCCGGATAAGCCTCGTCATCGAGGTGGCGGTCCCGCTTTTGCGGTGTGCCGATGATTGGAACGATGCGTCTTGAGTTTGTTCACCACATCACGTCAGTCGTCGCGAAAGACGCAGCCGAGATCGACTGAACCGCATGATCTAGCCGCCGCGTCGCGCCCGGCGAATGGCACGCTTCGGGTGCAGGCAACGGACATCACCGGTCAGCTCGGTCTGATCGCGCTTGGGCCCATTGCTGCGATCCTTGGCGCAGCTGTGGCTGTCCAACCGGAACTCGCACTCGCTCTCATGCCGACGGTCGCGCTGTTTGCCGCCATTTTGCTCGCACTGCGTTGGCGGGTGATGCGGATGGATCCCGTTCGGCTCCAAAGAGCAGCTGACGCGCGCCGGGCCGAAATCCATCGCGAGGTTGTCGAGGACCGCATCTGGGCGCTGTCCGATCAGGAGGCTCGCTATCGGGAGCTGCTGGACCGGCAGGATGACGTTATTCTCCGACGCCGCGCCGACGGCATGCTGACGTTTGTCAATCGTGCGTTTTGCGATGTGTTCGGTGTCACCTGGGACGACGTCGTCGGCACCAAGTTTGCGCCGTCGGAACTGAATGCCGATGAGCAATCGACTGCCAGAACAGCGGCGGCCTCGGGGCTTCAAAACGGTCGCGCCGTGCAACTCGCAACTGTCGATGGACCGCGCTGGTTCGACTGGTCGGAGACAACGATCCCCTGCACGCGACCCGGCGCCGATGACGTGCAGTGCGTTGGGCGCGACGTCACAGATCAGCGTGCTTTTGCCGATGCTCTGTCCCGCGCGCGCGATGCGGCGGAAGCGGCAAACGAAGCGAAGTCGCGCTTTTTGGCATCGATGAGCCATGAAATCCGAACGCCACTGAACGGCATCATCGGGCTGACGCGCGCGCTCAATGGAACGAAACTCTCGGCCGAACAAACAAGCTTTACCGCTGGCGTTCTGAAATCGGCGGATGCTCTACTTGCGCTGATCGATGACATCCTGGATTTTTCACGGATCGAAGCCGGGCGCGTCGAGCTGATTGATCGGCCGTTCGCACCGCGTGGCCTGATCAACGATGCGATTTCTGTCGTGGAGGATAAGGCGGACCGCAAAGCGCTTGCCGTGTTGAGCCGCCTTGATCCCGATGTGCCTGATCACGTCCTTGGCGATCCGCTGCGGGTGCGGCAGGTGCTGATCAATCTCATCGACAATGCCATTAAGTTCACGGCTGAGGGACACGTGCGCATCCGAGCCCATATCGCGGACCGCGAGGGTGACGACGGTCACGCACAGCTCGTCTTTGAGGTCACCGACACCGGTCCAGGCTTCGGTCAAACCGATCCTGAGATGCTGTTCCGCGAATTCGAGCAATCCCAAAACGTTCGCCCGGCACGGTCTGGCGGGCTCGATGGGACAGGGCTCGGCCTCGCGATCTGTCGGCGTCTCTGTGAGGCCATGGGCGGTTCTATTGAAGCCTGTGCATCAACCGGCAGCCGGGACGGCGGAGCCTGTTTTCGTGTGCGATTGCCGCTCCGCTTACCGGCAGAGGAGGTCTTCTGGTCGCCGGGTCTCGCGCGAGCGCCGTCGACCGCACCGACGCGCCGAATGGACGCTGAGCGACGGGGCACGTCTCCGGTGGTCCTCGCACGCTGCCATGTGCTGATCGTCGAGGACAATGCCGTCAACGCAATGGTCGCCGAAGCGGCATTGAGAGGTCTTGGCCATTCGAGCGAGACCGTGACCTGCGGCGATGACGCGTTGGAGCGATTGCTGACCCCGCCAAGCAATGCGGCGGACATCGACGCCGTCTTGCTCGATCTGCGGCTTCCAGACCGAGACGGCTACTCGGTTTTGAAAGCGTTGCAGTCGGCCTGGTCATCGTCAGCGAACCAACAGGGCCAGAAGGTGATCGCGCTCACGGCCAATGCGTTCCCGGAGGACCGTGAGCGCTGCCTCGCCGCCGGCTTCAACGCCTATCTCGCCAAGCCGTTTGACCCGCACGAGTTGAATACGTTGCTCGCGGCTTAAAACGTCATTACTGAAAAAAACGGGCACCGAACATGCTGATTCCAATTCTGGCACTTGCGGCGACCGCCGTCGGGATTTCGGTTGCGCTGCCGATCAGCCCGTGGATCACTTTCTCGCTCTTTGGTGTTGTCGCGATCCCGATGCTGCTCTTTCGTGGCGTGCTTGCAGTCTCAAACGCTGCCGATCGCGTGGTGGTACCGGCCGCGAAACGCGAGTTGAAAAGAGCAATGGCGCCGAAGCCCGAAGCGCCGGCGGACTGGTCACGCGCGGATGCGATGATCGCTCAAGCAGCCAACCGTCGTAAATGCGGCTGACGAGGCAACCGTTGCTCATGCTGAGCGCGGCGCATCGGCAATCAATACTGTTCGCCGAACACCGCGCGCACCAGTTCGATCGGAACGTTGGTTGTTGCGAGATACCCGAGACCAACGATCAGGAGCGCCAGAGAAAAGAGCTTGATTGCGAGCGGCTGCTTTCTCAAAAAAATCCAGCCAAGTGCGACGGCGAAAAGTGCGATGAGAAGAAGCCCACCAACCTGTGGTGGTGAAAGGTCCATCGTCATTTGTTCTGCCCTACTTCTTGGTCTTGTTGAAACGCTGGAGTATGTTGTCGGGACGCGCTGACGTGTTGGTCGCCTTCGCCAATTGGTCGCCTTAGCCAACGAGCCCGAGACTGACCATACCAACGCCGATCACCAGGACGAGCACAGCTGCGATGGCTGCGCTCGCAAACCCGGCGTAGGCCAGCCCGGCGACAAAGCCGACGGCTGCGAGTGTTGCAAACAAATCCGGGTTCTGGCGTTTCGGCCAGACCATTCGGACAACGTACCCGATCACGATCGCTGCAATCACAATCAGGATTGCTTCTCCGATCAGTCGCGGGTCGAGCCAGCTTGTAATGCTCATGCCGCGTCAGCCGTTCTAGGCGCACCGCCAGCGCCGCCGCCAGCCTCGGTCGCAAGCCATGCCGCGCAGCAGGCCTTGGTCAATTCGCGAACGCGCAGAATATAGCTCTGCCGTTCTGTCACCGAGATGACCCCGCGCGCATCGAGCAGATTGAAGATGTGGCTCGCCTTGATGGCTTGGTCATAGGCCGGCAACGCCATTTTGTGCTGGGTGTCACCGGCCCCGGGTTGCCCGGCGTCGAGGATCGCGACACAGGCGTGCTCGGCATCTTTGAAATGCTGCAGCAAAAGATCGGTATTTGCGTGTTCGAAATTAAACCGCGAGTACTCCTGCTCGGCCTGCTGGAAGACATCGCGGTATGAGAGCTTGCGCGGGTCATCGTCGGCGCGGCCGTTGAAGTTCAAATCAAACACATTGTCGACGCCCTGGACGTACATTGCGAGCCGCTCAAGACCATAGGTAATCTCGCCTGACACTGGCTTGCAATCAAAGCCGCCGACCTGCTGGAAGTACGTGAACTGCGTGACCTCCATGCCGTTGCACCACACTTCCCAACCAAGGCCCCATGCGCCAAGCGTTGGGCTTTCCCAGTCATCTTCGACAAAGCGAATGTCATTGACGGTGGTGTCGATGCCGATGGCGTCGAGCGAGCCGAGGTATAGATCGAGGATGTTCGGTGGCGACGGCTTCATGATCACCTGAAACTGGTAGTAATGCTGAAGCCTGTTTGGGTTTTCACCGTAGCGGCCATCTTTCGGGCGCCGCGATGGCTGCACGTAAGCCGCATTCCACGGCCGCGGCCCCAACGAGCGCAAGGTCGTTGCCGGGTGAAACGTGCCGGCGCCGACTTCCATGTCGTAAGGTTGCAGCACGGCGCAGCCATGCCCCGCCCAGTACTGCTGAAGCGTCAGGATCAAATCCTGAAACGAAGTTCGGGGCGACAGCGATGTTTGGGCCATTGGTTATCCTTCACGAGCGGTGCCTTGGTGCGCAGCTAGGTGCTCCGCCAAAGTCCTCACTCAAGTCCTCTGCACGTCCAGCGCGCCGTTTAGCCCGCCCACGTTTGAATGCCAACAGCACGGACACCGACATCGGGTTCGTTCGTTGCGCCCACAAGCCACAGGTTGGCCGTGGTCGCCCAGAGACTGCGTGCTCCCCTATCGTTTTGCGTTTTTCTGTGAAAACTAGGCGGCGACCCGAAAGAACCAAAACCTTCGACCGATGACCGAACCGATTTCCGCGCAAATATTGCCGCTTGAGGCCTTCTTTGAGCTCGGGACGTTTGCGCCCGCTTCCGTTCAGCGCAGCTTCAAGTGGGGTACGACCGAAGCCGACCAGTTGCTTCGGGATATGTTGCACGCGCTCAAGGCAACCGAAGAGATGACGGCCGAGGCCATGCTGGCTGACATCATCAGCGGCGCGGGTCTTGCCAACGACAACATCGATGCGACGTCCGATGAAGTTGATGTCGCGTCGGCTGACGAGATCGACGAAGTCCCCGACGGCTTGGAGTTTGACGAAGCAGCGGTCCCGACGCTGAAGCCGCGACCCGCTTCTTTCTTTCTTGGCACCGTGATCCTGCATCCAGCGACCGGTGACCGCTATCAGCTCTACGACGGGCTGCAACGGGTGACCACGCTTACGATCCTGCTTTCTGTTTTGCGTGACCTGATTGAGGAGCCCAAGCTGAAGGCCCGTCTGCATGCGACGGTGGCCAAGGCCGACGGTGCGTTCCGCCTGACCCATCGGGGCGCGTCGGAGATGCTGACCCGGCTTGTTCAGCCGATGGGGGAAGCGGCGCGTGTTCGTCGCCGCGCGCCACCGTTCGTGCAAGCTGAGGCGTCAGTTTATGCAATCTTGAGGTCGCTGCGGCAGGCGCTGGATCGTCGCGCGCCGGTTGCCCGTGAGGCGCTTGCGCGGTTCGTACTTGAAAAGGCGCAGGTCGCCGTAATTTTCACGAGCGAAGAGACCATTGCGCGGCATGCGTTTGTCGCAACCAATCTTTACGGCATTCGGCTCAGCCGCGATGAAATCTTCAAGGGCGAACTGATCGCGCTTTCTGCAAATGAAGACGAAGCCGCCCGCATGCTTGCGCTTTGGGACGAGATCCTCGTCTTGATCGGCGGTCGCGACGTCGCGATGCGAGATCCGTGGTCGCGCGGTGAGCATCGGTTCAGCCAGATGGAGGCGTTTCTTCTGGTTGCCGATGTCATTGAGCGCCGGGCGGAGCAGGGCGCCGACTGTCTTGGAGATCTGATCCAGCATTTGCAGGCCCGCAACGATGAGCGGCCGGTCATTTTATGGCTCGAGAACTTAAGGAAGCTCGCGCAGGCGTGGAGCTTTCTCGAACGTGCGATGCGAAACCCGAAACTCGGCTCGGCGCTGGAGCGCGAGATTTTCAAGCTCCGTTGCATTCCGTGGCAGGACTGGCGACCGATCGCGATATACTGGCTGATGGGCTACTTCCAGTCGAAACGCGAAAAGACAGCGGTTGATCGCTTTCGCTTTCTGCACAGCCGCTGCATGGCGATGTGCATTCTCGAATTGGATGCCGACCAGCGCGCGCATCGCTTTCGCGAAGCCTTGAAACGCGCGCGTCGCGGGGCACCGTTTAGCACCGATCGGACCAACCTTCCGCTTAACTTCAAGGACCGGTTCCGGCAGCGCATTAAGGAGCGTTTGTTGCTGCCGCTTGAGAACCACGAGGTGCGACGGGCGCTGATCCTGTGGTACGACTTGGAGCTACGCACGGCGTTACCAGGCGATCCCGAAAACTATTTTCGAAACGCATCGATCGAACATGTCTTGCCGCGAAAGCCAGAGCCGAAATCGCAATGGCTCGTTGATTTTCCGGACAGCGAAGAGCGCTATCTGCGCTTTACCTCGCTTGGGAATCTTGGCGTGATTGATCATCGCCTGCAAAAACCCGCGGCCAATCACGACTGGGCGGGCGACCCTGGCAAGCGCTCGATCTTCGTAGACGCGCAGCAGCACATCAAATACAACTCGCTCGCTGGCATCGATCGCTTCGAGCGCTGGACGAGCGAGGTCATCACCTATCGCGCAACCATCGCCGCCGAGTTCATCTGGGAACGCCTACTCCTCGCCGAGCCAATGTAGTCGGCACCCGGCGATCAATTAGGCCAACGCCCCAACCGAAGACGTCTCCAGGCCGCGACCGCGGCCCGGCGCCAGCGCCGCTCCCGCGTCGTGTCAGGCCTTTAGGTCGGAGCGACCCGTGAGCGCAAAAGACCCGAGCAAAGAGTTCCCCAGGCCGCGACCGCGGCCCGGCGCCAGCGCCGCACTCGCGTAGGGTCAGGCCGTTAGGCCGATGCGACCCGTGAGCGAAAAAGACCCAACCAAAGACGTCCCCTGGCCGCGACCGCAGCCCGGCGCCAGCGCCGCACTCGCGTAGGGTCAGGCCGTTAGGTCGGAGCGACCCGTGAGCGCAAAAGCAACCTGTGAGCGCACCACCTCACCCGCTCTAACGTTTTCGCGAGAAGTTCCCAAACGGCAGACATCCTGCATCGCGCTACCCGTCGCCCGGTGAACCTGTGTGAGGATGAGAAGAGCCGATGTCTGAGCAGTCAGTATTTACGGACTTTGAGCCGCGCCATGCTCGCCTTTGGGGTGGCCATGTCGTCAATTTGGGACACACGCTCGCTGACGGTGATCTATTTTCCGACACAGCACTCGCCAGTCTGATCGAGACAGCGCCAAGCGATACCTATCACGTCAACACGATGGACGTGGAAACCCACGATCCGCGGACGCGCCGTGAGGGGCGCATTGACGGGCTTTCGGGCGCTGACACGCTTGATGCAATCCGCAACGGACATATCTGGATCCTGTTGCAAAATCCGGATGAGCTCGATCCGCGTTACCGCGAGATGCTGGACGGAATTTACGACGAGATCGGTGCGCTTGTGCCGGGCTTCAAAAGCTTCAAGCAAAAACTCTCGATCTTGATTTCGTCGCCCAAGGTGCAAGTCTATTACCACGCAGATGTGCCGGGGCAGACGCTCTGGCAGGTGCGGGGCGAGAAGCGCGTTTACGTCTATCCGAACACCGCGCCTTTCCTGCCGCAGGACCGGCTCGAGAAAATCGTGCTTGGTGAGGCCCACGAGATCTCCCTGCCTTACGAGCCGTGGTTTGACGACCATGCGACTGTTGTCGATCTGACGCCCGGTCGGATGTTGCACTGGCCGCTCAACTGTCCGCATCGCATTGTCAATGGTGACAGCCTTAACGTCTCCTTCACGACCGAGCATTGGACGGGTGCGTTGCGCAACGCGTACGCCGTGAACTACGCGAACGGTGTCATCCGGAGTCGTCTCGGTGTGCGTCAACTGTCGCAACCGGCGTCAGGCGCGGGCTTGCATGCGCGTTTAGCTCTCGCCGGTGCATGGAAGTTATCCGGCTTTCAGAAAAAGCGCGCCCACCGCAAAGTCATCGACTTCCGCGTTGATCCATCCGCGCCCAACGGCGTGCGCGATCTCGAAGTTCTCCAAGCAGCCGAGTAAGGCCCCATAAACGCGATGCTTGATCACCCCAACAGGCTCTTTGAAACGCATGCCGACAAGCCAACTGAGGTACGTTCGGCGCCTGATGGCGCGCCTTTTGACGTGATCACCACGCGCGATGAAGCCGAAGCGCTCGCACATGAGTGGCAACAGCTCGCGGACCGATCCGGCCGTGCCACGCTGTTTCAGAGCCCGGCATGGTGCCTGTTCGTCTGGCGCACGCTTGAGCGTTACCGCGGGCGCTTGTCGTTTCGGCCTTTGCTCGTCGTGGCGCGTCGCGGCGGCAAGCTCGTCTTTGTCTTTCCGCTCACGATCCGAAACGCGTTCCAGTGTTCGATAGCCGAAGACTTGACGGAGCCATTTGGTCAATATTCGGACGCTCTGGTCGCCGACGGAACAAACGCGGACGACCTCATGGACGGGGCGTGGGCAATCCTGAAACGCGAAGGCGTTGATGCGCTGATGATGCGCAAAGTTCGCGCCGATGCCGCGATCGCTGCTTGGCTTCAGAGAAAAGGAACGGCGCTTGGAGAGGTGCGGTCGGCCCCGTTTGTCGCACTCTCCGAGTCTGCGGACTTTGCGAGTTACCACGGAACGCTCAAAGCGAAGACACGCAAGAACTTGCGCAACTATCGCAATCGTTTGAAGCGGATTGGCACGCTGACCCACGAGTGCGTGACCGATGCCTCAACGAAGACTGAGCTGACGCTGCGATGTCTCGCGTTGCGGTCTCAGTGGTTGCAGCAAAGCGGTCTCTCGTCGACGGCATTTCAGAACCCGGCGTTCGGTGACATCATCCGCGCGCTCGCCGACGGCCAAGATGGCGCACCCGACGTGACTGTGATGCGGCTGTCGCTCTTGCCGTCTGACGGCACAGCTTCGGTGGATCTTGCGATGCAGTGGGGCTTTCTCGATGGCGACCGCTACTACGCGTTTATGTCTGCCAAACATCCAGACTACGATGACTACAGCCCAGGTCGGCTGCACCTTGAAGATGTTGTTCGCATGTGTGCCGGGGATGACATGAACTCCGACGGACCCGTGGGCGTCGTCGACTTCATGGTTCCCGACATGCCCTACAAGTCAACGTTTGCGACGGGCCGTTGCGAGGTCTTCAATTACGGGATCGCGGCAACGCTCAAAGGGCGCGGCGTCGTCCACGGTTGGCACGGTTTCGGACGCCCTGCACTGAAGGCGGCTTACTTGGCGATGCCAGCTCGATTGCGGCGCGTTGCGACGCAGGTGGATGCCCGCTTGCAGTCATCGGGCAAGCAATAAGCTGGTGGTGCGCTCGCGGCCGCGCTTTCTCATTCCGGACGGTATTCGCCAGTTGTGGGATCGCGCTGAAGTGTCCCGAGGTTTCTCGGTTCGCTCGACGTTTTGTGTTGCGCGCTTCGGTCATTGGCTTCGTTGGCCACGGGTGACGCGGCGAGCCGGCGAACAGCCCGATAGGCGAAATAGGCTCCGGCACCTGCGGCAGCGATCACGAGAAGTGGCGGCATTGTTTCTCAACTCCAAACTGGCCCGCGTCCATTATAGCCCATATCGCGCCCAAAGGCTCCGCTCTTCGATTGCGTTTGCAGCTCCGGCTGCAAGGTTGCTGGCGATCGCTTCCAGATCAACCTCAGCGTGCGGCATGCAGGATGAGCTGCGCGACAACCTGGAGAGCAGGCTCTTCTTGGCCATCGGCACCACTTTCAAGGCGATCTTTTCGCCATGGATCTCGCGCATTTTTGAGCGAACATCGGCAATGCCGTCGATGAGGCCCAACTTGTGCGCGGTCGGACCGGCCCAGAACGCGCCGTTGAAAAGGTCGTCGTCGCTCGCCTCAAGTTTACTGCCGCGACGGCTTTTGACGACGCCGATAAACGTGTCGTGGATTTCCGTCTGAATGGATTGTATCCGCGCAACGTCTTCAGGCTTTTCCGGGCGGAACGGGTCCAAAGTCGATTTGGAATTTCCAGCCGTGTAGACGCGCCGCTCAATGCCGACACGGTCGATCGCTTTGTTGAAGCCAAAAGTTGCAGCAATCACGCCGATCGAGCCGACGATCGATGACGGGTCAGCGTAGATTTCGTCACCAGCGACCGCGATGTAGTACCCACCGGACGCTGCAAGGTCTTCACAGAACACGTAGACCCTTTTCTTCTTTTCGGTCGCAAGCTGGCGAATGCGGTTGAAGATCAAGTTCGATTGAACCGGAGATCCGCCCGGCGAATTTATGACGATTGCCACCGACGGCAGCTTCGACATCGCAAACGCTTTTTCGAGTGGTCCGGCGACGCTTGCGAGCGACAGGCCACGACTGAACGCCGAGGAGCGGCCGATCGTGCCTTCGAGGCGTAAAACCGGCACAACGGGCTTCGACGAAAATGGCCACATCCTGAAACATCTCCAAAGGGCAGAGCGCGATTGCGGTTGGGACTTGGTTCGTGCCTGTGCTTGTGAGTGCGTACGCGCCCAAGCCCGGACAGATCAAGCGGCGTGCTTATGGGCCCGGACGCCAAACGTCCAGATGCTGAGGTGCCCGCAAAACACGATCGACGGGCGCGCAAAAGCCGTGACTGTTTTCAGCGTGAAGGATCAATGGCGGGCATAGCGTCAGACCCGCGCGGCTCCCTTTCACAGCGCGCAACAGGAAGCGGATCGCGGACTTCGATGCATGGGCGTGAACGGGGACAACCTGGATATCGCCCAATCGGTTCCGGAATGCTGCGAGCCAAGCGCTGAGCGTGGTCACCGGATGGATCAAGGTGACGGACCCACCGGGCTTCAGAATGCGTGTCATGGTGCGCGCCCAGAGTTCAAGATCGTCCGGCTCCCAAGCGCTGCTCTCGGCTCGGGTTGCCTCATGCGACAAGCTTGAGGCGTCACGGTCATAAAACGGCGGATTGGCGATGACATCGGCAGCGGTCTCGGAGGGCATGTCCGCCTTGAAGTCGTTGCCGCGCAAGTCGGCTGAGATAACGACCGAGGGGTCGTCGGCTGCCAGGTTGGCACGATGGTTTGCTCGGCAAAGGCTTGCAAGTCGCGGGTTGCGCTCGACGCTCGTCAGGCGGATCTCGGGCAGTCGGGCTTTGACGCAAAGCCCGACCGTGCCAACACCTGCACCGATGTCAGCAAGGTCTGGAGGCGTGCTCCGATCTTTCTGTTGTGAGGGCACAAAGGCCGCTGCGAGGAGAACGCTGTCGGTGCCTGCGCGATAGCCCCGGCGCGGCTGCTGAAGTCGGACAGCGCCGCCCAGAAAATCGTCGGTCGTCGTGTCGATTTCGCTCTCGATATCGCTCATGACGCGCAACCGTCGCCACAGATCGCTTTTGCGAAACGCCGGTACACGTCAATTGCGTTCGTCATAAATCCATTGACCAAGTTCGGCATCGCGAAGAATGGAGCAAGCCTCGCGGTAATCGTCATCGTGCACCAATATGCGACGCGGAAACGCACCAATCGATCCCTCAAGCACGCTCATGTTCTGATCAGCGACCATGGCCCGGCATCGGCCCTGGCGCAGCAGGCTTTCGATGAAATTAACGAGCACGGGGTCATTGGTACGGACGAGTTCACGCATCAAACAGCTCTCTCTTCGATCGGAGTGACCAACAGAATGTTCGGCCAAAGTGCGCTGAACACGGCACCAATGACTGTGCCAATCCTGTTGCCGCCAATCCGGACCGTCTCCGTTAAGCGAAATGATCGGCAGGCGCATCGCTTAGACGGGAACAACAAACCAGTAATGCGGCAATACTGTCATCGACCGTGTACCGGTGCGCGTGATTAAATGTCGAGGCAAAACAAACCCTGGAGCCGGTCATGGGCCTGGTCATCTCACTCGACGAAAAACGTGAACCGCTGAGGTCTTTGGATGCCATCCTCGCGCTCGTCGGCGATGAGATGGATGCGGTGAACCGGCTGATTCTCGATAAGGCGATCTCCGACGTCGATATGATCCCGGAGCTGGCGCACCACCTGATCGACAGCGGTGGAAAACGCTTGCGCCCGATGCTGACAATCGCGTCGGCCAAACTTTGCGGTTACGAGGAGAAGGGCCACATCACGCTCGCGGCGGCCGTCGAATTCATGCATACGGCAACGCTGCTCCACGACGACGTGGTCGACGAGAGTGACTATCGCCGCGGTAAGAAAACGGCACGCCTCGTTTGGGGCAATCAGGCAAGCGTTCTGGTTGGCGACTTCCTGCTCGGTCAAGCGTTCCGAATGATGGTGGGTGTCGGCTCGCTTCCGTGCCTCAAGATCCTCTCGAATGCGGCCGCCGTCATCGCCGAAGGTGAGGTGATGCAACTCGCTGCAGCCAAGAACCTATCGACGACCGAGGATGCTTACCTCAAGATTATAAACGCGAAGACCGCTGCGCTGTTCGCGTCGGCGGCTGAGACAGGTGCTGCAATCTCGGAACGCCCGGATGCGGAGCGCGCCGCGCTGCAGTCCTACGGCCAGTCGCTCGGTATTGCATTTCAGCTCGTGGACGATGCGCTCGACTATGCGGGTGATGCGAAAAATCTCGGCAAGGCAGTCGGCGACGACTTCCGCGAAGGCAAAATCACCTTGCCCGTGATCCTTGCCTATCGCCGCGGAGACGATACCGAGCGCGCGTTCTGGCAACGCACGATCGCCGAGGGTGATATCCGTGGCGATGATCTCGAATCGGCGATGGCGTTGATTGGGCGCCACAAAGCAATCGAGGCGACGTTCGAGCGCGCGCGCCATTACGGTGCCATTGCCCGGGATGCTCTCGCGATCTTTCCAACATCGGATGCCAAGACGGCCTTGCTTGACGTGGTCGACTTCTCGATTGCCCGTGCAAACTGACGCCGTCGCTCCGCACCAGCCGCACGCCTGACCGTCGGCTGCTCCGGTGGCCAGGCGCCCCGTCCTTCCCTAGCATGCCGTGACGTGAGTGGCAGTGCGAGGGTGTGGCATGGTGGAAGTCGAATGGCAGCGTCTGAAGGCGCATGAGTTGCGGCAGGCAGCGGACGCAGGCGCCGTGGTCATTATCCCAACCGCTGCAATTGAACAGCACGGCCCTCATTTGCCGGTGATGGCCGATACGCGGATCGGGCACGAGATCGCTGTTCGTGCGGCCAGAGCCGCCTACCCAAAACGTCCAACATTGGTCACGCCCGTCGTCTGGTCCGGTCTTTCAGAGCACCATATGCCATTCGGCGGGACGCTGACGTTGGACCATGAGACGTTCTTCAACGTGCTCCGCTGCCTTGTTGAAAGTCTCGTTCGGCACGGGTTCCGGCACGTCGTGATTTCGAACAGCCACGGCGGGAATATCATCGCGGTTCAAGCGGCAGCTGACCGGCTTGCGACGGAAACGGATGCCACGATCGTCGCCACGACATATGTCGCTGAGGCAGGACCAGCCATCGGTGACATACTCGAAGACCAACCGCACATCATGCATGCCTGCGAAGGCGAGACATCGATGCTGCTGACGCTCGTGCCGGATCTTGTTGACCAGAGCGATCTCGCGGGCATCGAGACGCCGCGCCAGAGCGCGCTTTCAGCTGGCCATGCCTCCTTCCGTTGGCGGCCATACACGTCCGTCACTGGCAATGGCCTGACCGGCAACCCGGCGCGGGCGTCGGCGGAGAAGGGTGAGCGTCTTCTCGACGTCGCAAGCGCCGCGATCGCTGATCTCATTATCAACCCAGAGACCTTTGCTGTCGCGGGCGACAAGCGTCCCGATGCCATTGCTGGAGTTCCCTTTCGCGATCGCCTGCGTCAGGGTGACCGGCGCGCCGAGTAAGCTCGAGAGGGAAGGGACCGCCGCTTATGGCTGGGACGGAACCAACGACTGAGAAATTGCTGGCCGGGATCAAGCGCTGGGTCGAGATCGAGAGTCAGACCGCTGACGTCGTCGGCGTCAATCGCATGATGGACGAGGTTGAGACCGCGTTTCTCGATGTCGGCGCAGATGTTCAACGTATTCCGGGGCACGACGGTCGGGGTGACATCGTCTCGATAGATACCGGCAACAGCGGCAGCCGCTCGAACACCGGGATCCTTGTGTTGAGCCACCTCGATACCGTGCACCCGCGCGGTACGCTCGAAAAGAACCCGTGGCGCATTGAGGGCGACCGTGCATACGGGCCCGGCACGTTCGATATGAAGGGCGGGGCGTATCTCGGGATGATGGCCTACCTGATCCTGATCAAAGATGGTGTCGAGCCAAAGCTCCCGATCCGATTTTTGTATGTGCCGGATGAAGAGGTCGGTAGCCGCACGAGCCGCCCGGTGATCGAGGCGAGGGCCGAAGATGCAAAGTTTGTTCTGGTCATGGAACCGGCGCGCCACGGCGGTAAGGTGATCACGGGTCGCAAGGGCACTGCGCGTTACCAGCTGCATGCACACGGTCGCGCAGCTCATTCCGGGTCACATCATGCGGCGGGACGAAGTGCGATCAAAGAGATCGCGCGGCAGGTTCTCGAGATTGAAAGCTGGACCGATTATGAGCGCGATCTGACGCTGAACGTTGGACAGATCCACGGCGGCACGACGGACAACACGATCCCTGAGTTTTGCACCGCGCGGATTGATGTTCGGGCCGCGTCGACGTTCGATCTCGCCGATGTGGCGACGCGTCTCCAGGCGCTGAAAGCGCACGATCCCGATGTCGAGCTGTCGCTTGAAGGTCAGGTCAATCGTCCGCCCTACAAGAAAAACGCCGGGATTGATGGCCTGTTGAAACATGCCCAGGCCCTCGCGACCGAGATCGGTTTTGAACTGGAAGAGACGTCCACCGGTGGTGGAAGCGATGGCAGCTTCGTGGCCAATCGCGTGCCAACGCTGGATGGCCTTGGGGTTTGCGGGGCGAACGCGCATCAGCTTGATGAGTATCTTGAGATCTCTTCGCTCGTCCCCCGCATGATGCTGATGCGGCGTTTGATGGAGACGTTGCAGTAAGTGGCATTGCTGGCAGCAACCCTGGCCCCTATGGTCAAACGAAATGAAGAAAAAAATGCCAGGGAGACGCCTGCTATGCCGGATGGGTCGCAGATTTCCGAACACTTAGATGAAACGCCAACGACGATCGTCGCCGAGCTCATCTCCAAGGCCCGGGCCGCGATGGTGGCGTACGAAAACCTTGATCAGGCCCGTGTTGACGAAGCGGTAACTGCCCTCGCGTGGTCCATCTACAAGCCCGAAAACGCGCAAAGGCTCGCCGAGCTTGCGGTTGAAGACACCGGGCTTGGCAATGTGCCCTCGAAGATCACGAAAAACACGCGGAAGACCTTCGGCACGCTCCGCGATTTGATGCGCGTCAAAACCGTCGGTGTGATCTCCGAAGAGCCCGAGCGTGGCCTCGTCAAGTATGGCAAACCGGTTGGTGTTGTGGGGGCTGTTTGCCCATCGACGAACCCGGCGGCGACCCCCGTGAACAAAGCCATGATGGCGCTCAAAGGTGGGAACGCTGTCATCATTGCACCGTCGCCAGCGGGTCAGGAAACCACGCGGACGACGGTCAATCTGATGCGTGCCGAATTGAAGAAGTCGGGTCACCCCGAGGATCTCGTCCAAATTCTTCCCGCGCCGGTTAACAAGGAGATGACCCAGGCGCTGATGGACCAGTGCGATCTCAACGTCGTCACCGGCTCGCAAAACAACGTCAAACGCGCGATGCAATCCGGCACCGTCACAATCGGTGTGGGGGCTGGCAATGTGCCCGTCATCATCGACAGCACAGCCGATCTCGACGATGCGGCCGAAAAGATCACCGCATCGAAAATCTTTGATAACGCCACGTCTTGCTCATCCGAGAATGCGGTGGTCATCCTTGATGATGTCTACGAAGACGCGATCGCGGCACTCAAACGGGCCGGCGCATATCGATGTTCGGCCGCAGAAAAGCAGCAGGTCGCCGAAACGCTTTGGCAGGGCGGAAAACTCAACCGTCACGTCATAGCGAAAGACGCCGACAAGGCCGCGCAAATCTTCGGCCTCCCGGACACGGCGAAAAGGGCGAAATATTTCCTCGTCGAAGAAGACGCCGTTGCAGGCAAAAACTCGTTTGCCGACGAAAAGCTAGCGTTGGTTCTCACCATCTATCGTGCACGCGATTTCGCCGACGCCAAACGCATTTGCTCGGATGTGTTGAACGTCACGGGTCTCGGTCACTCGGTTGGCATTCACACAGCCAACCTTGATCATGCCCGCGATCTCGCAGGCGACACCGACGTCGTGCGCGTGCTGGTCAACCAGGCTCACACGTTCGGCAACGGTGGCGGCTTCAACAACTGCCTCCCGTTCACGCTGTCGATGGGTGGCGGCACTTGGGCCGGAAATACGATTTCCGACAATCTCAACTGGTCGCACTTCATAAACGTCACACACCTCGTCACAACCATCGCGGACGACAAACCGAGCGAAGACGAGTTATTCGGTGCGTATTGGGACAAGTATGGCCGGGGTTGACCGGGAGGAAGCGAGAGACCGACCGGGGCGACCGGTGGCTGCTGTTCTGCTGGAATTTAGCTCAGGGACCGCTGAGGCGACACCAGACACTACA
>JBCBWG010000048.1:0-16321 GCA_039817205.1 Pseudomonadota bacterium
CGAGCGCCGCCCCCACTGAGGCCACTTCAGCCGTGAGCGCAAAAAACCTACCGGCGGATTGAGGCGGTCTTGCTGACGTAGGCCCGGCGGGCGGACTTCGACGACCGGGGCGACTTTCGGGTTGCTTTGCGGAGTTTGTCGATGCGCTCGTAGGCGGCGCTGGCATCGCCGTCCATCGCCGCGACCGCCTTGGCTTCCGTGTAGCGACCCTGGAGGCCGAGGACGAGTGCAAGGTTTTGGCGCATGCGAGGCGTGGCATTCGGGCCGAGGGCAATGCCCTTCAAGAGGGCTTCGGCCTGCTCAAGCTTGCCGCCCGCGACGTAGGCCATGGCGAGGTTGTTGGCAAGCGATGGCTCGTTGGGCGCAAACTTCTGGGCCCGTTCGAATTGGGCGATGGCTTCCGGGAAGCGTCCGGCCTTGCCGTAAAGCGCGCCGCGCGCTGACAGAACGCGCCAGTCTGGCTTGTTCGGGTCGAAGGCGATCGCCAGCAAGCGCTCGGCGAGCTGGAGCTGATTGAATTCGAGTGCGAGGCGGCCGTATTCTGAAGCGACCTCTTTGTTGTCGCCATGCAGGATCGAAATCTGCTGCAGCACCGCGTAGGCCGCCCGCTTGTTGTTTGCAGCCTTGAGGTTGCGGGCAAAAGAGAGCGCGGCTGTCACGTCGTTCGGATTTTCCTTGAACCGCTCGCGCCAGTACGCCGTCGCCTTTTCAAGCTCCGTGACGACATCAGCACCTTTCGTGGTGCTGCCCGTTGTCATGCGGGGATCTTGCCCGGGTTTGCTCGTGACGAAGTCCATGAGCTGACTGCTCGTGCTGGCACAGCCGCCCGACAGCCCCGCGAGTGCGACGACGGTCGCGGCAGTTAGCCCCCGTCTGAGGATGTTCGGTTTCGTTGGGGCGCGCTCTGTCATGGCTAGTTGATCCTGGGTTCGCACGAATCACGTTCGGTTAAGGGTCGCTAACGCGCGTCAACAAAGCCTTAAGGGGCATCTCGAATTGAAACACCGTGTGTGCGCGGTGCCATGCCGCCGCGGCGCGTCCTTGTCGGTTTGCGCCGTCGGGCAAGGCTGGTAACGATTGGTCCAACAACTTAGGCAATGGCTCGGTCCCGGCTCCTACGATCCACCTCTAACGTGTGGGATAAAGCAGCGCGGCGAGCGAAGATCCGGTGACCGTTAGACACCGGCTGAAAAGGGTGGCGGACATGAGCATCGATCTTGGGCAGGTTTTCACGGATGCGAGTGTTGATGTGGCCGCGTCGGATGCGGGTGTGCCGTTGCTTCCGGTCATGGCCGGGACGGACCTTGAGACGTTGTCACTCAGCCGTGCGCATTTAGGCTGGGCTATTGCGAACGGGTTCAAAGGTGCGACCGGGACGGTCCTGACGTTGCCAGGTGCTGATGGGACGATCGCGGCGGCACTGGTCGGCCTCGGTTCGGCCGACGCTGGCGATCCGTGCGGACCTGCAATCCTCAATCTTGGCCGCGCGCCGAAGCTTCTTCCGCCAGCTGTTTATCGATTGGACACAAAGTCTGTTTCCAGTCCTCCTCATGATCCAACGCTTGCGGCGATTGCCTGGGGTCTTGGCGCTTATCGGTTCGACACGTTCAAGAGCGGACCGGGGAGCGCGAGCGCCCGACGACCGACGCTGCAACTTGATGCGACGATGGATGGTCAACGGGTTCGCTCGACCGTTGCGAGCGTTTGGAGCGGCCGCAATCTTATCAATATGCCGGCGAACGCGCTTGGTCCTGAAGAGATTGCGCAATCGGTTGTGCGTCTCGGCCGTGTGTTCGATGCCGAAGTTAACGTACACCGTGGTGAAGCGGACGGGTTTGCCGAGGCTTTCCCCTTGATCGAGGCCGTGGGCCGCGCGAGCCCGAGACCTCCGCGGCTGATCGATCTCACGTGGGGCGCCGCCGACGCACCGAAGGTGACGCTGATTGGCAAGGGCATCGTCTTCGATACCGGCGGGCTCGATTTGAAACCGCCGGCGGCCATGCTGCTCATGAAAAAAGACATGGGCGGATCGGCGGCGGCGATCGCAGCTGCTGAACTCATCATGGCGCTGAACCTGCCGGTGCGCCTCCGGTTGCTGATTTCGACCGCTGAAAACAGTGTCGCTGGCAATGCATTCCGCCCCGGCGACGTCATCACATCGCGTGCCGGGATCAGTGTTGAAATCGGCAACACGGATGCTGAGGGTCGCCTTGTGTTGGCCGATGCGATCGCGCTCGCCGATGCGGAAGCGCCCGAAATGATGATGACTTTTGCCACGTTGACCGGTGCAGCGCGCGTGGGTCTCGGCGCGGACTTGCCAGCGATGTTTGCGACCGATGATGCGACGGCGACGGCCATCGAGCGCGCGGGACTGGCGGTGGGCGATCCCGTTTGGCGCATGCCGTTTTGGCCGGGTTACGAAAAGCTCTTGAAAGGGCAAACCGCTGACGTTTCCAACGTGTCCGAGGGCGCGTTCGGCGGGGCAATTACGGCTGCGTTGTTTCTCAAAAAGTTCGTCAAGCAGGCCAAGTCCTACACGCACTTTGACCTTTATGGCTGGCGTCCGTCAGCGCGATCACTTGGGCCCAAGGGGGGCGAAACGCATACGGCCCGCGCCGTTGTTGCAGCGATCGAGGACATGATGAGCCGCCATGCGGGTTAGACCTCGCTCGCCGCTTAATCGATCGAAGACGATTGGGAACCTGACGCTCACGAGATGGAAATTTGCGGGAACCGGGGATGACCGACGCTCTTGATCCGCGCCTCAATGCCTATCGTTCTGATTTGGCTGATGCGCGCCTAAGCGGTGTCGTGGAAGCGGATGCGTTCGTTGAGGGCCGCAAAGCACGCGTCGTCGCAAACGTCGCAAGCGTCCATGAAGCACCTGATGAAGCACGTGATGAAGCACCTGGCGAAGCACTTGCCTCTGCGGCTACATGCACGAGTGAAGTTCTCACCGGCGAAGATTTGCTCGTCTTCGAAGAGGTTGACGGGTGGTGTTGGACGCAAAATCTCATCGATGGCTATACGGGTTATGTTCGTTCTGATGTGCTCTCTTTTGCATGCGATGACTGGCCGTCTACTGAGCCGACCCACCTTGTCGCGGTGCCGGCGACATATGTTTTCTCGCAGCCGAACATTAAGGCGCCTGTCGTCGAGACGTTGTATCTCAATGCGCGCCTTTGGCTGGAGCCAAGTGGAACTGATCGCTTTTTAAAACGCCACAACGGCGGGTTCGTGCTCCGCGATCACATGACGGTCGAGGCCAAGCAACGGTCAGCTTCGAACCTCATCAAACAGTATCTCGCGACGCCTTATCTTTGGGGAGGCCGGACGCATCGCGGGCTCGATTGCTCCGGCCTTGTTCAGACAGTCCTGCACGCGGGTGGCGTCGATTGCTTGCGCGATAGCGATATGCAGGCGGCGACCGTCGGTGCCGAAACGGACATTGCGGCCGATCTTGTGCTGGCTGTTCGCAAGGCGCGCGCGTTACCGGAACTGATGGCCGACGATCTTGTTTTCTGGCCCGGTCACGTCGGCATGATGGTCGACGGAGAAACACTCGTTCATGCGAATGCGTTTCATATGATGGTCGTTGCCGAACCTGTGCGCGATGCCGTGGCGCGTATCGCGTCCAACGGCGTCATCGTCAGCGGCGTTCGCCGACTTTCTCAATCGTGAGAGACGGTCGCTGTCATCGCCCAGCTAATATTGCCGCGAGCGATCGACAATGTTCGAAAGCGGGCGACCGGCTTCCAGGTCTCCAACCGTGCTTAGGAAATAGCTGACAATGCTCTCCGTCGTGCTTTCGGCGGCGTTGTGCGGCGTGACGCAAACGCGAGGATGTTCCCAAAGCGCACTCGTTTTCGGCAGCGGTTCCGTTTCGAACACATCGAGCGACGCGCTGTGGAGCGTGCGGTCGGCAAGGGCGTCAAGAATGTCTGTTTCAACTTGCAGCTGACCACGACCGGCATTGATGAGCGATGGCCCAGGCACGCGCGGATGACGGTCTCTGCGAGACAGTTTTGACAAGAGCGATCCATTGACGATGCCGTGCGTGTCGGGTGTCAGAGGCAACAGAACGACGAGAATGTCGGTCTGTTCGAGAAAGGCGTCGAGACTGTCGGGACCGGCGAAACAGGTGATCCCGTCGACCCGTTTTTGTGATCGGCTCCAACCGCTGACCTGAAACCCGAGCGCACGGAGCGCGTTGGCGGCGGCAACTCCCAGAACACCGAGACCCATGATCCCGACGCGGACATCGTCTGCGGCAGGTTCCGCGAGGTAGCGCCAGATCCGAGCGGCCTGAAGGTCCCTGAACTCAAGCATCCGGCGGGAATGCATCAGCGTGTGCAGGACCACATACTCGGTCATGCGCCCGGTGAGATCCGGATCGACGTAGCGCACAATGGTCGGTGCGTCGGGCAGCTGCGGATCGCGAAAAAGATGGTCGACGCCCGCGCCAACGGAGACGATCAGTGCGAGGTTGGGCAGCTTGGCAAGCTCGCCGGGCTTCGGCCCCCAGGAGAGCGCCGCGGTGATGTCTTGTGCGTCTCCGATGTTCGGCCAGAGGCGAACGTCGCGGTCCGGCGCCTCGGTGCGGGCCTGCTTAGCAAAGTCGTCGGCGCGGTCGCTACCAATAATCAAAAGCGCCATTTCTCTACCTCACCGCTCATCTGTTGCCCCGTCCCAAGGACAACTCAATCGGCCATCTCTGGCACGTGTCGGACCTCGAGATTGAAGGCCGCTGCCAAGAGCGCCTTTGTGTAGTCCGTCTCAGGCGCGTTAAAGATCTGCTGTGATGGTCCTTGTTCGACGATCACGCCGTTGCGCATCACAATGACGTAGTTCGAGAGTGCGCGCACGACCCGAAGGTCGTGGCTGATGAAGAGATAGGACAGGTCGCGTCGCGTCTGAAGATCGCGCAGAAGATCGACGATCTGCGCCTGAACGCTCATATCAAGCGCGCTGGTTGGCTCATCGAGCATGATGAACTTTGGCTCAAGCACCATGGCGCGGGCAATCGCAATCCGTTGCCGTTGACCGCCTGAGAACTCGTGCGGGTAGCGATCCATCGTATCGGGATCGAGACCAACATCCTCAAGCGCTTGAGCAACGCGTGCGCGCCGCGCGTCATAGTCGAGACTGCGATCTTGGATCAGCAAACCTTCTTCGATGATTTGCGTGACCGACAGACGCGGCGACAGGGCGCCATAGGGGTCCTGAAAAACGATTTGCATGTTTCCGCGCAACGGCCGCATGGCGCGCGAGTTGACGTTCTGGATGTCCCGGCCAAGGAACACGATGCGCCCCTTCGATGAGATCAGCCGGAGGATCGCCAGGCCGAGCGTTGTCTTGCCGGACCCGCTCTCGCCGACGACGCCGACGGTCTGCCCTTCGCGCAATTGCAGCGAGATACCGTCCACCGCTTTCACGTGATCGACGGTCCGCCTGAGCAGCCCTTTCTTGATGGGGAACCACACCTTCAAGTCATCGGTCTCGACGACGATTGGGCGTGTGTCGTCCGGCGGAGGGGGTTCACCCGTGGGCTCGGCTGCAAGCAAGTGCTGCGTGTAAGGGTGCTCTGGCGCTTCAAAAATCTTCTCGGTTGGCGCTTCTTCAACGACCTTGCCATTGCGCATGACATAAACGCGCTCGGCCATCTTGCGGACGATCCCGAGGTCGTGCGTGATCAGCAGCATGGCCATTCCGAGCTCCGCCTGAAGCTCCTTCAGAAGTTCGAGGATCTGGGCTTGAATGGTGACATCGAGTGCGGTCGTCGGCTCATCGGCGATCAACAGTTCTGGCTCATTGGCAAGTGCCATTGCGATCATGACGCGCTGTCTCTGCCCGCCAGACAATTGGTGCGGATATGCGCCAAGCCGGCTCTCGGCATTTCGGATGCCGACCTTTGCCAGAAGCTCCAACGTTTTTTTCCGCGCTTCATCACGGTCGAGCCCTCGGTGCAGGCGGAGGACTTCGCCGACCTGCCGCTCGATCGGGTGCAACGGGTTCAGCGACGTCATCGGTTCCTGAAAAATGATCGAGATGCGGTCGCCGCGAATGCGCTGCATCTCGCCTTCTTCAAGCTTCAGGAGATTACGGCCGTCAAAATAGATCTCGCCGTTCGGATGCGAGGCCGACGGGTAGGGCAGCAGCCGCAAGACCGACAGTGCTGAGACGGTCTTGCCGGAACCACTTTCGCCAACGAGGGCCACCGTTTCGCCCTTGTCGATTGAAAACGACACGCGATCGACCGCGTTCGTCGTTTGCCCAGAGCTGGTGAAATCGACCGACAGATTGCGCACGCGCAGCAGGTTGGCGGACGAACGGTTGGTGGTCTCAACTGAGGTCATTGAAGTGGTTTCAACGCTTTCAAGTGGTCCGCATCGGTGTGTTAGGCGCGCATCAACGCGTGGGCGCCGCATCAAGGTCTAACGAAACGTCTTTCGTGGATCGAGCGCGTCGCGCACCGCTTCGCCAACAAAGATCAGCAAGCTCAGCAAGACCGCAATCGAGAAGAAGGCGGAAAGGCCGAGCCACGGCGCTTGGACGTTCGCCTTCCCCTGTTGCAGGAGCTCGCCAAGCGACGGTGAGCCCGGCGGCAGTCCGAGGCCCAGGAAGTCGAGCGCGGTTAAGGCTGTGATTGAGCCCGACAGTTGGAACGGGAGAAACGTGAGCGTTGCGACCATCGCGTTCGGCAACAGGTGCTTGAACATGATGGTCGTGTCGGACACGCCGAGGGCGCGGGCGGCCGTGATGTACTCAAAGTTGCGGCCGCGCAGAAACTCGGCGCGCACGACGCCGACAAGCGATGTCCACTGGAACAACAAAAGGACGAACAGCAAGGTCCAGAAACCGGGCACCAGGACCGACGAGATGATGATCAGGACATAGAGCGACGGGACGGACGACCAAATCTCGAGGATGCGCTGGAAAATCAAATCAACGAGGCCGCCGAAGTAGCCTTGAACGGCGCCCGCGACCACGCCGATGATCGACGCCAAGACAGTCAAGATGAGACCGAAGAGAACCGAAATCCGAAATCCGTAGATGATACGGGCGACGACATCGCGGCCCTGGTCATCGGTGCCGAGCCAGTTGGCGTTTCCAATCGCGTTGAAGCGGGCCAACTGGTCGGGTGGCGCTTCGCATGTTTCGGCACTCGTCGCCCACGGGGGCGGTGCCGGGAAGCCGAGACAACGACCATCGGGGCCTTTGTAGCGCGGAAAGTCCTTGTTGATGGACGTGTAGGAATATCGGATCGGCGGCCAAATCATCCAGCCGTTTGCTGCGATCTCGTCCTGGATAAACGGGTCTTTGTAGTCGGTGACCGCGAGGAAGCCGCCGAACTTTTCTTCCGGGTAATCGACGACAACGGGAAAGATAAGTTCGCCCTTGTATCGCGCGATGATGGGTTTGTCGTTGGCAATGAACTCGGCGAACAGGCTCAGGATGAACAGCACGAGAAACAGCCAGAGGCTCCAGTAGCCACGTCGGTTCGCGGTAAAGTTCTGCCATCGGCGCCGGTTGATGGGCGTCAATTCGAAACGACTTTGCCACCAACTCCGGAAACCAGCGACGACGCCGGTCGTTTCCCGGAACGCCGTTGGTCTCGCGTGAGCATCGGGAAGCCGATTGGCTGGTGCGTCTGGATTGCGGGCGTCCATCGGCTAGACCTCCCGGCTTTCGAAATCGATCCGCGGATCGACGAGTGTGTAGACAAAATCCGAGACGAGGTTCACCACCAGGCCGAGGAGCGCGAAGATATAGAGTGTCGCGAATACGACTGCGTAATCGCGATTGATGATGCTCTCGAAGCCGAGGAGCCCCAGCCCGTCGAGCGAGAAGATCTGCTCGATCAGTAAGCTCCCGGTGAAGAACGCCGAAATGAACGCCGCTGGAAAGCCCGCGATGATCAGCAACATCGCGTTGCGGAACACATGGCCGTAGAGGACGTCCCGTTCTCTCAGGCCTTTGGCGCGCGCGGTCAGAACGTACTGCTTGCGGATTTCATCAAGAAACGCGTTCTTCGTCAGGAACGCCATGGTCGTGAAAGAACCAAGCGCCAGCGCAAACAGCGGCAAAGCAAGGTGCCAGAAATAGTCGAGGATCTTTCCGTACCAGCTGAGCTGTTCCCAGTTTTCACTGCCAAGCCCGCGGGATGGGAAGATGTTGAGGAACGAGCCGCCTGCAAAAAGAACGATCGTCAGAACGGCGATAAGGAAGCCTGGAATGGCATAGCCGATGACGAGGATGCCGGAGGTCCAGGCATCAAACGGTTCGCCATCTCGAACAGCTTTTCGGATACCAAGCGGGATCGAGATCAAGTACGTGATGATCGTCATCCAAAGCCCGAGTGAAATCGAAACCGGTAGCTTCTCGACGATCAGGTCGATGACCGAGACGTCGCGGAAATAGCTCCGCCCGAAATCGAACATCAGATAGTTTTTCATCATCAGGAAAAAGCGCTCGTGCGCCGGCTTGTCGAAGCCGAACTGCTGCTCGAGTTCCTTGATGAATTCCGGGTCGAGACCTTGGGCGCCACGGTATTTCGACGTGACATCGCTTGCCGCTTGCGCGCTCTGCCCCTGGGTCCCGAACGTATCGCTCTGGCCGCCGCTGATGCGGGACGTTGCCGAGACGTCGTTGCCAGAGACCTGTGCGATGATCCGCTCGATCGGGCCGCCGGGCGCCAATTGCACGATCGCAAAGCTGATCAACATGATACCGAGCAATGTCGGGAAGATCAGCAGAATGCGCTTGATCAGATAGGCAGCCATCGCCGGGCCTTTACTCCGCTTGATAAACTCTGTCGCCAGTTGTCTCTAAGTCATCGCCCAGTCGTCGCCCAGTCGTGGCCCAGTCGTCGCTAACGCGTCGCCAGCCGACCGCCGCGCATTCCGTCCCGAGCGGCCACCGCCGAGCCGACAGCTTGGGCGGGCTAACCTGCGCCCGCGGCCTTCGCCTTCTCGGCATCGAACCACCACGTGTCAATCACGCCGTCACGGTATCGCGGCTTCGTGTCAGGCCGCGAGTAGCGGTTCCAGTGCGCAATATTGTGCGCGGCTTTGTACCAGTGCGGCACCCAATAGTGGCCCGATCTCAGAACTCGGTCGAGCGCGGTGACAGCTGTTGTGAGCGTCGCGCGGCTGTCCGCTTCGATAACTTTCTCAAGTAAAACATCAATCGCCGGGTCCTGAATACCAGCGAGATTGAAGCTGCCCTCGGTCTTGGCGGCCTGACTCGACAGGTAATTTTTGATCGCAGGCGATGGCGTCAGACCCATCACGAAGCGCTGGGTGACGATATCGAAGTCGAACGACTTCGTGCGCCGCTCATATTGCGCCGGGTCGACCTGACGGATGTTCGCCCGGATGCCGAGCCGTTCGAGGTTGCGGATGTAGGGTTCGATCACGCGGATAAAGCTCGGTGCGAAAATCAAGAACTCGATGTCCAGCGCCACGCCGTCAGCATTGACGCGCTGGTTGCCGCGACGCTTGAAGCCCGCGGCCTCCAGCAGCTGGATCGCCTGGCGGAGTAGTCTCCGGTCGGCGCCTGATCCATCGGACTTCGGTGGAATATAAGGCGGCTCAAAAACCGTTGGCCGCAGCTTGTCGCGGAGTGGTTCCAGAAGTGCGCGTTCAGCGGCGCTCGGCTTGCCAACCGCTTTGAGGTTTGAGTTTTCGAAGTAGGACGCAGTGCGCTTGTAAAGCGAATAGAACAGATTGTTGTTCGACCATTCGAAGTCGAAGGCGAGGCCGATCGCTTTACGCACGCGGATATCTTGGAACTTCTTGCGCCGTGTGTTGATAAAGAAACCCTGTGCGCCCGAGGGGCGTTCGTCCGCCATTGTTGTCAGCACCATACGTCCGGAGCGGACCTGCGGGATGTTGTAGGCGGTCGCCCAATCTTTCGACGTGAACTCTTCGCGAAGATCGTAGTCACCGGCTTTTAGGGTTTCGAGCGCCGCGGTGCGGTCGCGGAAGTATTCGAAGCGGATGGTATCGAAGTTCCAGCGGCCGCGATTAACGGGCAAGTCGCGCGCCCAATAATCATCCCGCCGCTCGTAGGTCACCGAGCGACCACTCCGATGTTTGGCAATGCGGTAGGGGCCTGAGCCGAGAGGTGGCTCAAGCGTCGTCTCGTCAAAGGCACGGGTCGCGTAATACGCCTTAGAAAAGATTGGGAGCGTCGCGACGGTCGCTGGTAGATCCCGAAGTTGCCGGCCTTCGAATGTATATTTTATTGTCGCCGGGTCGATGATTTCGGCCGACACCACATCGCGCAGGATCGTACGATATATCGGATGACCCTTGCTTTTCAAAATGTCGAACGAGAATTTGACGTCCTCGGCGGTCAAGGGGGTGCCGTCGGCGAAGCGGGCTTCCGGGCGCAAGGCGAAGGTGACTGACTTTCGGTCGGCTGCCACGTCCGCGGTCTTTGCAACGAGGCCGTAAACGGAGTCTGGTTCGTCGCCCGCGCGGGTCATCAAGCTGTCGAATATGAGCGAAAAGCCTTCGAACAGCAGAGACGTTCCCTGGGCCGCGTCGCCTTTGAGAATGTAGCCGTTAAAGCTGTCAAATGTGGAGAGGCCGCGTGTGCCGACGAGCGCCAGCCGACCACCTTTCGGGGCCGATGGATCGACATACTCAAAATGGGTGAAATCTGCCGGATACTTCAAATCGCCAAATGCCGAGATGCCGTGGCTCGGCTCGGCGACGGCGGGTGTTGTCAATGTGCCAGCGGTCATGACGGCCACCGCCGCCAAGACGCCGCCTGATAAACTGCAGACCCGATCGCGGGTCTTGCTGAACGGCCGCCGGATCAGCGATCGCGAAGTTGAGACGTCACCTTTGAGCTTGGGCAAGTTTCTTCTCTTTCTCAGGATCGACCCACCACGTGCGGATGTACGACGGATTGAGGCTTGGGAATTTCTCCGGATGAGCGAACTTGTCCCAGTAGGCAAAGCGCTCGAAGGGGTAGTGCCACATCGGCACGAGATAGTGGTTCCAGAGCAGAACCCGGTCGAGGGCACGGGTGGCAGCAACAAGATCGGCCCGGTCTTTTGAAAAAATGATCGCATCGATTAATTTGTCGATTGCCGGGTTTTTGATGCCCATCGCATTGCGGCTGCCAGCTTGGTCGGCCGTTTGCGAACCCCAGTAAAATCGCTGCTCGTTGCCCGGTGACAAAGATTGCCCGAAGCCAACGACGGTCATGTCGTAATCGAAGTTCTGACGCTTGCGCTCGTATTGCGCGCTATCGACGATGCGGATGGATGCATCGACGCCGAGACGCTTGACGTCGGCAAGATAGCGTTGGCCGTGGCGTTCAAACGTTGGTGTTCCGAGCAGCAATTCGACCTTCAGTGTCTCGCCTTTGTCGTTGCGAAGAAGCCGGCCTTGTCGTTTCCAGCCGGCCGCCTGTAGCAGACGAAATGCTGCCGCAAGGTTCGGACGATGGGCCCGGTCATCGCCGCCGACGGGGACTTTGAATTCGGTTGTGAAAAGCTCAGCTGGCACCATGTCGCGTACGGTTTCGAGATGGGCGAGCTCAGCGCCGGTCGGCAGCCCGGTCGACGCCAGTTCCGAGTTGTCGAAATAGCTGTCCGTTCTGAAGTACTGGGAGAACAGCAGGGTCTCGTTGATCGCCTCGAAATTGAATGCCAGGGCAAGCGCTTTGCGAACGCGTACGTCCTGAAACTTTTCACGCCGCAGGTTGAACGCGAAGCCGACCATCGGCGCGACGCCGCCCGTTTTGATGCGCTGGCGCTGAACGAGACCGTTGGTCACCGCTGGAAACGTATATTCCGTCGCCCAGGACTTCGCGGTGTTTTCCCGCCAGAATTCAATCTGGCCGGATTTGAAGCTCTCGAAGGCTGCGGTGCGCGAGCGGAAATATTCGAATTGAATGGTGCGGAAATTGTACTGGCCACGCATCACCGGCAGGTCATCGGCCCACCAGTCCGCAATCCGCTCATAGACGATCGAGCGCCCCGGGACGATCGACTTGATGCGATAGGGCCCGCTGCCAATTGGCACTTCCAGCGACGATGAGGAGATATCGCGGGGTTTGCCGTCGGCTTTCTTGCCCGTCCAATACGCTTTCGAAATGATGGGGAGCTGCCCAACGATGAGTGGGAGTTCCCGGTTGTTCTTGGTGTCGAACCGAAACGTGATTTCTCGATCGCTGGTCGCCTCAGCCTTGACGACGTTCTTGTAATAAAAGCGGTACTGCGGATTGGCCTTCTTCAAGGCCTCGAGCGAAAAGACGACATCCTCGACCGTGATCAGTGATCCGTCGCTGAACTTTGCCCCGTCGCGCAAGCGGAACGTCACCGATGAAAAGTCCGCCGGATGCGAGACCCACTCGCAAAGCAAACAGTATTCGGTCGATGGCTCGTCCGGAGACGTCACCATCATTGTTTCGCTGATCAGGCCCAGGCCAACGGCGGATTCCCCTTTGATCGAGAACGGATTGAGGCTGTCGAACGAGCCTTCCTGCCACTGTTTGATCGTCCCGCTTTTCGGGGCATCGGGATTGACCCAATCGAAATGCTTGAAGTCGGGGCCAAATTTCGGCTCGCCGATCAGCGACAGGGCATGATGTCGGGTCACCGCCTCATTGGCCGAAACGTTGGACCAGTTGCCGTCGGCTCCAACGAGGCTTGATGCTGCCAGCGTGGCGAAAAGAGCGGTCGCGGCAAACTGTGGTAGCGGGCGGCGGCGTGTGAAACGACAGCTGGTCATGGGCATCCTTCAGTTTCGAGCCTCGGTCTGTTCCGGGCGCTCGATCGGCGCGCCAGGGGTGCCGACGGTCAGGACGGCGCGGTCATCATCGTTACGACGCTCTAAGCTCGCTGGAGCAGAACGCCGCCTCCACGCGTATAAAAGCAAACGGCCCCGCCAGAAAGTTGGCGAGGCCGTTTGTTTCAAAACTTTAACGTGTACGGGGTGTCTATTGCCCGGTTCTGCGTCGATGAAAGTGCCGTTGCAACCCGTGACGGGTCGCCCCGTCACGCCCCATGACTTCGCACGTCCTCTTACTCAGGGAGGGCCGCTGGCGTCGAAGCGAGTGTTCGCAGGTACGCCAGCATGTTTGCGACGTCCTCTGGCTTTCGGATCCCACGGTAGGCCATTTTCGTTCCCTGGAGCCAACCTTTCGGCTGATGAAGGAAGCCAGCAAGCTGCTCGTAGCCCCAGTTTCCTTCCTTTTTTGCCATCGCGTTCGAGTACTTGAAGCCGTCGATTGCGCCAATATCGCGGTTGACGATGTTCCAGAGATTGGGGCCGATTTTGTTCGCACCACCCTCGTTGACCGAATGGCAAGCCGCGCACGCTTTGAACGTTTTCTGGCCTTCGCCCGCTTCGGCTGAGGCGAGGAGCAACTTCACAGCCTCAAAAATTGGCTTCTCTTCGACCTCGGGCTCTGCAGAAGGTGCCGTGCTTATCGTCACGAACTTCGCGATGTCGTAGCCGGCTTTTTCGACCTTGTGCGTCGCCGAGACCTCATGGACCAAAACACTTCCGCCGAAAATGATAAGAAGCGCGCTGAGGATTGCGCCAGCGATCTTATTGAATTCCATCGAGTCCATTGCGAGCCTTCTCCTGAACGCGGTCGAGACGCGCCTACCATGATCGCTGGGTTGGCGCCTCTCAACGATGGTCGAGTTACCGTTCACTTGCTACGCGGGGCCTTGGTGTACTAGGGCACAAATTCGAGGCAGATTGTCACCCAGCGAACGACGGAAGGTTGAGGCGCGATGACCCAAGCGTTCATCGTCATTCCAGCGCGCATGCAGGCGAGCCGACTGCCAAACAAGCCCATGGCTGATATCGGCGGCGCGCCAATGATCGTGCGGGTGTGGGAGCGGGCGATGGCAGCTGAGGCCGGGCGCGTGATCGTTGCAACCGATAGCGAGGACATTGCGTCGGCTGTGCGCGGAGCCGGAGGCGAAGCCGTCATGACCCGAGCAGACCACCGGTCCGGATCCGATCGCGTCTTCGAAGCGGTGAGTAAGCTCGACCCGGACGCCAACTTTGATGCGATCATCAACGTCCAAGGCGACTTGCCCACGTTAGAGCCGCATCTCGTCCGCGCCTGCATCGACACGCTCGCGACCCGCGGAACGCATATCTCGACGCTGGCAGCTGAAATCACCGATGACGAGGAGCGCACGTCACCGAATGTCGTCAAGGTGGTCGGCAGTGCGCTCGGCCTGAAACGTCCGGACACACTGCGCGCCATGTATTTCACGCGCGCAACTGCCCCGCACGGTGATGGTCCGCTCTACCATCACATCGGCATGTACGGGTATCGCCGCAACGCGCTGGAGCGATTTATCAGCTTGCGCCCGTCACCGCTGGAGCTGCGTGAGCGGCTTGAGCAACTTCGGGCGCTCGAGGACGGCATGCGAATTGACGTGGCGATCGTGGATACGATCCCGATCGGTGTCGATGCTCCCGCTGACCTCGAAAGAGTGCGCGCGATCTACGCTGAAACCCAAGCAGTCGGAGCAACCTGAACCGGTTGCCGTTCATCCCCTCTGCAGCATGACCGCGCGAGATCCCGACGGACGAGGACGCCCGGTTCGCACCGATGTGTCATCCGCGGGCTGTCAATTTTCGAAGGAGAGCGAGGCCGACCGACAGAGGCTCTCGCACACAACAGCATGTCTCAATCAAACGACCGCAAAGCGTATGTTTCGCCAGGTCTCGATCACGAACGCCATGGACGCATTTCCTACCAGGGAGAACCGGGCGCGAACTCGCATGTCGCTTGCGCCGACATTTTTCCGAACATGGAGCCCGTGCCGTGCGCATCATTCGAGGATGCCCTCTCCGCCGTCACCAGCGGGGATGCAAACTACGCCATGATCCCGCTCGAAAACTCGCTCGCAGGCCGCGTCGCCGACGTGCACCAATTGCTGCCGGAGACGAACTTGTACGTCTCGGGGGAATATTTCCTGCCCATCCAATATGACTTGATGGCCGTGAAGGGCGCGCACCAGTCGTCGATCACGGACATCTACAGCCATGTCCACGCCCTTGGCCAATGCCGGAACATTATTCGGTCGCTCGGCGCGCGGGCGCATGTGTCGGCCGATACGGCGGGTGCTGCGCGCCAGGTCGCCGAGTGGGGGGACACGTCGCGCGCGGCCCTCGCGCCGAAGCTCGCAGCCGACATCTACAAGCTCGAAGTTTTAGAGCAGGGCATCGCCGATGCGGACCACAATACAACGCGGTTTCTTATTCTCGGCCCAGAGCCTGAAGACGCCGACCCGGATCACGGAGCCTGTGTCACAACATTCATCTTCCGCGTCCGCAACGTCCCGGCGGCGCTGTACAAGGCGCTCGGCGGTTTCGCAACGAACGGCGTCAACATGACGAAGCTCGAAAGTTATCAGCTCGGTGGCGCGTTCACAGCGACCCTGTTCTACGCCGATATCGAAGGCCACCCGAGCGACACGAACGTCCGTCTCGCCCTGGAAGAACTGTCGTTTTTCTCGAGCGAAGTCCGGGTGCTCGGCACCTATCAGGCGAGTCCCTACCGGGCGACCGCCAAAGAGCGGCGCGACGCGATCAATACATCGGCGGGTTGAGCGCGTTGGGCCTGCCCGGTGCCTGCCCGATGCATGCCGTTGGATGGAAACGATTGGCCGCAGGCGTTGACCCCTGTCTGCTGGTTGGCCACTCTCGGACGCGAAAAAACGAAAACACGTCCGGGAGGGTGCCATGCGTCTTGCAGGCAAAGTTGCGATTGTGACGGGAGCGGCATCGGGATTTGGCCGCGGCATCGCCGAGACCTACGTGGCCGAAGGCGCCAAAGTGTGCGTGTCCGATATCAACGGCCAGGGTGCCCGCGAGGTTGCTCAAGCGCTCGGGTCATCTGCCATCCACACGGCGACCGACGTCTCGAATGCAAGCGATGTGGCTGCGATGGTCACAGAGACTGTCGAAGCGTTCGGCGGTGTCGACATCATGGTCAACAATGCCGGGTACACCCATAAAAATGGCCCAATGCTCGAGGTCACCGAAGACGAGTTTGACCGGATCTACGCGGTCAACGTGAAGGCGCTTTTTCTCGCGGCCAAGGAGGTCGTCCCGCAGATGCAGGCACGCGGCGGCGGGGTCATCATCACAACCGCCTCAACAGCTGGCGTCCGCCCGCGACCCGGTTTGACGTGGTACAATGGCTCCAAGGGCGCAGCGATCAACATCACAAAGTCCATGGCCGTTGAACTTGCGCCGCACAACATCCGCGTTTGCGCGATCAATCCAGTGGCAGGTGAGACGGCCATGCTCGGCGATTTCATGGG
>JBCBWG010000049.1:0-15757 GCA_039817205.1 Pseudomonadota bacterium
CGCTCCTTCTTCTGCTCGCCGTCTTTGTTTTTCGCATGGTCTGGCGGATGTTCGACGCGCGCCAGAAAACGAACATTCTCAAAGAGACATTTGCCAATTGGCGGCTTGCGCTGCTTGGCGCGACGGGCGTCGTGCTTTCGCTGGCTTCCGGGTGGACGACCTGGGACGGCATGCGGAATTTCACGCAAGAACCCCTGCTCTCGCTGATGATCACATTCGGCATCCAGGGCGTGATGCTGATCGTCGCCTGGTTGATCGGTGAAAGCTTTGCGACCGGAATGAATGCGCGCTCCGAGCAGACAACCGGCGACGGGCGTCACCGCGCGACAATGGCAAACGCACCATCGTTCCGGCTCCCGCACTGGCTGCCTCAGGCGGCCGGTTTGACGATCGGTGCGCTTGTCTTTGGCGCACTTGCCCTGCTCATCCTCGATGCGTTTGACGTCACCAGTACCGATGCGACCGTCGCGAACTCTCTGGTCGGTCTCTCGAACAACCTCTTGATTGCAGCCGTCCTCTTGGCCGTCGTCGGCGCCATTCTGATGACCGCGGGTGGACAGGTCTTCGGCGACTACGCCCAGGCGCTTCGGATCATGGCGCGGACCGCCGTACTCTGGGTGATGTTTCTGGCCTGCATGGGTACATCTGTCTTTTTCTCGTTTGACTCGCTGTTCTCGCAAATCTTTCCGCAGGCCGAGCGCAAGCGTGCCGCGGAACTGCGCGCGCAAAACCAAATCGCCGGCGTTGTCTCCGACATTGGCGCGATCTCAACGCGGCGTCGCCTCACTGAAACCGAAGCGCTTTTCCAATCCGAGGGCTGGCGCGCCTATGACGGTCAGCTCGACCGCGTCATCGAGGTTGCAAGCAGCGCACCCGATGCCATTCGCCGCCAGATCGCGAGCGAACTTGAGACCCAACGGAGCCGCATCGCCGAACTCGAAGAAAAGCGAGCCTCCGCACAAAGCGGTCAGGCCTCGCTTGAAGCGCGCAAAACACGGATCACCGAAGAGCTTGCACGCGTGAAAACCGCGCGACCAGAATCGGCTGCACGCGTCGACGAGTTCCGAGGCGTTGTCGCCGAAATCGAGAAACGCGCCGACGAAGCTCGCGCCGCAATGCTGGCGGAGGAACGCGGCGTTGAAGGTTCCGGCAAAGTCGGTCGCGGCCGCATGTGGCGGGCGGCGCGGGCAACGCTCGTGAAGATCCAGGCCGAGCTCGAAGTCGCCAACCGTCGGCTCAAAGGGCACCGTGATCGCCTCGACACGATTGACCGCAAGTCTTCATCACTCGCATCGGAACTGGCGCAAATCGACGGCGAACTTGCCAAGCTCAAGGGCGCGGCTCAAACCGCTCAGCAGTTGATCGGTGTCGCCGAAACGAACACGACGACGCGCGAAGCGCAGCAGCTGGACCCGGCGGCCAGTGTCGGCGCGCTCGAGAAGGCGCGCCAGTCGTTCCGCCAGAACCCGACATCTGACAAGCTCGCGACGATACAGGGGCTCTGCCTCAACCTGCAAAACGCGGGCTTGCGCGTTGAGAGCCTCGCGCGCGGTGCGGGCACGATCGATTGTGATCCTGGAACGGCGAGCGAGAGCGCGGCACGCGTGTTCGCGCTCAACGTGGGCATCAAGGCTCTTCAGGCGAACTGCGTCGGCGGCGACAAGCTGCCAACTTCGGGCGGGGCTGACGCTTTGTTCGCGTTTGCGCGGAGTTGCGTCCAGGACAGCGGCCTGCCAAGCGACGCGACGGGTCAGCTGCGCCAACGCATCAACAGCATCGAACTCAATCGTGACGACAAAGCCCACCGTTTTGTCGTGACCACCAACGCATTTAATGACGGCAACACGCTCGCGTACCTGGCACTCGCAATCGCGATTGCAATCGACAGCCTCGTCTTCATGTCAGGCCTGTTCGGGGCTAACGCGCTCCAGACCCCGCTCGGTCGCATCGGCTCCGGTCGCTCATTGAGCGCTGGCGAGATGGTCAAAGTGATCGAAGCGGCTCTACAGCCCGACAAATATGCGGCGGCGACAACGGCACTCCGCCACATCCATCCGATGCGCCGCGACCGTCAGGTCCACGAGCACAATGATTGGACGCACGAAGTTGCATTTGCCCGCGTGACGCCCGCTGATACGGCGGCGGTTCTGGCAGTGGTCAACGCGGCTCAGACCATTGATGCCGCAAAATACGACGCGCTGGACACCGGTCGTGTCTTGCTGCGCCGTCAGCTCGTCCAACACCTGAACCTGGTCGCGTCAAACGCTTTTGAAAAAGGTCATATCGCAACAAAGCAGGGCGAGCTCACATCGATCCTGACGACCGTCTTACAACCGCATGTCCACGAAAGCGCATCGCAAGTGATCATGAACTTGCGGCCGGTTTCGACGGAAACAGATTTCTCGAACGAGATCGTTCTCGACGATATCGAACTGCCGTTTGCGAAAGAGGCCTCGGTACGCGCGCTCAACGCAGGTTCGACGCTTAACACGCCTGAGATGCTGATCGTTGCCGAAGATAAAAACCGGGGCAGCGCCTACCTGACGCACAGCATCTTTTTCAAAACGCTCGCAGCCATTGCAGCCGACCACCACCGCGTCTCAACTTCGGCCGCGTACGGTGGCGCGATCCATTCCATGGACGGGATCGAAACCTCGCAACGCGTTCCGCTCTCGCAACGCATTACACACGGTGCAACACCTGCTTCACCCGACGCCGAGACAATCGCAGACGCGCCAGCTGGCAACGCATTCGGCGCGTCACCGAGAAACGCTGCGGCCGCGTCAGCCGTTGCGTCGGCGCCCGTCGTTGACCGATCACCGGAACCCGAACCGAGCGAGGACCTCGAGGAACGCTCGCTGCGCCAGTATCTCGCAAGCATTGGCGTGGCCGAGGACGCATACAACTGGGCGCTGGACCACATCGGTGATCTGGCTGCCACTGAGCAGAGTTTTATTCAGATCCTCGGCCGGAACGAGCATCTGAGCCAGAGGATCCGCGAGATCCAGGAGGATGCATTCAACGCGCTCTACCGGGTGCACAATGGCCTTGCCGAGCAGCACGCCGACCAGCCGGGCGTGGGCAACATGCTGACCGAACAGCGCAAAGCGGTTGAAGAGATCCTGCCACTTCTGCTCATGGCACCGAACGGGCGCTATTTGGCTGTCGTCGACACTGTGATCACCGATTTGGAGTTGGCCGAGAATAATACGCCGGATGGACTACGGAACGATGAGATCGATCAGCTTCGCCGCCTGAAAGCGCACCGAGCCGAAATCGGAAGCGTCGGGACGATCAGCGAAACGCTCGCAAGCCTCGATGGTTATCTCCAACCGGGCAACGCCGCAGCTCAAGGCCAAACCGACAACGAGCCGAACGACAACGTCGAACTCCTCTTCCGCGAACAACAACGCCGCATCTAACCGTGCGTGCTCCGCTCCCCGGTCCAGCCGCTCGAAGTCATGATCGAGCCCAGCCCGGAGAACGAGGCCGGGAGAACGAGCGTGCGTCGCAACCGCCTTGCGACACAGCAAAAGCGGCCATCGTTGAAGCTTGATTGCGTTCCAGCCGCCGCGGACATGACGAAGTCTTTGGTGAGCGGCGAAGGTCAATCGATGGCGTTGAAGCGGCGGTAGACAAAGCCATCTCCGCTCCAGTTTTCTCAGCGGTCCGCCACCTACCTTCAAGCAGCGAACCCGCAAACCACCACCTTCATCCTCGCGCTGCGCCGTGGGCCTTGAGGGCTAAGCGACGTCGCAGGCGATGACGGTTTGTTTTTGTTCGCCGAGGCCCTGGATGTGAAGTGTCATCGTGTCGCCGACGCTGAGGAACCGCTGCGGGTTCATTCCCATACCGACACCGGGCGGGGTACCGGTGGTGACCACGTCGCCGGGCTCAAGCACCATGAACTGCGAGATGTAGTGGAGACAGTGGGCGATCGAGAAGATCATCGTCCGCGTGTTCCCGGTCTGCATCCGCTCACCGTTCACGTCGAGCCACATATCGAGGTTCTGAACATCGTCGATTTCATCGCGCGTCACGAGCCACGGCCCAAGTGGACCTGACGTCTCAAACGATTTCCCCTTCATCCACTGGCCGGTCAGCTCGATTTGGAAATACCGCTCGGAGACATCGTTACAGATGCAGAAACCAGCGATGTGAGCGAGCGCATCTTTCTCGTCGACGTAGCGCGCCGTCTTGCCGATCACGAACGCGATCTCAAGCTCCCAATCGAGCTTCTTCGAGCCGCGCGGTATCATCACGTTGTCGTTCGGCCCGACGATACAGTTGGCGAGCTTGTTAAACAGAATGGGTTCGGCCGGGATCGGCGCTCCAGTCTCCTTCGCATGGTCCTCGTAGTTCAGGCCGACCGCAATAAAATTGCGCATCCCGAAAACGGGCGCGCCCAGGCGTACGCCATCGGGCGCAATCGGCAGAGTTGCCGGATCAATTGCCTTCAGTTTCGCAAGTGAGGCCTCGTCCAGATGCGCGCCGGTGACGTCGTCGATGTGCTGCGACAAGTCACGGATTTTGCCGTCACTGTCGACGACACCGGGTTTCTCGTGCCCTGCGGGACCAAACCGGACGAGTTTCATGCAGACGCCTCCAACGAATTTTCAGTTTTGCTGAGGCGATGCCTTAGCCAGTGACGCGCAACGCGTCCAGTCGAAGGACGGCCAATTCGGGTACCAAGCGGGCGCGCATGAGGTGTCAGTAGCCGTGCTGGACACGCGTGCTCAGCTCGGGCCACATGCCGCCCATGACCGACGATGGACCACGCGCGCTGACCGGCGACCGGAGCCAAGCTGTCCCCAGCGTCTGCGCGAAGGCACGCGCGGCCGCTCAGTCGCGGCTGGGTCAGTTGGTCAAACCACCGGGTTCGCTCGGCCGATTGGAGCAGTTCATCGTGGACTTGGCGGGTCTGCAGGCAACCCCACGCGTGACGGTCCACCCGGCAAGCTACATCCTGTTTGCAGCCGACCACGGCGTGACAGCCCAAGGCGTGTCGCCGTACCCGCAATCGATCACAGCGAAAATGGTTGAGCAGATTGCAGCCGGTCGCGCAGCCAGTTCCGTCCTTGCAGCCCAACACGGAATGCGCCTTGAAGTGGTGGACGTCGGCGTCGTGGCGGACTGCGCTTTTCCCGGTGTGGTCGTGGACAAATCGAACCGCGGAACAAACGATTTTTCCAAGACAACCGCGATGAGTGGCAGCGGGCTCGACCATGCGCTGGCGGCAGGCGCCCGTGCCGTCGATCGGGCGGTCGATCAGACGATTTCGGCTGGTCGTCGCCTCATCGTACTTGGCGAGATGGGCATCGGGAACACGACAGCGGCGTCTGCACTGCTGGCAGCGTTGAGACCCGATCTGGCGGCGACAGACACCGTGGGTCCGGGCACAGGACATGACACAGCCGGCATTGCCCGGAAAGCGGATGTGATTGCCGCAGCCATGACCAAGCACGGTCTGCGGGGCCAGACCGACAGCATCAGTTTGCGCCAAATGCTCACAAGCGTTGGCGGTTTTGAAATCGCCGCGCTCTCGGGCGCGATGCAGCGCGCCGCGGCCTGTCGTTGCCCGGTTCTCGTCGATGGCTTCATCGCGACCGTTGCAGCCGCACTCGCCATCAAACAGACGCCGGACACGGCGCCCTACCTGATCGCCACGCACAAGTCAGCCGAACCCGGGCACCGCTTCGCCCTCGAGCTGCTGGAGACCGAACCGCTGCTCGATTTGCAAATGAGGCTTGGCGAGGGGACCGGCGCGGCGATCGCTTACGGTCTCCTGAAAGATGCCGTCGCGCTTTACAACGACATGGCAACATTTGCAGAAGCCGGAATTGGCGGAGGCGAAAGCGACACCACCAATAAGGGACGGGGGAGCAGCGGCGCATGAGGCTTCATCTTGTTCGCCACGGACAGACCGACCGCAACAACTGTTTGATTGGCCGGACCGATGCGGCGCTGACGGTCGACGGTATCGCTCACGTCGATGCGGCGCTCCGGGATCTCGATTACCGACACGTTGTGACATCACCACTCCAGCGCTGTCAGCCGATGGCTCTGTCTGCCGCCGAACGCCGAGGCGTTGCCTGCCGCATCGACGACGACTGGGTTGAGATGGATTTTGGCGATTGGGACGGGCTGCCAGTTCAGGACATCCGTGCGCGATATGCTGAGCCGTTTCGCGCGTTTTATGCCGATCCGGACAAGCACCCGCCACCGGGCGGCGAAAGCTGGCGAGAGGTTCGCCGCCGTGTCGACCGTGCGCTTCGCACCACGCTTGGCGAAACCGATCATGCGCCTCTTCTTATCATGACACACGGCGGGGCGATGCGGGCCGCACTCTCGGTTGCGTGCGGTTACGCCTTCGATCAGCTTTGGGCGTTTCGGCTCGCACATGGGACCCGGCTGACGCTTGAGATCGGTCTTGGTCCGGAGCGTGCACTTTGGGGCGAAATCATCGCGCTCTCCCAAGCCGATCCGAGATCATGATCGCACGCCGATTTTGGGTCGCGCTCCAGTTCATGACGCGGCTGCCGACACCGCGGATCTCAAACTGGCGCGATGACGAGATGGCCCGTGCGGCGCCACTCGTGGCGTTGACCGGGGCCGTTGTCGGCGCGGTCGTCGGCTGCGTGTTCGCTGGCATGCTCACGCTCGCTCCGCCCATTGTTGCAGCACTCGCTGGCTTGTTGGCGTGGATCTGGGTGACGGGGGCGCTGCATCTCGACGGGCTTGGCGACACCGCCGATGGGTTGGCGGCCACTCACGCAGCAAGTGGCGCGACGCGCCGTAAAGACCCGACACGGTTTTTGGAGATCGCGCGCAGCCCAACCGCCGGTCCGTTCGCGATTGTTGCCGTCAGTTTCGTGCTGGTTGCTAAAGCCGCGTTGCTGGTCGCCTGTCCGCCACCCGGCGCCAGTGCTTTGCAAACGGTGTTCGCGATCACGCTTGTCGGCTTCTGGGCGCGCTGGATCGCGCTGCTCGCAGCACATGCGTTGCCAAGTCTCGGCGATGGCCGCGGGGCCAGCGTGCGTTCGGGGCTCTCCTGGTCAAGTCTTCTCGGCCAAGCCGCAGTCGCCTGTGTGATCTCGTTGGTTTTCGCACCAGCGATCGCGATCGCTGCGCCACTGCTTGCGGTGGTGGCATGGGCCTATTGGCGTCGCGCGCTCGGAGGCATGAACGGTGACACACTTGGCGCGACCATCGAGGCCTGCGAAGTGGCGCTTCTCGCGGTGTTTCTTGCAGCTCCCCATGCGCCAATCGCGGCCTGGATTTTTGGATAGGCTGCCATGCGCGCGCGCCTGCCGCGACGGAACGAAACAGCGCTTACGGCCCGCAAAACCGGTATGGCCCTGACTGGCGGTTGGTCTCGACCGCGCTTCCCTATCGACACGAAACCAAGCCCATGATTTTCGACACGCTCGTCCCGACGTTCCTGCTCGCAGCCATGGTGCTCGACGCCATTGTCGGCGATCCCAAATGGATCTGGCGCCGGGTGCCTCATCCGCGGGTTGGGGCTTTGCACATGGTGAATGCGCTAGAGCTGGCACTCAACCGACCGGAGTTCAGCGCCCCGCTCCGCCTTTCGCTTGGCACAGTCATGGTCGGGGGTCTCATTGCGCTTGCGGTCGGCATCGGGCTGGTCGTTGACGCCATTCCGATAGGTGCGCTCCGCATCACAGTTGAGATCGTCCTTGTCGCAATCCTGCTCGGGCAGAAAAATCTCTACCTTGAGGTCAATCGCGTCTTTCGCGCATTTTCGGCTGGCGGGCTGGCCGTGGCCCAAACCGCCCTTCGTCAAATCACCGGCCGTGACGCGTCGCACTTTGATGACGTTGGCGTGTCTCGCGTCGCGATCGAGAGCCTCGCGACGGGCATGGCCGATCGCGTCATCGCGCCAGCGCTCTGGTATCTCATCCTGGGCCTTCCGGGGCTCATCGCTTACGTATTCATCAACGCGGCCTCCGTCGCGGTGGGCCACGGCTCCGACCGATATCGCGCATTCGGTTGGACCGCCGTCCACCTGAACGCGGCAATGACCTATGCGCCTGCGCGCCAGACGGGATGGCTTATCTGGATGCAGGGCTACGGCGTTGCGGAGAACCTAAGCGCGCAACGCCGGATCATCCGTCGTGATGCGCCATTAGACCCATCGCTGAATGCCGGCTGGCCAAAAGCTGCAATGGCTGTTCGCCAGGACGTGAGACTGGGAGGACCGCGCGTCGACACCGACACGGCAGAGCCCCACAAGACCCAGGACCACGCGTGGCTCAACCCGGAAGGCCGAAACCCGAAGGCGCCGAACATCCAAGGTGCGCTTCAGTCCTACGTCTATGCACTCTATTTCTTTACGGTCTTCATTGTCGTCCCGTTCGCACTTGGCGGACTTGCGTTGTTCTTCAGTATGTCGGGATGATGAGAGCTTGAGCCCTGCAATCGCGGCGAGCGCTGCCATGTCGACATGCGTTTCCAAATGGTCGGCGAGACGATCCAATGTGTCCTCAATGCAGTGCGGGTAAGCGAACGCGCTCAGCTGCCGATGTTTGAGCTTCGAGAGAAATGGAGCGCCTGCGACTGGCCGATCTCACCACCGTCCGAAGTCGCAGCCGCATTGTTCGACATGTTCTGCGGCTTGAACGGTCGCACCCTCAAACCCCGCCGCGTGAACGCTCGGCACAGTCCCGCACAAATCATCGACTTGCCGACATTCGATGCCGTGCCTTGGATCATGATGGCGGGTCATCGGGGCATCGTGCCGTCCGAAGACACCAGATCTTCGGATGCATCAGGCCAATAGACGGCCATGACGGCGGCCCACTTTGGTGGAACGACGTCGGTAAAACGCGATGGGCGTTCGTGCGTCGTCAGGTGCGCATGCACTCTGTCGACGGTGCCATGTTTTGGCGTGATCGAAACACAGTCCATGACCCCGTCCGACGACACGCAAACCTTGGGCAGCAACAGCGCATATGCGAACGGCTGATCGGCGGGACCGTACGCGAAAACGCGCAGCTGTTTATGTGCCCTGACGATCAGAGACGTGCTGCCACGCTCGACGCGGAGAACACCGTCGGCCAGCGCGACATCAATTGCCTGCGATCCATGGCAGGCGAACGTTGTGAGGTGGTCAGATGAGCCAACGGTCCAAACGCCGCGCGGTTCGGCCAACCCGACAGGCTGGAAGGTGCGGTGTGCCCAATCCAAGACCGCCCAAGGCGACCACTGCATGACGCGCTGATTGAGGCCGATGCGGGCGGCGCGCTCTGGCGCCGCTTGCCAAACAGCGAGTTTTTCATCCGGCGTTGCCGTCGACCACGCACCGATTTCCGCGCCCGAACGCACACAACCGCGACAAAGACCGGACGCAGGATCGAGAACGCAGATACCAATGCACGGCGAATGATCACCAAGCGTGTCGAGCGTCAGCTGCATGTCACTCATGATCGCACCTCCGGCCAGCGCACGAGGCCAAACGTCGGGCTTTTGAATGAAGTCGCAAAGGGCGTGTCTGGCGCGCCCGGGAAGCTCGTTGGCATGGAACCGTTTTCCTTCGAAGACGAGGCGTGACGCTGGAGCGCTAGCGATGTTGGATGGAGCCAGACGCGGGCGAGCGCTGTTCCCAGCCTAGGCGTTCGAGCTCCGGTTGATCGGATGGATCGGCCGGGTAGCCGAGGCAGAGATAAGCGACGAGATCCCACTCGGTCGGCACATCAAGATCGCGCTTGAGACGCTCAGGATTGAGGATCGACACCCAGCCGAGCCCCACGCCCCACGCGCGTGCGACAAGCCACATTTGCATCACGGCACACACTGCCGATGCGTGGACCATCTCCGGCATTGTTTGTCGGCCGAGGCCGTCGCCAGCCCCCGGTGCCGGATCGCAAAAGACGGCGAGCTGAAACGGCGCCGTTTCGATGCCCGCAAGCTTGAGTTTCACATAGTCGTCGGCCCGATCGGAATGCGCGGTCGCAAGTGCTACTGCGTTTGCGACTTTGAAGTTTTCGGCAACCGCCGACCGCGCGCGACCGCTGCGGACATCGATCAAACGCCACGGCTGAGACAACCCAACGGACGGCGCGGCATCACACGCAGACAAGATCGCCGCGCGCGCAACATCGGGGATCGGCTCCGCCTGAAACCGGCGCACGTCGCGTCGCCACTTGAGCAAGGTCTCAAGCTCGGACCGAAACCTGTCTGAAAACTCAGGTGCCAAATGCGCGCTCGCCCAACCGGATGGATCTCAAGATCCATCACATGACGCCCGCCTCACTGATTGAGCGGACTTTTCGAGCGGACAGGCGCACACGCGTTAACGCCGCAAATGAGCGACGTTTTCGCGATCCGGCACACCCCGTCCGTTCACGGTATTCGATGACGGCAGGTCTCCTGGCTTGCGCATCTTAGCCGACGCTCCCCTTCCCGGCCGCAAAATGAGACCAGTGGTTTGTCGAGCGCCAGCTCCACGCATACAGTCGCGGGGGCGGCCGCGGTATCGCGCCAGCTTCTCAGCCGAACCAACCCGCGTTCCCTTTTTCGCGTCCCGAAGGACGACCGTCGCGATCAGGTAAGTTGCGTGGCGAAACACAGTCAACAAGCGAGTGGCCGGGTGCCGATGTCATCGACGGATTTATTGCAACGGCGCGGACCTCTGACGACTGAGGTCACAACCCATGTTCTCGTCGTGGGTGGCGCACGGTCTGGCAAAACGAGCCGAGCGCTGGCGCTCGCCGAGACGAGGCCGCACCGCACTTACATCGCGACGGCCGAAGCGTTGGATGGCGAAATGTCAGCGCGGATTGCAGCGCACAAAGCAGAAAGGGATCAGGCTTGGGTAACGATCGAAGAGCCGCTCGATCTCGTTGGAAGCCTTAACTCGGCGCATGCTGATCTCAGGAACAGAACCAACGATCCCGCAACGGAAAGCGCCATACTTATCGATTGTCTGACGCTCTGGTTGTCGAACCTGATGCATCACGAGCGCAAAATCGACGACGAGACACGACGGCTCATTGATGCGCTATGGCTGGCGACAATTCCCGTGGTGATGGTAAGCAATGAAACCGGCCTTGGGATCGTACCCGAGAACGCGCTCGCGCGACGCTTCAGAGATCATCAAGGACGGCTCAACCAGCGGCTGGCAGACGTCGTCCCGCATGTCGAGTTCATCGCCGCAGGCTGCCCGATCCGGCTGCGCTGATCGCACAACGGGACAGACATCGTCCCGCTAGTCCGGTGGAAACAACGTCATCGGATCATCGTGGCGACGCGACTTGCCCTCGTAGAGCCCACCTTCTTCGATATCGAGTTCCTCGTAATAAAGGTCGGCCTCCACGTCACAGCCCGATCCGATCCGGATGCGGCGGGCAGCAATAACGCCCTCGCGCACGAGCCCGAAGACTTCGACACGCTCTGCAACGATCGTCCCGAGAAGTTGTGCGCCGCCGTGAAGCACGATTTGCCGACAGCGGATTTCTCCGTCGACAACGCCCCAGAGGTCCACGTCGAGCGGAACCGCGACGAGACCTTCGATGCGCGCCGTCGCCGGTATCACCAGCGCTTGATCATTGGCAGCCACCATGCGGCTGAGCGGCGAGGTACTGGAGGCGTCAGTCATTGTGATCTTAACCCGTCGCTGCTTGTCGTATTCGCTCTTGGCTTTGGTCCTGTCCGATGCAGACGCGACCGCGCTCATCACTATCAAGCCACCGGCCCTCGCGTAGATCGCTTGCCTCAGCCCTGCCAGGCGCAAGACCGCGCGCGCAGGGGCACAAACTGACGCGCAATTGCCATCATGGAGGTTCCAGTTACGCTCAACAGCCCGACGATGGATGGATGACCAGCGAGCGAGGTTCTGAAATGCGAAGGACGAGCAAGCGAAACGTAGCCATCTCGACACGATTTTTTATCGCCACCACTGCCGCAGCGCTCTTTACTGTCAGTGCGACCAGCCAGAGCGCCGCCGAGACGTCGGCCGTGTCAGGCGCGGCGACAACGGTTGATCTGGAACTCGTTCTGGCCGTTGACGTCTCGATGTCGATGGATCGCGCCGAGCAACGCTTCCAGAGAAACGGCTATGTCGCCGCATTTCGATCGGAGCAGGTTATCCAAGCCATCGGCTCAGGCCCCCTCGGCCGGATCGCCGTGACTTACATGGAGTGGGCCGGCAACGGTCTCCACGCAATCGTTCTGCCATGGCGCATTCTCAAGGGACGGGACGATGCTTTGAAGTTTGCGAAAGAACTCGAAGGCCGCGCCGTTTCGCGGGCAACGAAAACATCGATTTCAAGCGCGCTCATTAAAGCTGCGTCGCTTTTCGAGAAAAACGGGATCACGGGCACGCGTCGGGTGATCGATGTCTCAGGTGACGGGCCGAATAACGATGGCCCACGCGTTGATAAAACACGCGACCAGATCGTCGCGCGCGGCATAACGATCAATGGGTTGGCGCTGACCTTCAAACGACCGGACGGCCCGTTCACGTATTTCGATCTGCCCGATCTCGACCGTTACTACGCGGGGTGCGTCATTGGTGGTTCGAACGCTTTCATGCTCGCCGTAGAAGACCCCAGGCGGTTTGCAGAGGGCATCAAGCGGAAGCTCATTCTTGAGATCGCCGACGCAGCCCCACCGACGGGTCGGCTCAAAATTCAGAAAACGCAATTCCGCATCGGGGGCGTGAAGCCGACCTATGACTGCCTCGTCGGCGAAAAGCGTTGGCAGCAATATCAGAACGAACAGTGGTAGGCGCTTTTTGCGTCGGCCAACACGCGTGGCGACCCGCTACGAGAGACGCTTTGCCATCAGGGCAATCGTTCGCGCGTACACCCCGGCTCTGTTCCACGCTTTGATGACACGATAATTCCGTTGCTTCGGCTGCCAGCCGACACCACGCTTCCAGCCATGGGCGCGCAGATAGTTCGCAGTCGAGGCCAGCATGTCCGGCACTGACCGCACCAAATCGCGGCGACCATCGCCATCGTAATCAACGGCGTACTTGTCATAGGACCCGGGAAGGAACTGCACCTGACCAATCTCACCGGCCCATCCGCCGCGCATTTTCGACGGGGCCATATCGCCTTTCTGCACAATACGGAGCGCGGCCATGAGGTGCTCCGTGAAAAATTCTGACCGGCGGCAGTCATACGACAGGGTCGCGATTGAGCGAATGATCGAATACTTCCCGCTACCACCGCGGCCGAAGTTCGTTTCAAGCCCCCAGATGGAAATCAGGATTTCGCGCGGCACGCCGAACCGCTTCTCAATGCGATCTAAAAGGGCGCGATGGCGACGGAGCCGCGTGCGCGCCCGCTTCATCAGGTAGCTGCCGACGCGGCGGCGGTAGAACGTCTCAAACGACAACTTGAACGACCGCTGAGATCGATCACGGCGGATCACGCGGCGATCGTAGGTCAGGCCGTTGAGCGTTCGTGCAATGGTGCGCTGCGATATGCCGTTCGCACGCGCGGTCTGTTTGAAATCAGAAAGCCACGGTTTGAAGCCGCGTCCGGTGTTCCCGCAAGCCGCAGCGTGGGCGTGCGTTGCAACAACTGCGACCGCACTTGCGAAACCAATCGCGACGACAAACGACCTCGTTCGGGCTCTCTGCATGACCAATCCTTCCTCGCAACTCACACCATCATAACGCGGCTCTCACTGCGGGTCACCGTTCGTGACGAGGCTGTGAGAACGCCTTCCAACGTCGCAACTCTCCGCCCACATCATCACCAACGGCGGACGCACCGCCGAGCATAAAACAACAAAGGAGATGATCATGAGAACGTTTGCAGCAGTTTTGGCCGCCATCATCGCCGTCGGTCTCGTCAGCGTTTCGCAAGCGCAGGCCCAAGGCGCAAAGTCCTGGTCCGCTCAGAAAGGTTCATCCAAAAGTCGCCTCGCGCCGCGCCGGTTTTCTCAGCGTGATCTGGATCGGCTTCCGGTACGCGTTACGCGGCCGGACAACAGCGGGAAACTGATTTACGACGGCTACCCGCTGTGGGCGGCACGCGCCTTTCAGCCGGCGCAGAAGCGGTAGGCGGCACCCGTTGAACAAGTGCCATCGCGTCGCGGACTGACAAGCACCGATACGCGATGGCACTGGAAATCGCAGCCATCCCATGGTCTCTGGTGTTCGCGCAATACGGTGCCGCAGAACAACAGAGACCGCTTCAAACATGACCGCTGGACAACAGCCCCGGACGCTCCATCTCAATCCAAATGACAACGTGGTTGTCGCCGTTGACGGTTTGCCGCCCGGGTCCCAAGCGCATGGAATTGCGGTGACCGGGCGCGTGCTCCGAGGGCACAAAATGGCGCTCCGGCCGATTGCCGAAGGCGAGCCAATCATAAAGTTTGGCCAGATTATTGGCTTCGCCGCCGAGGCCATCCAACCGGGCGACCACGTGCACACCCACAACTGCGCCTACGCAGAGTTCGAGCGCGATTATGCGTTCGGCAAAGATGCGCGCGATGAGCCACGCATACCTGATGCCGAGCGCGCAACATTCGAAGGTTATCGCCGCGCGAACGGCAAGGTCGGAACGCGCAACTACATCGGAATTCTCACGAGTGTGAACTGCTCAGCCTCTGCGGCCCGCTTCATGGCCGACGAGATCAACCGCTCCGGCATTCTGGACGACTACCCCAACGTCGATGGCGTCGCGGCGTTCGTCCACGGCACCGGTTGCGGCATGGCACCGAGCGGCGATGGCTGGAACGCGCTAGAGCGCACGCAATGGGGCCATGTCAGCCACCCCAATCTTGCAGCGGCGATGGTCGTTGGGCTCGGGTGCGAGACGTTCCAAATTGCGCGCATGAAAGAGAAGTATGACATTGTCGACGGCGACGCGTTTCAGACGATGACAATCCAGGACACCGGGGGCACGCGCCGCACGATCGAGGCTGGCATCGCGCGGATCAAAGAGATGCTGCCGATCGCCAACGCAGCCCGCCGCGAGACTTTGCCCGCGAGCGAGCTGAAGGTCGCGCTCCAATGTGGCGGCTCGGACGGGTACTCCGGCATTACCGCGAACGCAGCTCTGGGACATGCGGTTGACCTGCTCGTCAGCCATGGCGGCACAGGCGTTCTCGCAGAAACGCCTGAGATCTATGGTGCCGAGCATCTGCTGACCCGCCGCGCTGCAAGCCGCGAAGTGGGCGAGAAACTCGTCGATATCATCTCGTGGTGGCGCGACTACACCGAGAAAAACGCGGGCACGATGGACAACAACCCATCTCCTGGAAATAAAGCCGGTGGACTGACGACCATCCTTGAAAAGTCCCTCGGGGCTGCAGCGAAGGGCGGCACGACGACACTTAGGGGCGTTTATCGCTACGCCGAGCCCGTGACCGACAGCGGGTTCGTGTTCATGGACAGCCCCGGCTACGATCCGGTGTCCGTGACCGGCCAGGTCGCGAGCGGCTGCAACGTCGTCACGTTTACGACAGGCCGCGGCTCAGCCTTCGGTTGCAAACCCGTGCCATCCATCAAACTTGCGACCAACTCGGACATGTTTGCCCGCATGGAAGAAGACATGGATATCAACTGCGGTGATGTTCTCGACGGCGTAACGATTGCCGAAAAAGGCGAGCAGATTTTCCAGCACATCTTGCGCGTGGCATCTGGCGAGCAAACAAAGTCCGAACGCATGGGCTACGGCGACCACGAGTTCGTCCCCTGGCAAATCGGCGCCGTTATGTAGTTTTTAGGTCTTCACCCGCTCGTCGCGCTCCAGACGGGGCGGCGCTTGCGGCG
>JBCBWG010000004.1:0-30598 GCA_039817205.1 Pseudomonadota bacterium
CGGCGGCCAGCCAACTTGAGGGAGCACCGCGACCCGGCGCGAGCGCCGCCCCATCGGAGCGCACTTCGCGCGTGAGATCAAAACAGGACCTATTCTACGCATGAGTATCGGACAAACGTTGGCCTTTCCGCGCGGCGAACCAGACGGGGATGTCACCGGCGATATCTTCCAGTCCGGCGATCCACGGGCGTTTTACCGGGTGATTTTCGGTCTTGATTATCGCCTGCCGGATGCCGCGGCGGCGCTCATGCGCCGGATCATTCGCCAGCGAACAAATGAGCTGGGGCGACCACTCAAGATTCTCGATATCGGCTGTGGCTATGGAACGTTACCGGTGCTGTTGCGCTATCCGCTGGACATGAACCAACTCGCGCACCGCTATCGCGATCTCGATTGGGTGGAACTGGATAGCGAGCAACTGATCGCGCTCGATCGCAATTACTTGGCTGGTTGGCCGGAGCTGATCGAAAGCCGCTTCGTTGCGTTCGACGTGCACAACGAGACGACTGACTACGCGAAAAGCGCTGGGCTGATTGACGGTGCGATGGTGAGCGACCTTGCGGCTGGAAAACTTGCCGATGAGGATTTCGCGTTGCTCTCCGGCGTCGATATGATCGTATCGCTCAACTGCGCGGACTTTTTGGATGCCGGTGTCTTCGGTCAGGTCATCGATGCAATCGGCAACCCGGACCTCTGGTGCGCCGTGTTCGCACTGCGCGTCAGTCCGTTTTACACGCTCGCCATGGAAGCTGAGGCCCGCAAGCTTCGGCATGAGAAACTTAGGAGCACCACGTTCGTCCAGCGCCGGTTCGCATCATCGACGGAGTGGACGCAGGTCTTGTTGGCGCTGGAGACGCAAGGTTTGGCGACCGTCGGCAAGGAGGCCGAGGGCTTGCTGCATGCCGAGTTCCACATGTTGCGGCCCGAGGCATCGGTGTCGAAGCAACCGCTCTCGGACATGGTCTCGCTTAGTCACAGCGCCGGCGCCAGCTTCTCCGGATGGCGACAGCGGCCTTGGGGTGTTTAACGCTGGGGCCCCAGGGGGCCATGGGGCCAGGAGAGGCGGGGGCGTTCGACGGCTGTTGCCCAAGGGCGCGCATGTCTCATCACTCGGTTGCGGGACGCATGGACCGCAACAGGCGGCCATCGATGGCGATCAGTGCGGTTGCGATGACTGCAAAGCCGATGAAGTGGCGTGGGAGCAGGGTCTCATCCAAGAAAAGCGCACCAAGAGCAATGCCGCTGATCGGGATCAGCAATGTCACGAGCATGGCGTTCGCGGGCCCGGACACACTCAGGATGTGGAAGAAAATGAGATAGGCGCAGGCCGTCGAGATGACAGCGAGTGCAACAACCGCTCCAATCAGCGTCGGAGACGGCCAACTGGCAGTACCGCTTAAGAGACCGCCAGGTGCAAACGGCTGGTCAATGATCAGAACGAGCGGCAGCATCACGATCGCAGACGCTGTCAGCTGAGACGCCGCTGTGACGACAGGCGGGATGCCACGCAGCCGACGACCCCAAACGGCGGCACAGCCGTACGAACCTGTTGTGATGAGAAGAAACAAGATTCCGGTGAGCTGCGCATTGAGACCGCCAAACGCGCCCGGTCCGATCAGGATAGCAACCCCGCCAGCGCCCAGCAGAACGCCGATAAATTTGTTCCAGGTCAGCCTCTCATCGGCTGTGAAGAGATGCAGCAAAAGCACCGACCAGACCGGTGTCGTTGCGTTGATAACGGATGCGAGACCGCTTTCAATGCGCGCTTGGCCGAGCGCCATCGACGTGAACGGGATGACGTTGTTGAGGATTGCCATCACCGCGAACGGGATCCAAGCGGCCCCGAGCATGGGCAGTGATAAACCGCGTGCGTATACCACGGGCAAGAGGACGAGTGCTGCAAGAGCCACGCGGAAGAAGACGAGCGTGACGGCGTCGATCTCGCGGACGGCATAGCCAGTAAAAAAGAAAGAGCCGCCCCAGAGCACCGAGAGCGCTGCGAGCCAGAGCCACTGCGACGCCGACATCCCACACCTCGCGCTCAAAAACACGCGCGAGGCATAGTCCATTGGGAGGCCAGAGGCGACCCGAAAGTTGCGCGGCTCAAATGCCTGCGCTTTCGGATCGCCTTACCATTGATCGTGCCGCCCGAAACGCGATGAGCGCCCGTTACATGCTCGCGACCAGTGACGCGAGCGCTTTGCGTTTTGTATCGGCCTCGCCGAACTTTCCAGCTTCGCAAGCTGTTTCAATCTCTGTCAGAAGCGCTTCGAGTTTCTGGAGCTGGCCTTCGCTTGGCGATTTTGTTTGAGCTGTTTGTGCGACTTCGAAAGTCGATTTGAGGCACGACTGCTTCTCGTTGGCCGCAGCCGAGGTGGCGACAACGCCAAGCAGTGCGAGCGCGGCGGCACCGGCCGTTGCAGACTTTACGAACTTCAGCATCATGATCGTCACTCCGGTTGTCTCAGACACGAAATGCATAACTTCGGTCGGCGTGTGAGGTGGGGCAGGGATGTGGTCGGATCAAGGCGTATCCGCTGTCCGCTGTCGGTCCATTTTCAACGTCCGCTACGCGTGGGGCCGGCTCAAAATTCGATTGAGGGCACCGTCAAAATGGCCGTAACTTGAGACAATGTCGTTCGGATCCAGGTCCTCCACCGGTATCGATGTATAGCCGAAGGTGACAGCGATTACGGGGAGGCTGGCCGCCTTCGCCGTCGCGATATCGGTTTCGCTATCGCCAACCATCACACCGAGCTCGGGATCACCGCCAGCATCTGAAATAACGCGGGTGAGGTGGCCGGGATCGGGCTTGTGGATGTCATAGGTGTCGCGTCCTGCGATCGCGTCGAACAGAGCTGTCATTCCCAATTTTTCGAGGAGATCGCGCGACAAGCTTTCGAGCTTGTTCGTGCAAACAGCGATTCGAGCGCCATCGGCGCGTGCGCGCTCTATGACGTCGATCACGCCCGGAAACGGGGTGCTGTGATCGGCGATATGATCGCGGTAGTGCGCAAGAAACGCGTCGAACAGGTCATTGAGATCGGTCAGTGCATCGACACGGCCCTGGTGGCGGAGCGCAGCTTCAAGCATCGCACGGCTGCCGAAGCTGATCTGCGGCCGCATCACGGCATCCGGGACCTGTGAAAAGCCATGCGCGTCGAGGACGGCGCCAGCGGTCGCGATGAGGTCCGGCGCGGTGTCGATGAGGGTCCCGTCGAGATCGAAGGCTAATGTAATACCGCTTAGATTCCGCTTTGTTTTCAATGGAGCTGCTCCTATCGGCGTCTCATCTGCGGGTTCACGGAATAATCCTCGGCGCCTGTGATGCCGTGTTGGCTTCGCGGGGTCAATGTTGAGGCTTGACCTGTTCAGCCATCACGCAGTGCGGGTCGCCGTTTTCAAAATCGAGCCGTCCTATTCCACCGAAGTCTCTGAACTCAAAATGGCTTCCGTCCAAAGTCGTGCACGTCCAGGCGATTGCCGCATTTGTTCGGCCATTGGCGACCTTGCCAAAAAATGGCGCGATCCATACGAGACAGGTTGGCCACGCGTCTGGCCAATTAACTGGCCAGTCGTCTGGTCGGTCGGTTGGCCGCGCAATCTTTGAGGACGTGTCTGATGAGTTCTGACGATCGCAAACGACGAGCGGCGGCGGCGGCTCTTGAACTCGTTGAGCCCGGGATGCGGATCGGTCTTGGCAGCGGATCGACGGCTGCGCTGTTTGTGGAGCTGCTCGGTGAGCGCGTGGCGCAGGGCCTCAAGGTGACCGGTGTACCAACCTCCGAGCCGACCCGGGAGCTTGCCGAACAGCTCAACATTCCGCTCACGACGTTGGACGATGAACCCTACGTCGACCTTGCCATCGACGGGACCGATGAAATCGACCAGAGCATGCGTCTCATCAAAGGCGGCGGTGGCGCGCTTCTGCGCGAAAAAATTGTTGCCAACGCTTCAGACCAACTCGTGATTATTGCCGATAGCGACAAGCTCGTTGAGACGCTCGGTGCGTTTAAGCTTCCGATCGAAGTCGTTCGGTTCGGCATCCACGTCTCGCGCAACATGATCCAGGTACTCGCGAGCGAGGTCGGCTGCGAGGGTGAAATCACGCTCCGTCGCGGCGACGACAACAAGCCCTTTATCAGTGACAATGGAAACCTCGTTCTCGACTGCGCATTCGAAAAAATCGAAGAGCCGGAAATGCTGGCGGCGGCGTTGCAAATGGTTCCAGGCGTTGTCGACCACGGCCTGTTTCTCGGTCTTGCTGATATCGCGTTCATCGCATCTGACGAGGACGTGACACGGATGGAAGCAGAAGACAGCTATGATGATGAAGGCGACGGCTTCTCCGTTTAGTAGCCAGCCGAGGGCTACCAGGTCAGCTTGAGGGGCCGCACGGTCCACACTCAAGCGAGGCTGTGTGTTGGCGCCAATCAGGTCAATGGTTTCAGGCCAATGGTTTCGGGCCAACGGTTCCGCGGGTCAACCGTTTGAAAGTAGGTGAGACGTGACCGATAGCTACGATTATGACCTCTTCGTCATCGGTGGCGGCTCGGGCGGTGTGCGGGCGGCCAGGATCGCGTCGACCCACGGTGCGAAGGTCGCCATCGCGGAAGAGTACCGCTACGGCGGCACCTGCGTCATCAGAGGCTGCGTGCCGAAAAAACTCTTCGTCTATGCCAGTCGCTTTTCGCACAGCTTCGAAGACGCCGCGGGCTTCGGATGGACCGTTGGCGAACCTCAGTTTGATTGGTCGACACTGATCGTCAACAAGGACAAGGAAATCGCGCGGCTCGAGGGTCTGTATCGCGCAAATCTGGATCGCGCGGGCGTCGAAACATTCTCAGATCGCGCCGAGCTGACGGGGCCTCATACGATCAAGCTGACGTCAGATGGTCGTGAGATCAGCGCCAAGACGGTGCTGATCGCAACGGGCGGTCGGCCGAATGTCGACACCAAGCTGTCGGGCATCGAGCATACGATTACGTCGGACGAGGCGTTCCATCTGGAAAAGCTGCCGAAACGGATTGTGATCGCAGGCGGTGGCTATATTGCCGTTGAGTTTGCCGGGATTTTTGCCGGGCTCGGCGTTGAGACGACGCTCATCTATCGCGGCGAAAAAATCTTGCGTGGCTTTGACGAAGACATGCGCGATGTCGTGACGAAGGCCTATGGCGACCACGGCATCAATATTGTCACGAACACCGTGTTCACGGAGATCGAGAAACGCGGTGACACGCTGGTTGGGCACACTTCGAGTGGCACGGCCCTGGAAGGCGACCAGATCATGTTTGCGATCGGTCGTTCGCCCTACACGGACGGCCTTGGCCTGGAGGCTGCGGGTGTCAAAACGAGCGAATACGGCGCTGTGGTCGTCGATGATGAGGCGCGAACGTCGGCTGAGAACATTTTCGCAGTTGGTGACGTGACCGACCGCGTACAGCTCACCCCGGTAGCGATCCGCGAAGGCCACGCGTTTGCCAATCGGATGTATGCGCGCCAGCCTCGCCAAGTGGACTACGATCTCATTCCGACGGCTGTGTTCTCATCGCCTGAAATTGGCACCGTCGGCCTGACCGAAGACGAGGCGGTGGCGCGTCATCCCAACCTCGATGTTTTCGTCGCAAACTTTCGCGCGATGAAAGCAACACTCAGTGGCTCCGACGAGCGCGTCGTCATGAAGCTGCTTGTCGATCGCGAAACCGATCGCGTGGTTGGTTGCCATATCGCAGGCGACAGCGCGGCTGAAATCATTCAGGTCGTCGGCACGACCTTGAGGATGGGCGCGACGAAAGCCGATTTCGATACGACGATGGCCTTGCACCCAAGCGCCGCTGAGGAACTGGTCACCATGCGAACACCCACACGCCGCCACGGGACTGTGAGCTGATGACGGATGACGTGCGTTCGACGGAGGACCCGTCCGGCGATACCGCAGTTGCCCCGGCACAGATAGGTGCGCGCCTGACCGGTAAAATTGCTTTTGTCACAGGCTCAGCCAACGGCATCGGTTTGGCGATCGCGCGGCGCTTTGCACTTGAGGGCGCGCTCGTGGTCGTCAGCGACCTCGACGTCGCGCAAACCGAGGAAGCTGCAGCGCGTGTTCAAGCCGATGTTGAGACCGTTGGTGGAACCGGCGGTGCGATCCCGATTGCGTGCAATGTTGCCAAGGGTCAGGACATCTCACAGGCTTTCCGTCTGATCGCGCAGGATCACGGGCGGCTCGACATCATCGTCAACAACGCCGGCATCAATGTGCGCGGTGACTTTCGGCACATTAGCGACGCCGACTGGGAAGCCATTCGCGACGTCAATCTCGATGGTGTGATCCGCGTCGCGCGCGACGGTTTCGAGCTAATGAAAGCGTCGGGTGCGGCCTCGCTTATCAATCTTGCATCGATCATGGGGCACCGGGGCCTTCGACAGTTGACGGGATACTCTGCAACAAAGGGAGCGGTCTCCGCTCTGACGCGTGGCCTCGCCGTTGAGTACGCCCCGTTCGGAATTCGCGTGAATGCGATCGCGCCCGGTTTCATCGAGACCGCACTGACAAAGCGGGTGCTGCGCAATCCGATGTTCAGCAAAGCGCTCCTGGATCAGACACCGCTCCGTCGGTTCGGCACCGGCGATGAGATTGCGTCGGCCGCCGTTTTCCTGAGTTCTGATGATGCAGCGTTCATCACCGGTGCCGAATTGGCCGTCGACGGTGGGATGGCGGCCGGGCTATAAGCGGTCGTCGTGTCGGCAGAATGGGTGCGTGATGTTAAAACGGCCTGCGGCCTCGCCCCAAAAGCACGTGACGGCAGTCGTCTCGCCAGCTTTTGGGCCAGTTCTCGGGCCAGTTCTCGCGCCAGTTCTCGCGCCCGCGATCGGGCCAGTCATGGTGGCCATCAGCATCGCGGCTTTGGCTCTGTTGTCACTGATGGCGACACCGGCCCGTGCTGACGTTTGGAAGCTCGACCCTCAGCACACCGAGATCCGCTTTACCTGGGATCACCTCGGCCTTTCTCGACAATCGGGAGAGATGCGGGAGGTCTACGGTCGCCTGCAATTTGCGCCGACGAACCCAACGGCCGGTGAAGTTGAAATTACGATGCTCCTCAGCGGGCTATCGACGGGCGTGACCGCACTCGACACCATGCTCCGATCGTTCGATTATTTTTATGCAAAGCAGTACCCGCGGATCACGTTCCGCAGCACCACCGTCGTGCCGACCGGAGATAAGACAGGGCAGCTGACCGGCGATCTGACGATCCGTGGTGTGACCAGACCGGTGGTCCTCGATGTCGTCTGGAACTTTACCGGTGAACATCCGCTCGCGCCGTACAATCCGGTCCACCGCGGTGTCTGGGTCACTGGCTTCACCGCATCGGCGACGCTCAATCGAAGCGCGTGGGGCATAACCCAGGCAGCTCCGCTGGTCTCAGACAAAATCATGATTGAAATCAACGCGGAATTTACGCGGGTTGATTAGCGTTTCGCTGTGGCGTTGTCGTCCTTAAATCATGAAAAATCGTTGGTTGGTGCACGACGGCGACGGACGTGACCGTATTTGGTCATTACATGTCCGCGACAGCCCGCCGGCCGCGCGTTGGGGTGTGGGCTACTGAGATCGAGGGTGCTTTTGTCGTGTGCCGTGCGCCGCTGATGCGTTGGATCGCTGTGCTGATCGCGAGCCTGCTCGTCGCGGGTTGCGTTGGCATGATTGATGCGCGCGCGCCATTGCCTCAGGACCTCGTCGACAGCGCACGTGTGCCAGGCCTTGATGGTATCCGGGCCTGGGGCGACGAAGTTCCCGAAGACCTGATCAAGGAACTCAATCGACGCTTCCCGAATGTCAAACGGATCGGCCGGTTTGCGTCTCGACAAGATGGGCGGCCGATCATTGAGGTATTGGCCTTATCCGGTGGCGGGCCGAATGGCGCGTTTGGTGCGGGCCTCTTGTCCGGGTGGACGAAGTCTGGGCGTCGCCCAGAATTTGAGATCGTCACGGGCGTCAGCGCTGGCGCACTCATTGCGCCGTTCGCCTTCCTCGGGCCCGAGTATGACGAAACACTTCGCGAGATTTGGACAACATACGAGACGAACCAACTCGTAAAGCCCTCTGGCCTCCCGGGCCTCCTCGGCGGAGACTCGCTCGTTGACACCACCCCGCTCGCCGAGCTGATCGCCCGCTATCTTAATCGCAAGGTGCTGGATGAGATCGCGCGCGAATACCGTCGCGGTCGCCTGCTTATGGTTCTGACAACCAATCTCGACGCCCAGCGACCCGTTGTCTGGAACATGGGTGAGCTGGCGGCGCGGCGAACGCCCGCTGCCACTGAGCTGTTCCACAAGGTTGTGCTCGCGTCAGCAGCAATCCCGGGCATCTTTCCGCCCGTGCGCGTTACCGTCGAGGCCGACGGCAAAACGTTCGACGAGCTGCATGTTGATGGCGGGGTGACGCGACAGCTCTTCGTGACGCCCGTCGAAGCGCCGATCAGCGAGTTCAATCGCTTTTATGAGACGCCGCCGATTCATCGGATCTATGTAATCGAAAACGGAAAGCCTGCGCCGATCTACGCGCCTGTCGAGCAAAAGACGTTACCGCTTGTCGGGCAATCGATCATTTCGCTTTTGCGCGCGCAGGCATCAGCTGAATTGTATCAGGTGTTCCGCCGGGTCCGGGATGCGAACGCTGATTTTTTCTACGCGGCGATCCCCGTACAATTTCCATTCCGGCCCGCCGAGGCCTTCGACAAGCGCTATCAGAAAAAGCTGTACGAGGCCGGCGAGGCGCAGGGCCGATCGCGTCAGCCCTGGGCACGCATACCGCCCCAATTGGTGCCGACCGCGCGTCGACCAAAGCCTGTGGCCACCCGTCCCGTTGGCCCGCGTCGAAGCGGCGCCGCTGTCTCATCCGGTAGCAATTTCTTCTCGGCGCTCAGCGGTTCCGACAAATAGCGGCGTGTCACAGGCCCTCCTGATCGCAAGCGTCGCCCGTTCTACCGACCACGCATGCCGACAGCGCGGAAGATGGCTTTGAGGCCGGTACCGATCATGCGACGCATGACAGATCGGCCGACGTCGCGCGCGACCTGTTCGCCGAGGGAACGACCGCCGCGTGGGCCTTTGCCGAATACGACGTTGGCCCAGCCTTGCTCTTTGGAGGCTTTTTCTTCTTCCAGCTTCCGTTCGGCCGCCGTGCGCTCGGCCTGCCGGGCTTTGACAAGTTCGAACGCGCTCTCGCGGTCGACGGCCTCGTCGTATTTGCCTGCAAGCGGGCTTCGCGAAATGATCTCCGCGCGCTCGATTTCGCTCAGCGGGCCAATGCGTGCGTTCGGCGGACGAATGAGTGTTCGCTGCACGATCGACGGCTCGCCCTTGTTTTCAAGGAACGAGACAAGTGCCTCGCCGACGCCGAGTTCGAGGATCACTTTTTCAGTGTCGAGGTCCGGGTTTTGGCGGAACGTCGTTGCAGCTGCGCGAACCGCTTTTTGTTCGCGAGGCGTGAACGCCCGCAGCGCGTGCTGCACGCGGTTGCCGAGCTGGGACGACACGGTGTCGGGCACGTCCAGCGGGTTTTGCGTGACAAAGTAGACGCCAACGCCCTTCGAGCGAATGAGGCGCGCGACCTGTTCGACGCGGTCGAGCAGCGCATCTGGCGCATCATCGAACAAGAGGTGGGCTTCGTCGAAGAAGAACACGAGTTTCGGTTTCTCAGGGTCGCCGATCTCCGGCAGTTCCGACCACAACGTCGTCAGCATCCAAAGGAGGAAGGTCGCGTAGAGCTGTGGGCGCTGCATGAGCTGATCAGCGGCCAAGATGTTGATGAAGCCGCGGCCATCGTAGGTTGTGCGCAGCAGGTCCTGGATGTTCAGCGCCGGCTCACCGAAGAAAACGTCGCCGCCTTGTTCCTCAAGCACGAGGAGACGTCGCTGAATGGCGCCGACGGAGGCCGTCGCGATATTACCGTACAGCGTCGAGATGTCGTCGCGGCGCTCGGCGAGATCGTTCAGCATCGCGCGCACATCTTTGAGATCGATGAGCGGTGTCTTCTCGTCCGCGGCGACACGGAACATGATCGTGATGACGCCTTCTTGGACCTCGTTGAGTTCTAGGAGGCGGCTCAAAAGGAGGGGACCCATGTCCGTCACGGTCGCGCGGATCGGGTGGCCGAGTTTGCCGAACACATCCCAGAAAACGGTCGGATATCCGGTGTTTTGGTAGCCCTCGAGGCCAATCTGGGCGTTGCGCTTGACGATGAAGTCTTTGGCTTCTCCCGGGACCGCAATGCCAGACAAATCGCCTTTGATGTCGGCTGCGAAAACCGGGACGCCCGCGTCGGCAAAGCCTTCCGCCAGGACCTGCATTGTCACCGTTTTACCGGTACCGGTCGCGCCGGTTACGAGCCCGTGACGGTTGGCAAGTTTCAGGTTGAGGTATTCCCCCTTGCCGCTTTTTCCGACGAAGATTTTGCCGTCTTGAATCATGGTCGGCTCCGCGATGAATGTTGCCAGGCCCGTCAGCCGACGGGGTGTGGGATCTTTAGGATCGCGATGCCGGACACCCATCGGGCACGGCACGTCATTCCGTATGCTGCACCCAGGCCGAATCGCCACTGCAACTCAAGCCGTGAGTGGCATGCGTCCAAAACCTTTGCAAACACATGTGCTGGTTCAGCCCCGAACGGCGCCCTAACTACAGGTGGTCGCAGCAGTTCGTGTCGCCGTGCGTTCTTAAGTGGCGATCGTCGCGGTTCTAAGATGTGCACCAACCGCGCGCAGGGCGGCGTCGCTCGATTGCCCGGCCGCCACCATTTCGTCATAGGCCCGCGTTTGCTGATCGGCGCTCGTCCCGCGCGCGACGATCGTCCGCGTATGGGCGACTTCCGCCGTGCATCCCAGTGCGTCGGCATCTTCGGCGATCAGATCCAGGATCTCAGACAGTAGATCGCTGTAGGGGACAAGGGCGTTGCGTCCGAAATCAACCAGACTGCCTTCGACGCCGTACCGTTGCGCGCGCCAGCGGTTCTCGTTGATAAGAAATACGGGATACGTGCGCCACGATAGGTTTTGCGCGCGCAAGCGATGGAGCATCCGGCAGAGACACGTAAACGTTGCAGCAATGGCGATGGCATCGTCGATGTCTGTGCAGACGTCGAGGGCGCGGAGTTCAAGTGTCGGGTATTTGGACGACGGCCTAAGATCCCACCAAATCTTGCTCGCATCCTCGATGACGCCCGCAGCCGTCAAAACCTGAACCGTGCGTGTGTAATCGGTGAAACCATCAAACCGATTTGGCAGCCCAGTCCGCGGCAAACCATCGAGGATGACCGAGCGAAAGCTTTTCAAGCCCGTCGCCTCGCGTTCCCAGAACGGCGATGATGTTGCGAGCACCATGAGGTGGGGCACGAAATAGCGCGCCTGGTTCATGATATCGATGCGCAGGTCGTCGTCTGCGAGCCCGACGTGCACGTGCATGCCGCAGACGACCAAGCGGCGAACCGCGCCTCCGAGTGCATCAGCGAGTTCGGCGTAGCGCGCGCTGTTCGTTGGGCTCAGTCCCTTGCGACGGCTCAGCGGGTGCGTCCCGGCAGCGACCGGGGCCAGACCGTGCTCTCTGGCGACGGTGGCAATCGACGTTCGCAGCGCGGCGAGCTCTAAGCGCGCTTCAGAGAAAGACGAATGCGGCCGCGTTCCAATCTCGATTTGTGATTTCAGAAACTCTGTCGAGACCTGATCACCCATCGCGTCCGTGCATGCGTCAATGAAGGCCTCCGGCGCGTCGGCGAGTTCATCCGTCTCGAGCCGCACGAGATGATATTCTTCTTCGATCCCGAACGAGAAATCCGACTTGGCCGCCTTGGCAGACCTGACCGCCTGGGCCGCCGCGTTCGCCGTGCGCGTGACATGCGTCGCCTCGGTCATGTGCGGCCATCCTATTGCTCGGCACGACTGTCCGGCTCTTTGTTCGGCGTTTCGCTTCGTTTCTTTTTCGCGCGATGTTTCTCAAATCGCGCCCTCATCGCAACGCACGGGTCTTCTCGTTCAGGAGCAGCGGCGGTCAAAACGGCATCGGTTGGCACGCCACTTCCTCCGCGCCCCGTCTCTGCCATCGAGACGGTGAAGATGCGCACGCCACGATCGAGGCGTTTCAAATGCCAGGGCACGCCGCGATCGTGGCGCACATGACCATTGCCTGCAATGAGGATGGCGGCACCATGAGTTGCGCGCGCTTGCGCCAAAACCGTGGCAAGCTGGGCGTCTCGAAAGCGCTGGGCGTCAGCCATCGTTCCAAACGCGCTCGCTGGGATCAAATCGCAATGGCTCGCGACCAACTCTTTCAGTAGATCGTTCTGCAGCGCGTCGGGAAGGCCGGTTGCGAGGCCAAGGTTCTGGCGGCGGTCCTCGGCGAGTGCTCCAACCCCTTTTCGGGCCACTGCTCGGATGTCACCGCGCGTGACGTTACCGGCATACATCGGTAGACTGCGGCGGAGCGCGATGTCGGCGATTGGCGTGAACATCGACCATGACGGCCAGCCCGTTTTATCCCAGCCAAGTGCCTCACCTAGACCGGCGGGTGTGCGTTGATCTTGTTTGAGGAAGGCCTGCAGCGCTTCGCTTTGATCGGGTGTGATGTGCTCCCAAACGAGCGCGGGCTTTGCGTCTTTTGACAAAAGCGCGATCAGGCAGGCCTGAAGCTTATGGTGGCCCGGATTGTCGTGGACTTCGCCGATCATGACGACGTTGGCTGATCGCATCGCCGAAAGCTCAGCGTTCGTGAGGCCGCACGTTGGGCCCGGATCAGCAGCAGCAACCGGCCATGCGGTGAGGCTTACAACGAGCGCTGCAATCCCGATTGAAACGGGGCGTCTGAAACGTCTGATCAACGATCGCATGGCACTGCCTCTTAAGCTCTCAGCATCAGGGCTCGCCCAGCCGCGTCTGCGATCGCCCACTCCCGATCCCCAAGGTCGCGATCCCGAAGTCGAGATTTCTAGGTCGCGAACTCCGGGCCTCGAACTCCGGGCCTCGAACGCCAAGGCGCAATCACCAGGTCGCGTTCGTCAATCTCGCATGGCACGTTCTGCGACTGGATCCAGCCCTTTGTTGGCGCGGATGTGGTTGAGGAAGCGCGTGAATAGATAATGGCTGTCCTGTGGGCCCGGGCTCGCTTCCGGATGGTACTGCACAGAGAATACGGGTTTACCGTCCAGGCGGATGCCGCAGTTGCTGCCATCGAAAAGTGAGACGTGGGTCTCGCTGACGCCAGCTGGCAGGCTCTCGGTCTGGACCGCGAAGCCGTGGTTCATCGATGTGATTTCGACTTTGCCCGTCGTGTCATCCCGGACCGGATGGTTCGCACCGTGGTGCCCCTGGTGCATCTTTTGCGTTTCACCGCCAAGCGCGATTGCGAGCAGCTGGTGTCCGAGGCAGATGCCAAACAATGGAAGACCGCTTTCGATCAGTGTCTTGATGGTCGGAACGGCATAGGCACCGGTTGCCGCTGGATCGCCCGGGCCGTTGGACAGGAAAATGCCGTCGGGTTTCCGGGCAAGGATTTCTTCGGCGGATGTGGTTGCCGGCACCACGGTTACTTTGCATCCAGCATGTGCGAGGCATCGGAGAATGTTGCGCTTGAGGCCGTAGTCGATCGCAACGACATGAAATGCAGGGTTCGTCTGGCGTGGAAATCCTTCACCCCACAACCACCGCATTTCGTCCCACTCGTAGCTTTGACCACTCGTCACGCTCGGCACGAGATCCATGCCATCGATACCGGGCCAGTCGCTTGCGCTCTTTTTCAAAGCGCCAGGATTAAATGATCCATCCGGCGCGTGCGCGATGGCGGCGTTCGGCATGCCGTGGTCTCTAATGCGTGCGGTCAGTGCTCGCGTGTCGATCCCGGTGATTGCGATGATGTTTCGCGCCGCAAGCCAGTCAGAAAGGTGCTGTGCCGCGCGGTAATTCGACGGCTCTGTGATGTCGGCGCGCAGAACGGCACCGCGCACGCCGGACGTTGCTGCGAGGTTGGATGTCTCCGTGTCTTCGGTGTTCGTTCCAACGTTGCCAATGTGCGGGAATGTGAACGTGATGATCTGCCCGGCATAACTCGGATCGGTGAGGATTTCCTGGTAACCCGTAATCGCGGTATTGAAGCAGAGTTCGCCGACAGCCTCACCGGATGCACCAAGTCCGACGCCTTCGATGACCGTTCCGTCGTCTAGCACCAGGCGGCCCGTGCGGAGAGGCGTCGACCATGGTGCTGGCGCCGGACGCGGCGGGAACTCTGACGAACCCGCGCGAATATGTGTCAGTTGTGACGTCGCGCCTGATTTGCCGTATGCTGTGTCGGTCATTTCGAACCCGCTCAAAAGCAAAGAGTTGGGAGAGGCATCGCTGTGCAGTGTTGGTGCCCAGCGTTGGCGGCCACCTTCATCGCCACCGATGGCGCGGGGTGTAGGGAAGGCGACCGCTTGGGTCAAATGGCGGATGTCTGGATCGGTCCTGTGACCGGATTTGTTCGTGAGGATTTTGAGGATGCGAGACCAAATTCTGTCTGAGACCAAAGCCGCGATGAAGAGCGGTGACAAGGTGCGTGTGACGACGCTCCGAATGATTTCCGCAGCCATCAAACAACGCGATATCGACGCGCGTGTTGACAACAAAGGCACTGCAACGGGGATCACCGCCGTCGACGATGCGGAAGTTCTGCAGGTGCTTCAGAAAATGGTGAAGCAACGGCGCGATTCAATTGCTGCGTTCACGGATGCGGGACGAACGGAGCTTGCTGAGAAGGAAGCAGCTGAAATTGAAGTCATCGAAGCATTCCTGCCAAAGCAGTTGAGTGAGGCTGAGACAGAAGCGGCAGCCGATGCGGTGATTGCAGAGCTCGGCGCGTCCGGTATGCCGGACATGGGCCGCGTCATGGGTGCGCTCAAGGAAAAATACGCCGGTCAGATGGATTTCGGCAAAGCGAGCGGGATCGTGAAAAAACGGCTCGCGTCGTAGCGACTGAGCGAAGACCCGTCGCTCAACCGACGCGGGACGGACTTCTGGAGCTTCGACCGGACGAACGAATGCGATCAACGCTGACAACGGACGCTTAATCTTCAAGTAACCAAACGTGAACGTCGTTGCGCTAGCTTGCCCGGAACAGTCTTCTGGTGGCCCAAGTCACCGTCGTCCGGTTGTCGTCGATGTACTATCTTCTCAGCTTTCTGGCCGCCTTGGTAATTCCGCACGGGCGTCTCAGTCAGGTGCCGTTTGCGTTTCTGGCGATCGTGCTCGCGCTCGGGCACGTCTGGGTGTTCCTGAAAATCACGCAGTCGGGCGAGGGGCTACAGTGGAACGTCTACACGGTCGCGCTCTTTTGCATGCTCTGGATGCAGTTTTGCATTTTCACACGGCGATCGCGCGACTGCGGCTCATCCGGCATCGTCTACGTGCTGGTGCTCTTTCTGGCGGTCTTCACGTTCCTGCTTGCGATTGATCCGGAATTTATGTGGCCGGACGCTTCGAACTCGTACTTCGGCGAACTGGTGATGAAGTGGGGGCTCCGGTTCCTTCGCATGCTCTATATCGCCCTATTTCTCTGGGGAATTGCACAGGTCGGCGAAGAAGGCCCCAACGCGTTTGGCCCGGAGTTTGGCGAACAGGTGGATCGGGGCCTGACAGCTGCGACATCCGGCTATCGCCCTCAGACCCCAGAGCATGTCCGCCGCTTCGGTCAGCTGAGCAAAACGGCTCCAAAATGGGGTCAGCGGCGGCGGACGGGTTTCGGCCGGAGATAGCGCGACATCGGCTTGCCCGCGAGGCTGCTCCCCTGTGGATCGTGGGGATCAACGAGGCGCTCTGCGCGCACTTAAACGTTCAGCCGATCCGAATCGCTTACGCCCTGGGGGACGCGATCCCGGAGCCTGCGGCTGCATGAAATATCCACCCCACATCCTGGACGAGATCCGCGCGCGCCTGCCGGTGAGCGCTGTCGTCGGCCGGAAAGTGGGTCTGAAGAAAAAGGGGCGTGAGTTTGCTGGTCTGTCGCCGTTCAAGACCGAGAAGACCCCATCATTTTTCGTCAACGACCAGAAGGGTTTCTACCACTGCTTCGCAAGCGGTGAGCATGGCGACATATTTTCGTTTCTCATGGAAACCGAGGGGCTGACGTTTCCCGAGGCCGTGGAGCGGCTCGCATCTGAGGCGGGTGTTTCGCTGCCGAAGCCCACGGCGGAAGAGTATCGGCGCGAAGAACAGCGGCTCCGTCTCCATGAGATTCAGGAAGCGGCCGCCAAGATCTTCGAGGCCGACTTGCGAGCCCCCGTCGGCGCGGAAGCGCGGGCGTATCTGACACGTCGGGGTCTTAGCGAAGAGACGATCCGTACGTTTCGAATTGGATTTGCATCGCCCGATCGCACGGGACTCCTGAAAAAGCTGAAAGCCGCTGGTTTCTCTGACGCCGAATTGGAAGCGTCCGGGCTGATTGTCATGGGTCCGGATATCCGAACGCCCTATGATCGGTTCCGAAACCGGGTGATGTTCCCGATCCAGGATCTGAAATCCCGCGTCATCGCGTTTGGCGGCCGCGCACTCGAAGCCGATCAGCCAGCCAAATATTTGAATTCACCTGAAACCCCGCTGTTTCACAAAGGCCACGTCCTCTTCAACGCGGCCGGCGCGCGCCAAACAGCCTTCGACACCGGCGAGATCGTCATCGTCGAAGGTTACATGGATGTGATTGCACTGGCACAGGCCGGGTATCGCAACGCGGTGGCACCACTTGGGACGGCACTCACGCCCGAGCAGTTAAAGCTCCTCTGGCGCTTCAGCAATGAACCGTTGCTCTGCTTCGATGGCGACAGCGCTGGCCGGAAGGCGGCCCACCGTGCGCTGGATACGGCCCTGCCGTTGCTGGGTCCGGGCCGAAGCGTGAAGTTTGTGTTTCTGCCTGACGGCCTTGACCCGGATGATCTTATTCGCGAACGCGGTGCTGACGCGCTCGGCAAGGCGTTTGCTGCGAGTGACCCGTTCCTCGATGTGCTCTGGGCGCGTGCCTGGGGGAATGGGGAATGGAACACGCCGGAACAGCGGGCCTTGCTTGAGCGTCAACTCAGCGAGCAGGTCGGCAAAATCGAAGACGGTGGCGTCCGAACCCACTATCAGAGCGCGATCCGTGATCGGTTTTATCACGCGTGGCGGGCGAAAAATCAGGAGCGTGCGCGGGCGCAATGGGTGAGCGACCGTTCGCAGGCGGGCTCCGGCAGTCGTGGTACGGGCGGCGGGTGGAGCCATCAGAGCGGCGGCTCCGGTAAGTCAGTGCCCAAGCCTGCACCGAGTGCGGCGCTCCGCTCAAGTGCGCTTGTTTCGAACGAAGCTGCGGCCGATGCCGACCTTGAATTTGCAATCCTGCGCGCATTGGTCATGCATCCTGAGCTCCTCGACGAAATGGATGAGGTGCTCGTCGCACTTGATTTCCGCGCGTCTTTTGCGGCTCAGGGTCTGCAGACCTTGCTAGAATATGCGATTGAAGAAAATCCGCTTGACACACGTCATGTCCGCTCCCACCTCCACGTAGCGGGAATGGCAACATTGATTGAGCGGATTGGCCTTCAGTCCAAAGATCAAGATGACGCACACGTTGGCGAGCTGAGTTCAAACGCCGGGCCGGGTGAGAGTGGATCTGCCATTGTTCGCCGACTGATCGATCGACACCGGATCGGGGGATTAAAGAAGGAGTTACAACTAGCACTTGAGGATTTCGAAGCGACCGGCTGTGACGAAAGTCTCGCCCAAGTCATCGAACTCAAGTCTGTGTTGTCTGCAATGGAAACTGCTGAGGCATCTCCGGACGACGCGTTCACACCGTAATCGCCAGACGTGGCATACCCCATCGCGGGACATAAGACGGTGTCTTGGACCAAGGATCGGCGGCCATCAACTTCGTATCGCGCGGGATCTTCCGGCACGAGCATGATTGTCGCGTTCTCACATGGCGCGCCTCATGGCACCTCGTTTTCGCCGCTCCTGCATCTGTCTGCCAGCCTGGTCCGCGCGAGCGTGGGCCCCGAGGTCGAGAGAAACACATGGTTCAAAAAGCCGAGGCCAAAGACACCGGACAATCGGAATCGGGCGGTGACAGCCCAATCCTCGACCTGTCCGACGCCGCTGTCAAAAAGATGATCAAAGCGGCGAAGGCCCGCGGTTATGTCACCTACGACCAGCTTAACGAAGTGATGCCGTCGGACGAAGTGTCGTCCGAGCAGATCGAAGACGTGATGGCGATGCTCTCAGAGATGGGCATCAACGTTATTGATCAGGACGAGGAAGAGGCGGAAGAGGGCGAGACGGCTGAGGCAACCGACGCCCGTTCGCTGGTCTCCCAGAACAACGTCCCGGCTAAGACGCCGGCAACGCGCGAGCCAACGGATCGAACCGACGATCCGGTGCGGATGTATTTGCGCGAAATGGGCACAGTCGAGCTGCTGTCGCGCGAAGGCGAAATCGCAATCGCCAAGCGGATCGAGGCCGGTCATGAGGCGATGATCGCCGGGTTGTGCGAGAGCCCGCTGACGTTCCAGGCGATCATCATCTGGCGCGAAGACCTGATGGAAGGCTCTGTCCTTCTCCGCGATATTATCGACCTTGAAGCGACCTATGAGGGGCCTGAAGCAAAGACGGCTCCGGCGGCTCCGGCCAATGACGGATCGGCACCTGCTGCAAACGGTGAGGCTGCAAGTCCTGGGGCCAAACCTACTGCTGCAAACGGCGCGGCAAACGGGGCTGATGCGTCTGCGGAAGGTGAAACCGGCGAACAGACGGACGACGATGACGACGATGACGAATACGAGAACGCGCTGTCGCTTGCCGCGATGGAAGCGGAGCTGAAGCCGAAGGTTCTCGATACGTTTGATCGGATCGCCGACAATTACAAAAAGCTCCGCAAGCAGCAGGACAAGAAGCTTGAACAGCAGGTCGCTGGCGAGGAAAGCTCACGCCAGCAAGAGCGCGCCTACATCAAACTGCGCGACGAGATTATCGCTGATGTGAAGAGCTTGTCGCTCAACAACAATCGTATCGAGAGCCTGGTCGAGCAACTTTACGAGATCAACAAACGGCTCGTTCAGTTCGAAGGCAAACTGATGCGGCTGGCTGACAGCTACGGCGTCGCGCGCCAGAGCTTTATCGAGCAGTACTACGGCAACGAGCTGGATCAGAGCTGGCTTGACCGGATGTCGAACGAGACCAAGGCGTGGTCCAAGCTGGTCGCCTCTGAGCGCATGCGTCTCGACGATCTGCGCAGCCAGATCCACGAGCTTGCCAGCCACACCGGTCTTGAGATCACCGAGTTCCGTCGCATCGTCCGCAACGTGCAGAAGGGTGAGCGCGAGGCCCGCCAGGCCAAGAAAGAGATGGTCGAGGCGAACTTGCGTCTCGTGATCTCGATCGCGAAAAAGTACACGAACCGCGGCCTGCAGTTCCTGGACCTCATCCAGGAAGGCAACATCGGTCTGATGAAGGCGGTCGATAAGTTCGAGTATCGGCGGGGCTATAAATTCTCGACGTATGCGACGTGGTGGATCCGGCAGGCGATCACGCGATCGATTGCAGACCAGGCGCGGACAATTCGTATCCCGGTGCACATGATCGAGACGATCAACAAGATCGTTCGGACATCGCGTCAGATGCTGCATGAGATCGGGCGCGAGCCGACACCGGAGGAGCTTGCTGAGAAGCTTGCGATGCCGCTCGAGAAGGTCCGCAAGGTGCTCAAAATCGCCAAAGAACCGATCTCGCTCGAGACGCCGATTGGTGACGAAGAGGACAGTCACCTCGGCGATTTCATCGAGGACAAGAACGCGGTTCTGCCGATCGATGCGATGATCCAATCGAACTTGCGTGAGATTACGACGCGGGTTCTGGCGTCGCTCACGCCGCGTGAAGAACGCGTCCTGCGCATGCGGTTCGGCATCGGAATGAACACCGACCATACGCTCGAAGAGGTGGGTCAGCAGTTCTCGGTGACCCGCGAACGCATTCGTCAGATCGAAGCCAAAGCGCTACGCAAGTTGAAACATCCAAGCCGCTCCCGAAAACTCCGTAGCTTCCTCGATAGCTAAGTTAACCAACGGTGCCACTCCTCGGAGCTGGCGCCGTTTTAGCATTGGTGCCGGTGAACGTCCCGCCATGCCACATCGTAGCCTCTTCATAGAGACGGCCGGCGCTGGGCTCTATGGGGTGACGCGCGAGACGTCGGCAGCGCTTGTTGAGATGGCTGACGGTCGGGATGGCTTGCTCACGGTTTTCGTCCGTCACACATCGTGCTCGCTTCTGATCCAGGAAAACGCGGATCCGGATGTGTGTCGCGACCTGGAGCAATTTTTCGCGCGTTTGGTGCCGCCGGCAGATGATCCGTCGATGGACTACCTGAGGCACACCGCTGAAGGGACCGATGATATGCCAGCGCACATCAAGACGGCACTCACTCAGACGTCTCTCGGCATACCGGTTGCGAAGGGTCGGATGCTGTTCGGCACGTGGCAGGGGCTCTACTTGTTTGAGCATCGCGCGCGCCCCCATCGACGCGAGGTTGTCTGCCAGTTTCTGGCTGGCTGACCGGCTCGAGGGAATGTCCCGTGCATCTTTTCGGGTTTATTGCTTTTGTGTTCAAATCCTATTGATTGGGACCGGCGTCGTTCGTCCGCTTTGTGTTCTGCAATTCGGCCCTGCACGCTGCCAAACCAATTCGATTGCATCGCGCGGCCCGGGTCAGACACCGGTCTGCATGGCGGAACATGCGTTTGCTAAATGGAATTTCAAACGGCTGAAGCAATGCGTGTGCTGTTCGAACGACAATTGGGCGACTTTTCCGGGCGACAGAAATGACTTGGTCCAAGTTCGAGAAAGAGACACGCGCATATCGTGCTGTTTGGCGTCCGGCAATCCAATTCGAGAGGACATCGGCGTTGCCCGTCGCGAGAATTTGGCGGCCACTCAAGGCTTGCGCGCGCTGGCGAGGAACGTATGCCGCGCGGCCGTAGACGATTACGCGCCGAGAGGCGCGCGGGCCTGACTGTCGAGGCGACGGAAGCGGTGTGTCGTAGTCAAAATAGTTCATGGTCCATTTGCCGGTTTGGCCTTCAGGGTCACGCGGCATAGTCCGCAGATGTACTTTTGAGCGGCTGCTGACGAACCGTATGTCGACCACACAATACGCGCCCCCTTTCCCGTAGCCGGGATAAAGGGTAACCGTAAAATAATTCATGTTCCAAATATAAGCGAAGCCGACAAGCAACGAGATGCACAGCGCGGCGATGATGAATATCTTATTCAATTTGATACCAGTGCGGAGCGTAATGGATCACGTGTGAAAATGTAATCGAATAAGTCTTCGATCTTCCTAATCTGAATTTTCAAATTGCGGGAGGTCGCCGCGCGAGCGGTATGCGGCCTTTGGAAAGAGGGTCGCTGGAACCAACATAAAACCGGCGCTCGCGTCCCCATCGTCGCGCTTAGAGTTCCGCTGCGTTAAAGCATGTTGGCGGTCTTCCCGGAATACGAATTGGATGCCAACCGTCTTGATCTTGGGGTTGGCGCGCACGAGCCGCCCGGCGAACGTTTGGCGCGGGTACCGCACGACGAACGCGCTTCGGTTGGTATCGAGACCGCGCACGGTCCGCTGCATCAACCGTGTGCGATTTGTACGCTGGATCGCTGGAAGGGCGCGCAAACAGGAGCTGCAACAGGCGGTCCGCGCCGGCGATCCCGTGCTGCTGAGGCGCGCATAATTAAATCTACCCGGTTTGGCTCGCGAGCCAGCGTTCGATGCCCTCGACCATACCGTCGATGGGTCGGAAGCCGTTGGTGACGATGGTATAGCCCTGCGTGTCTTCGCCAACGACCAGGCACGGAAACCCCTGCACGCCGGATTGTTGTGAGAAGTAGAAATCTTGCAACGTTGCGTTTCGCGTGTCTGCCGCGTCGAACGTCTCTTGGAACGCGGCGCGGTCGTGGCCCTGTTCAGCGGCGATATCGATCAGCGTTGCTGGATCAGTTGTGTCGCGGTTGTTTGCATAGAATGCGGTGCTGATTGCGGACATCATGGCGAGCTCTGAACCAGCCTCAAGCGTCCGGGCTGTCACAACCGCGCGGCAAGCAGGCTCTGTGTCGTAGACAAAATGTTCGCGATCAAAAAATGCGTGGTCGAACGGGCGGCCCGAGGCTTCGCCGACGCGCGTCCAGGCGCCTTGAATGTATTCGCGATCTTGAGGACGCATGGCCTGCGTGTTGCCGGCGCGGAGGCCACCGACCACGATCCGCAGTCCGAGGCGATCGGCAAAGGTGTCGCTGAGCGTCTTAATCGTGGGTGAGAACCCATAGCACCACGAGCACATCGGATCTGCGAAGTAGACGAAGTGGCGGTCCTCGGCATCGCCGCCGGAGCCAGCACGTGCTCCGGCGTCCGTTGTCTCGCTCATGCTGATCTCCCGGCTGGCTGTGTCAACGTGCGTGGGAGACGATAACGCATCGGCGCGTATCGCGCCTTTAAGAATGTTGTGAAGCGGACCGCGTCACCGGGTTAGTGTCGGCGCGTGCGACGTCCAAACAGGAAAAACCGGCGATTGCTACGGGAGGCGGTGCGCCGCACCTGCCGCGCACTTCGGACTTGTCGGACCCGCCGGACTTGTCTGACTTGTCTCACCTGGGCCGTCCGCCGTGCCGAGCGCACGCGCGTTGTGCGTTGGGGCCGCCGCGTGAAGCCTCGGACGCGCGCTCTTGCAAACCGGGCGCGACGTTTCGGTTGGTACAGCGTTGCCTGGTAGGCCGGGCGCATGTTTTCCGTATCGACGAAGCGCGACAGAGCCCTGATTTGCGAACGGGTCAACTGGAAGCTGCGTGTTTCCCCGCGACCGGTGGGACGTCGGACGCCCGGGATATGAAACCGGTTTGGTAGGTTTGCGCAGGCGGTCGCGCCGTTGAGCCCGGTCCAGCAAAGATACCAGGAGCGAGATCCGGCATTGGCCGGTTGCGTCAAAGCAATCGCCGCGAAGACGAGGCCGAGGCTGAGCGTCAAGGTCGTGGAAAAGGTGCGCATTCCGTCCATCCGTTTCGAAATTCTGTTCGCAGCGGTGGATGCGCCATCCATCGTCTTTTGCTGACGGAGCGTCGCTGCGGGGTCGTTCAAGGAGGAGCATCGGCGGGGGTGAGATGCGAGTGGTTTCGGCCGTTGGACTTAACTGGTAAATGCGCGCTGACCGGATCAGGGACATTGAGCCGCCGCGCCCGATCGGTTACTCGTCCGGCCCTGGAATAACGTTACTTTCCGCGCGATCGGTCGACGCGGCAGAAGCTGAGGACTGCGCTCGGTCGCGAGACTGATTTGAAAGCTCGGCTTATTGGTCCGCCAGAACTGGCAGCCCGTCGGATTGGCCAAACACATTGGAGTGCCTGCGATGTCGAACCCGCAGTACGTCTATCATATGCACAAGGTCTCGAAGACCTATCCCGGGGGCAAGCAGGTTCTCCGCGACATCTCGCTATCGTTTATTCCTGGCGCCAAGATCGGCGTCGTTGGCGTTAACGGTGCGGGTAAATCCACCCTTCTGAAAATCATGGCGGGCGACGTCGAAGATTTTAATGGCGAGGCCTGGGCTGGCGACGGTGTGAAGGTCGGCTACCTGCCGCAGGAGCCTGAGCTGAACACCGAGAAAGACGTGATGGGCAACGCAATGGAGGGCGTCGCCGAGAAGAAGACCATGGTTGACCGCTTCAACGAGCTTGCGATGAACTATTCCGATGAGACGGCCGACGAAATGGCCGAGCTTCAAGACAAGATCGATGCGCTCGATCTTTGGGATCTGGACAGCCAAGTGGAGCAGGCGCTCGATGCACTGCGCTGCCCTCCGGCCGAGTCAGAAGTGGCAGCGCTTTCCGGTGGCGAAAAGCGGCGCGTTGCACTCGCGAAACTTCTGCTTTCGAAACCGGATATCCTGCTGCTGGACGAGCCGACCAACCACCTCGATGCCGAGAGCGTGGCGTGGCTTGAGCGCTACCTGCAGGAGTATGCTGGCTGTGTGATCCTCATCACGCACGATCGCTATTTCCTGGACAACATCACCGAGTGGACGCTCGAACTCGATCGCGGTCATGGCGTTCCTTACAAGGGCAACTACTCCTCCTGGCTTGAGCAGAAAGCTAAGCGGCTTGAACAGGAAGAAAGCCAGGAAAAGAGCCGCGAACGGGCCCTTCGGCGGGAACTCGATTGGATACGCTCAAGCCCGAAGGCCCGTCAGGCGAAGTCCAAAGCGCGCATCCAGGCCTACGAAAAAATGGTCGACGAGACGGGCCAGGAGAAGGTCAGTCACGCGCAGATCCAGATCGCGCCAGGGCCCAAACTTGGCAACGTCGTCGTCGAAGCGGACGGGCTCGTCAAAGGCTTTGGCGATCGTCTGCTGATCGATGGTTTGTCATTCAAGCTGCCGCCTGGTGGGATCGTCGGTGTGATCGGCCCAAATGGTGCCGGTAAGTCGACGCTGTTTCGTATGATCGTCGGCGATCATGAGCCCGATGCGGGGTCGATCCGGATCGGCGAGAGCGTGAAGCTGTCCTATGTCGATCAGTCACGCGATCACCTCGAGGATAGCAAGTCCGTCTGGGATGAGATCTCAGGCGGCAATGACATCATCTACCTCGGCAAACGCGAAGTGAATTCGCGGGCCTATTGCGGTTGGTTCAACTTCAAGGGCCCGGACCAACAAAAAAAGGTTGGTATGCTTTCGGGTGGTGAGCGCAATCGCGTGCACTTGGCAAAGCTATTGAAAGAGGGCGGCAACTTGCTGCTGCTCGACGAGCCGACCAACGACCTCGACGTTGAGACGTTGTCGGCACTCGAATCTGCCCTTGAAGACTTCGCCGGCTGCGCCGTCGTGATTAGCCACGATCGGTTCTTTCTGGACCGCCTCGCGACGCACATCCTCGCGTTCGAAGGCGACAGCCACGTCGAATGGTTCGAAGGCAACTTCGCCGACTACGAAGAAGACAAAAAGCGCCGCCTTGGCGACGCCTCCGTCGAACCCCACCGCATCAAATTCAAACGCTTCGAGCGGTGACGTCTTTTACGGGCCCAACGGGCAAACATGCCCGTTGGCGCACGACGCCGAGCCGCACTGCACAGTTCTTGAATGAGTCCCGTCTCTCGAGGTCAAGTCCTCTTGGGCCAGGTTCGTTTGGTGAACAGCAAAGGTCCTCACGCCGGAGCGATCTCAGCCGCATCGCAGCGTTTATGGAGCCTTCGAACGTTGGGCCAATCAAGAAAAGAAACCACCGGGTGGGGGGGACCCGGTGGTTTCCAGTGGCTGAAGGCGCGCCCCATCAGGCGGGGGTGCGGGGAGGGTGCGACGGTGCGCGCCGGCTCATGTTAGCCACTTTGTGCAGGGGCCTCTGGGAGGCTCCCGACCTCTTTAGCCGTCATGGTCAAACGGATCGTCTTGCCCTGTTGAGCGATCTTATCGACCGGGATGGCAATGCGTTTGGCGCCAAAGCCGAGGAAGCCGCCCGTTCGGATCAGCACCTCTTTCATCGTGCCATCGTCACCGGCGACGACCCGCTCGACGTCGCCGACGCGTTCGCCATCGCTTGTGACCACCGGCAACCCAACAATGCTCGCGTCGGCGGCTTTTGCGCCGTCCTCAGCGGTCTGTCCCGCCGCGCTTTCAGACGGCGTGCCGTCAGACGGGGCTGCTTCGGGTGCGGTTGCTTCTGGCGCCGTTCCGTCCGGCGCTGGGGCCGCCTTCGGCGCGTCGGCGCCGGGTTTGACGACCGCTGGCGGTTCGGTACCCGGCTGTGTGGCGTTGGCCGCGCCTGTGGTCCCGAGACCCAGTGCAAGTGCGGCGATGCAGGCTGCCGCAAATCCGACCGGGCGCTTCGTAGAGGCAGCCGACGTTTCGTTTGCTCGATACAGCATGACTTAAGCTCCTTCCTTGAGCAGCCGACCCTCGGTTCAAAAGGGGGGAGGTCAGTTGCTCGTTCGCTGCGAGGCGGGATTGCCCTGCAGCGATGGGAGAGAAGTGGCACTTGGGAGTTCCGGCGAGCAGTCTTGAAACGCACGATGTAAACACCACCGGTACTTGGCTTCTGTTTGAGTGCAAGGAGATGAGAAACACCGGTAAATTCTTGCAAATGGTCATTGCAAAGCCTGCTGAACGCTCATGCAATCCGTGGTTGTGACAAGAAATGTTCGCGCGAAGTTCCTTTGGAAATATCGATGATTGCCGGAACTTGCTGTTCGGCCTGTATGGTAAAGGCGAGCTGCAGCGCGTTCGGCGTTGCGGTCCAGTGTCGCTCCTATCGTTGGTCGCGCGGCTGCAATGCTGTTTTAGCTGAAAACAACCTTCCACCGCGCGGTCGGATTTCATCCGTTCGCGCCAGAGCGAAAAGGCAGCGCCATGACCGCCTATGCCGAAGCTGAGTTACCGTCAGGCGTTTCACGTCGCCGGGTCGAGACAGCGACGGGCCTCTCTATGCATTGCCTTGAGGCTGGCCGCGGCGACGGCGCCCGTCCACTCGTTCTTCTCCTGCATGGCTTCCCGGAGCTCGCCTACAGCTGGCGCCACATCCTGCCAGCGCTCGGTGACGCGGGCTTCTGGGCCATCGCGCCCGACCAACGCGGCTATGGGCTGACGACTGGCTGGACCGCAGACTTTGACGACCTTGCACCGTTCACGATTGGCGCGCTGGTGCGCGATACGCATGCGCTCGTGGCAGCCCTCGGACGTGACGATGTGGCGGCCGTGATCGGTCATGACTTTGGCTCACCGGTCGCTGGGTCTTGCGCCCTGATGCGGCCGGACGTGTTCCGGTCGGTCATTATGATGAGCGCGCCATTCGTGCCGCCCCAACCGCTGCCGCTTGGCGAACCACCGCCGCCGACCGACGCCGATGCGATCCATCGTGACCTTCGCGCGCTGGACCGGCCCCGCAAGCATTACCAGTGGTATTATTCCGAACCTCAGGCGGCCGGCGAACTGTTGAACCCACCGCAGGGGCTTAGCGATTTCCTGCGCGCGTATTATCACATGAAAAGTGCGGATTGGCCGGACAACAAACCTTATCGTCTCAATGGGTGGACCGCGGATGCCCTGGCCCAAATGCCGACCTATTATGTGATGGACGCAGCGACCACGATGGCCGAAGCCGTCGGCCCGCATATGCCATCGGCGGCGACGATCGCCGCCAACAGTTGGCTGACAAACGCCGATCTTGCCATCTATGTCGACGCGTTTCAGCGCTCGGGGTTCCAGGGCTCGCTCAATTGGTACCGCTGCCGGACAACGAGCGCGAACACGCCTGAAATGGCGCTGTTTGCTGGTCGCATCATTAACGTGCCAGCCGCCTTCATCGCAGGCGACATGGATTGGGGCATTGAACAAACGCCTGGCGCTCGTGAAGCCATGGCGGCTGCCTGCACGGATTGGCGCGGAGAGACTTTAGTCCCCAACGCCGGTCATTGGGTGCAGCAAGAGCGCCCCACCGACGTCATCGAGGGTGTGTTGGCGTTCGTAACCGCCGTTGGCGGGAACGCATGACAGATCCGTCAGAGCGGCGCCGGGAACAAATCGCCTGGGAACAAATCGCCTGGGAACAAATCGATCGTAACGTCGTCGTGTGTCGCGTTGGCGGGTCTGGTGGGCGCTGCGCGTGCTCGTTTTCAGCCGACGGCGCGGTGAAGCGATGGTGATCGGGTACGAGGATCTTCGCAGGCGTCGATCATTATGTTCGGCCAAATTGCTGAGTGTGGATCTCGACGCCTCGGGTCATTGAGCGTGTCTTGGACCTCCTGCGCTCGTACGCTTGCTGCCGTTCGCCTCGCGCACGTCGCGCCGACCCGCACTTTCAGCCCTCAGTGAACCGCGTTTAAAATGGTGCAGCGCTTTACCGGTCCTTAAGCGGATCTGCACTACGTTCACCAAGTCCGAACAATGGACCCACGTGGAACTGGTGTTGCGTCCACGTCGCTCACCGGAAGTGATCGCCCATGAGAAGGTTGCCGCAGTCTCTCCTGGTTTTGCTCGGCTGCTTCGCTATGGCTGCCTATTTCGGGCATCACACGATTTCCGGCAAGTACGGCCTCAAGGCTCAGGCAGAGCTTCTCGACCGCAAAGCCATGGTCGAGCAGCAGATTGCCGGTCTTGGGGCCGCGCAAGCTCGCTTGAAGCGCGACATCGGCCTTCTCAACCAATCACCGCCGGACCCGGATCTCGTCGAGGAAATGGCGCGGTCGACGCTTGGGTTCGCGCGCGCCGAAGATCGGATTTTCGTGTCCCGCTGAACGCGCTGAAGCTCGCACCGGCGCGGGTAACTGGCGCAGTCATTGCGGTCGCCTGCGGTGCATCCCTTGACCTGTCCTGTGGGATCGCGCTCACTCGATGAAAACGATCGAGGGAACGCTATGCAGGATGCAGACGCCGAGGCGACGGTTGTACCGTTCAGCCGCGATCAGGAGCTGCACGCCTACCGAGAGATGCTGCACATTCGGCGGTTCGAGGAGAAGGCCGGACAACTCTACGGAATGGGCTTCATTGGCGGTTTTTGTCACCTCTACATTGGGCAGGAAGCCGTTGTCACCGGTTTGCAAATGTGCGCCAAAGACGGTGACCAGGTCATCACCACCTATCGCGATCATGGGCATATGTTGGCGACAGGCATGGACCCGAAAGGCGTGATGGCTGAGCTGACCGGACGGCGTTCCGGCTACAGCGGCGGCAAGGGCGGCTCGATGCACATGTTCTCCAAAGAGAAAAATTTCTTTGGAGGGCACGGGATCGTCGGGGCGTCTGTTCCGATCGGTGCGGGGCTCGCCTTCGCCAATCGATATCGCGGCAACGACCACGTCAGTTTTTGCTACTTCGGTGATGGCGCAGCAAACCAAGGGCAAGTTTATGAGGCCTTCAATATGGCCAAGCTTTGGGACCTGCCGGTCATCTTCGTCATCGAGAACAATCGTTACGCCATGGGCACCGCGATCGAGCGATCATCCGGGACAACGGACTTATCGCAGCGTGGCGCCTCTTTCGGGATCTTGGGCGAGAAGGTCAACGGTATGGATGTCCGGGCTGTCAAAGCGGCGGGCGATCGCTTCGTTGCTCAGTGTCGGGCGGGCGACGGGCCATACATTCTGGAGATGATGACCTATCGCTATCGCGGGCACTCGATGTCTGATCCCGCAAAGTATCGGACGCGGGAGGAGGTCAATAAAGTTCGCGCCGAGCAGGACCCGATTGAAATGGTGCGCGCGCGTGTTCTGGCAGAGCAAACGGCGACGGAAGAAGAGTTGAAGATGATCGACCGCGAGATCCGTGAGATTGTGAGTGAGGCGGCTGAGTTTGCTCAGAACGAGCCGGAGCCCGCAGCATCCGAGCTGACAACGGACGTGTTGGTTGAAGCGTGAGGAAGGGTGCTTGACGTCATGGACCTGATCAAATCGCTCTCGCTTGCCATGTTTGTCCTCCTGGCCGGCTGGATGGTGGCGATCCTCTATTGCCAATTCCAAACGCTCCGGCACGTCCACGACGGGCGCCAGTGGCGCTTCAAGCGCTTCATCCGGAAGTGGGACTTCGATATGGCGCGTGAAATCCTGCATCCGCCGGGGCATCCGTGGCTCGCCCGCGTCGAGTGGCTTCTGCGCTCCGGCATGGCGCTGCTCGCGTTGGCGGCGTTCCTGATGGTGGGCATTGTTGTGTTTGGCTCACCTCAACAAGCAGGCACTCAATGAGCGGCACTGTCCAGCGATCGGCGACGTACGAAGACTTTAAAGCGCTCACCGAAAATATGGTTGGCGAGATCATTTTCGGCGAGTTGGTCGTGAAGCCGCGGCCGCTCTATCGGCATAGCGGGGCCGCGAACGCATTAACTGCCAATCTCACCCCCTCGTTCCAATTCGGACGCGGCGGTCCTGGCGGTTGGGTGTTTGTGATCGAGCCCGAGTTACATCTCGGCCCACACGTGCTCGTGCCGAAAATTGCCGGTTGGCGTCGTGAGAACGTTCCCGAAGGCCTCGCTGAGCGGATTGGGTCGGAGCGTGCGCCGGACTGGGTGCTTGAGGTCTTGTCGCCGTCTACCGAAGAATACGATCGCGGCGACAAACGGCGGATCTATGCAACCTATGGCGTTAATCATCTCTGGCTGCTCGATCCGCGCGTGCAGCATCTTGAAGTCTTTGCGCGCCAGGAGGGAGAGTGGTTGCTCAAAGCTGATTTCACAGCGAGCGAAACTGTCACTGCGCCGCCATTCGATGCGGTCTCATTTGCAATGGCTGACCTGTTTCCCTTCGATGCGGTCAAACATAAACGCGATGACAACGAGCCATCCGAGTAGCGCCCCGCTCAACCAAGGTTCCCGATGACAACCGAAATCCTGATGCCTGCGCTCTCGCCAACCATGGAGGAAGGCAAGCTTGCGAAGTGGCTTGTCAAAGAGGGCGATATTGTTGAGCCGGGCGATGTGATCGCCGAGATCGAAACTGACAAAGCGACGATGGAAGTGGAAGCGGCCGACGGCGGCAAGCTTGGCCGGATCCTCGTCGCCGAGGGAACGGAAGGCGTCAAAGTCAACACACCGATTGCGAT
>JBCBWG010000050.1:0-15711 GCA_039817205.1 Pseudomonadota bacterium
TCGCGGTTCTGTGCCGAGGCTGTGGGCGCGCAGGCAATGGCGACAACGAACACAAGTGCGATCGCGTGACACAACGCTCGCGTTTGGCTTGTTCGTCGTGAGCGCAATTTTTTGCTCATTCCACCACCTGATGTCGTTGCGCGGTGTTCGTTAAGCCCGTGCGATCTCGTCTGGTCAACGCTGTCGCGCCGGACGCAATCCTGCCGATGTGTCTCGCGGCGGTTCATCATGAAAGGCCAAACCGTCGTCTGGCGTCCGCGATCAGGGCCTTGGCGCCATCTGTCAAATCATGCGCATCGAGATCGGTGAGGGGCACGAACCGCGCCTCTGTGATGTCCGATGCCGCAACGGGCTCACCGGCGCGCCAACGCGCTGCGTGCACGGCGATGACGTAATGCGCCGTCAGCTTACCGGTTTCGCTGCGAATAATGACATCCCGAATTCCAACGACACCGAGCAAGTCCGCGCGGACACCCGTTTCCTCATCGAGTTCGCGCAAAGCGGCGTCGGCAGCCGTTTCGCCGGGTTCGATCTTGCCACCAGGTAGGCTCCAAGCGCCGACAAGGGGTGGCTTTCCACGGCGGCCAAGAAGGATGCTATCATCGCGGAAGACGGCGATACTTGCCGCAGGTCGGGGCCAGTGGGTCTCCTCGTTCGTTGCGGCGTCATTGGCTCGTGTGGTCATGGTCCGTACCGCTACACGGGTGGGGATCGGGCGCTAGAGCTTTACATCACCGGCCAACGGATTATTCGCCGTGTTGTTGCTCCTGCTGGAGGCCCGCCGATGTGCTCGCGCTTTGCAATGACCTCGCCGCCTGAAGCGGTGCGATCGTATTTCTCACACCGACCCGCCGAGCCATTCCCCCCGCGGTATAACATTGCGCCAACCCAGCCTGTGCACATCGTTCGGACCTCGGAGGCTGGGCAGAGGGAGTTGGTCCTGGTCCGATGGGGCCTGATCCCGAGCTGGGTCAAAAATCCAGGCGAGTTCACGACACTCATCAATGCCCGCAGTGAGACGGCCCGCGAGAAGCCGTCGTTTCGCGCTGCAATGCGCCACAAACGATGCTTGTTTCCTGTGACTGGGTTTTACGAGTGGGTCGGGCCGAAGGGTGCAAAGCGGCCTCATTTGTTTCAACGGCGGGATGGCGACAAACAAGATGAGGCGGCGGCGGACGATCAGGGGCTGTTCGCTTTCGCCGGGCTCTTCGAAAGCTGGCTTGGCGCCGATGGGAGCGAGATCGATACCGCTGCCATTCTCACAACGACCGCAAACGCAACGGTGAAACCGATTCACGACCGAATGCCGGTGATTTTGCCGCAAACGCTTTTCGATGCCTGGCTCAACTGCCGTGAGATCGATGCCGCCGAAGCGCACGGAATGCTTGCGCCAGCGCCGGATGATTTCCTTGATGTCTTCGAGGTGAGCGCGGTTCTGAACAACCCGAAGAACGATGGTCCTGAGCTCCAACAGCGCGTGCGGACGACTTTGCTTTGACGGCGGCCAAGGCGTCGGCTTATGGCAATCTTGGAAAAATTGCGGCGCGCGTTCACGATAATTGGTAACTGTCAACAGCTTGCCGCGTTTGCATGTGATACGCATCGCGCAAGTGCGGTTTGCAGAGTTGGTGGCGTAGTCGGCGGGGCTTGGGGAGGCCCTTCCAGCTGGGGCGTTTCGTATGATTTTGTCGTATCGGGGGGGCGATCTCCCGCTGAAAACCCCGCGACCGGCCGGGCGCCCGCACCGCGGCAGCAGCCACGGCGCCTACGTGCCCGCTTCTGACCCTTTCAGCCAAGCAAACGGACCGTCATCACGCCAACCCGGAGCGGTCCCGACGGGTGGCGTGACATACGTGGCGCCTCAGGAATTGGTGCCCGTCAGCCCCGAATGGCTGCATGGCGCGCTTGAAGAAGCCGAAGCCGATGGCGAAGAGCTTTGGGTTGATGCAACGGTTCTCAGGTGCTGCAATCAAGCCTACGAGCTGGCGGTCGCTCACCGCGCCGAGACGGTGCGTCTGGAGCACCTCGTCCACGCGATGACGCTCATTCCCGATGCGGCTGAGCGATTACGGGCGTCTGGCATCTCTGATGCGACACTCAGGCGGGAAAGCGGTATTATTATCGCCCATGATATTCCGGCTCGCTCACACAGCGCTGGCATGCAGCCGAATGTGTCAAATGAGATGGAAGCGTTGCTGCGCCACGCTGCTGATCGCGCCTATGCTCTGCGCTCGCCTGTTACGGTCGAAGACATTCTGCAAACGTTGTTTGAGATGACCCGAGAGAGTTCCGCCCATACGCTTCTGTCGCGCCATCGCGCGGACTGGTCTTTGCGCGAGCCAGTCGTGTCACGCGCTGATGTCGGACCGTCCCCTTACTATCCGCCACAGCCGCAGACGGGGTCGCCTTTGACAAGCCCCCAACAGTCCGCGCCACAGAACTCGCCTGTCTCGTTTGCCTGGCCCTCCGATCGGTCGCAGCCAACGGGCAACGGGGCTTCGCATCTAGCCGCCACTCCGGCGAACACGCTCATGCCTGGCACGGCCAGCGCTCTGAACTTGGAGACGACGATGAGTATCCCAAGCGTCACTGACAGTTATCAGAACAGCCGGATTGATGCGTTGGAGCGGACCGTCAAAGACCTCGCCGACGCGCTGCGCGGGCGCATTTATGCGCCAATGCCTCAACCCGAACCGGTCGCAACGCCACGCGAAACGCAGCCGGTGCGCCATACCGGTTATGACCGCCAGCGCGACGACGCCGAGATGGTGCGCCGCCTTGGGGACGTCGAGGCGACGGTTGATTTGAAGTTCCGGGAGCTGGCGCGGACTTGGAACGTGCTCGGCGATCGGCTGCAGTCGCTGGAAGACAACCTGCTCGACGACACAAAATCCGATCCGGCGACCAAGCGCGAGCTGGAACGTCTGGCGACGAGTGTCGATCGGCTTCGGTCGCTTGAAGGCCTCCCGAACCGCCTCGATCGCATCGATGTCATTGTCTCGAAGCTCGACCGGCTGGATCGTGTCGATATCGCCGAGGCGTTTGAAAAGAAGCTCGGCGCGATGGAGGGCACGTTTAACCGTGTCTTGCGTCGCCTCGATACCATGGAGGCGAAACTCGATAGCGGCGTGGACGGCGATTTCGATCTCGACCCGGTTCGCGAGCGCCTTGAAGCTTTGACCCGCGCTGTGAGCGATCGCACGACCACGCAGGCTGAACTACAGCCGCTCAATCAAAAGATCGACGCGCTGTCGCGGACGGTGTCGTCCATGGGCGCATCGCAGGGCACGCCGCCGGACATGCGGCCTGTGACCGAACGCATTGATCGGCTTGAGCGGACATTTTCGGAGCGACTCGCACACACCAGTGCGCCGGACATGCGACCAATGACGGAGCGGCTCGATCGCCTGGAACGCACAATTTCGGAGCGATCCACCTCGGGCATCGACTTCGGTCCGGTTATGGATCGTTTTAAAGAAATCGAGAGCCGGGTCTCAGATAGCAATCTCGTCGTCGAAGCGATCGGTGATCGGATTGATGCGTTCGAGAGCAACGTCGATGCCTATCGCGCCCAGCTCGCACAAACATCGACGACGCTCGGAACGGAAATCAAAGCTGTCGCGAGCGCGGTCAGTGCGCAGAGCGCAGCGAGCGAGCGCCTGCAAAGCCTCGTCCAAACCGGATTTGCGACAGGTGGCGGCGGCGGTGGTGTCGATCCCGACATGCTGATCAATGCCGTGTCACAACCAATGAGCCAGACAATCGGCCAGGTGCGCCAACTGATCGAGGCCGACCGGACCGAGCAGCGTGAGCAGTTTCAGTATCTCGTGACGGGCTTGAAGAAGTCGAACGACGACCATCGCAATGATCTGACTGAAGTGCATGAGGCGATGCTCAAGCTGAATTCGAACCAGCAAACGCTGGCCCAGTCGATGGACCGCTGGCGCCTCGATGTGACGGGAGACCTCGGGGTTCTCGCTCAGCGGCTCGAAGCGGTTGAGGGATGGTCGTCGACGACCCAGGCGGTTCCAGCCAACACGAACCGGATTGACGAGTTGGCGTCCAAGGTCGAAGTCGTCACCCGCCATTTGGAGCGCCAACAGGCGCAACGGTCCGGCTTCCTGATGTGGTTGTTTGGGACGGAGGACTGGTGGTCTGATGGCTGGCGCACGCCCGAAGAGCGCGAGGAAGCCGCCCTTGCCGATGGCCGTGTCTACCGCACTGACGATGGCATCATTCGCCCCGAGGATCGCCCGCTGAGAGGCTGATCGGCCGTCGCCACGGCGTACGAGTACGAGCACAAATCATTTGAAACGTCTGGCCCGGCATCCTGTTCGCCGGGCGACGCTCATGTGTGGCCCAATCTATTTTAAACGCCCAGACAATTTCTCGCGGAACTCCGACGCAAGCGCATCTTCGCGATCGAGAGCGTAGGCGACGTTTGCCATCAAGAAACCGATCTTCGATCCGCAGTCGTGGATCTCGCCGTCAAATCGCACGGCGTGAAACGGCTGGTCGGCGCGGCCCATCAAGCTGATCATGCTATCGGTCAGCTGGATTTCGCCGCCCGCGCCTTTTTCCTGATTGCCAAGCAATTGGAAGATATCGGGCTGCAAAATGTAGCGTCCGGTAATGTGCAGGTTCGACGGCGCGGTTCCAGGTTTCGGTTTCTCCACCATACCCGTCACTTTGCTGACGGCGGCTGACGCATCTTCAACGCCGACGATCCCATACTGGTGTGTTTGGTCTTCGGGCACCGGCGACACGGCGATGAGGTTGCCGCCGTGTTGGTCATAGGCCGCCATCATGTCGCCAAGGCAGGGGGTCGTGCCCTGATGCAGCATGTCAGGCAGCAGAAGCGCAAAGGGTTCATCGCCCACAATATCGCGAGCGCACCAAACCGCGTGCCCAAGCCCCAAAGGCGACTGCTGCCGTGTGAAACTGGCCTGACCGGCTTCCGGCAGATCGTCCATCAGGGTCGTAAGTTCTTTATGCTTGCCGCGGTTGTCGAGCGTCTGTTCCAACTCGAATTGCCGATCGAAATGGTCCTCGATCACGCCCTTGTTGCGCCCGGTCACAAAGATCATGTGTTCGATGCCGGCCGCACGCGCTTCATCGACCACGTGCTGGATGACCGGCCGGTCGACCACCGTCAGCATTTCTTTCGGCATCGCCTTCGTGGCTGGCAGAAAACGGGTGCCAAGGCCGGCCACAGGAAACACAGCCTTACGGATGGGGCGTCGATTTGAGCTCGGGGCGGCCATGGCGTGTCCTTCTTTCGCGTCAACGTCTGTTCCGTCGGCTCGTACAACACATGATCAACAAACGACAGCCAAACTGACCCGCTCGCCCTCAATTGCTGAGCCGGAACCTCAGGGCACATTGGGTGTGACAGCAACTCTCACCCGTTCGTTTCGGTCGGGTTTGGCAGGAATATTGCTTAATTCAGGTCGAATATGATCGCTCTGGGACTGAGTGTTGTCTGATGTGCCCAGATGTGACCGGACGTGCCCGTTGGTCGGCGTCGGCTGGCGACTCGGGCAGTGCGTGAACCGAAAAGGGACCGTGGATATGACTGTTCTGGTGACAGGCGGAGCCGGATATATCGGGAGCCATATGACGCTTGCGCTGCGGGACCGTGGCGAGAATGTCGTTGTCATCGACAACCTGTCGACCGGCTTCGAGTGGGCCGTCGCGGATGGCGCGAAACTCGTCGTCGCCGATATCGCTGATACGGACACGGTTGCATCGGTCATTCGCGAGAACAATGTGAGCGCGATCATTCACTTTGCTGGCTCGATCATTGTTCCAGAGTCCGTTGAGCGCCCCCTCGACTATTACCAAAACAACACCGTCAATTCGCGCGGCCTGATTACAGCAGCCGTCGAAACCGGCGTTCAGAATTTCATTTTCTCGTCGACCGCTGCCGTCTACGGCATGCCCGAAGTTAATCCGGTTGCCGAGGACGCAGCTTTGAAGCCGATGTCGCCCTATGGCTCATCGAAGCTCATGACTGAGATCATGCTGGCGGACAGTGCGGCAGCTCACGATTTTAACTATGTCGCTCTTCGCTATTTTAATGTCGCCGGTGCCGATCCTACGGGACGGTCGGGTCAGTCGACGCCGAAAGCAACGCACCTCATTAAAGTCGCTTGCGAAACCGCGCTCGGCCAACGCGCCAAAATGAGTGTTTTCGGCACGGACTACGACACGCCGGACGGCACCTGCATTCGTGACTATATTCACGTGACGGACTTGGCGAATGCCCACCTTTGCGCGCTCGACCATTTGCGATCCGGTGGTCTCTCCGACATCTTCAATTGCGGCTACTCCAAAGGGTACTCCGTTCGCGAGGTCATCGCCGCTGTGAAGCGCGCCTCGGGCGCTGATTTTACGGTCGAAGAGGTTGCGCGTCGGGCCGGCGATCCAGCGGCCATCGTCGCGGCCTCGGCGAAAATTCGGGACACGCTCGGCTGGCAACCGGAGCATGATGATCTGGATGACATCGTCTCGCAGGCGCTCGCGTGGGAGGAAAAGCTTTCGCAGTTGAAAATGGCGAGCTAGCTCTTGTCCGACCGAGGCACAACCTTCGGTGTTGCGACCGGGAGATTGAGGCATGCGCTGTCAGAAACGGGTGCTGGCGTGGACGGCCGTCACGGCACTTTTCGCGATCTCAGCGTTGTCGACCAGCAAGGCAGCCGAAGCACGCGATGCCGCATTCGCCACGTGGTTGAGCGCATTGCGCCAAGAGGCCATCGCCGAGGGCATCCGAACAGGCACCTTTGACCGCGCGATGGCCGACATCACGCTCGATCTGAAGTTGCCAGATCTGGTGCTGCCGGGACAAAGTCAAAAGCAGCGACGCTCCAATCGCGGTCAGGCAGAATTTACGCGACCGCCGCAGGCCTATCTGAACAAACGCCAGCTCGCGCGCCTGGCGAAACGCGGTCGCGCTCTGGCGCGCCAGCACCGGACAACGCTGTCCCAAATCGAGCAGAGGCTCCAAGTGCCGCGCGATGTTGTGCTCGCCATTTGGGGGCGTGAGACTGCCTTTGGTGGGTATCGGCTCAAACACGATGCGATCCGGGTTCTGACGACGCAGGCCTACACGGGGCGTCGCAAGGACATGTTTCGGGACGAGCTGCTCGCAGCACTCAAGATGTTGGACGAGGGTGTCCCACGCGGGAAGATGCGCTCATCTTGGGCCGGCGCCGTGGGGCTGACGCAGTTCATGCCGACCGAGTATTTTTCAACTGCTTTTGATCTCACAGGTGACGGCCGCAAAGATCTCTGGGCGGTGCCGGACGCGCTGGCGTCTGCCGCAAATCAGCTGAAGCTCAAAGGCTGGATGTCCGATCGTCCCTGGGGCGTCGAAATTGAACCTGGCGGCCGCGTTGATTGTGCGATGGCGGGGCCACAAAACACCAAAACCATCGGCGAGTGGGCGGCGGCTGGTGTTCGGCGCCACGACGGTCGTCCGTTTTCCGAGCGCGAGAAGTTGTGGGATGCCTATCTGCTTGTCGCTGGCGGAACGTTTGGCCCGATCTTTCTGGTCACCGAAAACTATCGTGTCTTTCGGCGCTACAACATGTCGGATCTCTATGCGCTTTTCGTTGGCGATCTTGCAAATCGGATTGCAGGTCGGGGCACGTTTCGTCAGCCCTGGGCTGATCTCAAGCAAGTGCGTGGCCACGAGCTGGCCGACATCCAGGCGCGTCTGAAATCGCGCGGTTTTGCGATCTCAAAAATCGACGGCAAACTTGGCTCAAACACGCGCAGTCAAATCGGTCTTTATCAGCGGAGCCGCGGGCAGGTGCCAGACTGCTGGCCAACGCGTCGATTGCTTGCAGAGCTTCGCCAGTGACACGTGACGTCATGACCGGAGCGGATGCCGAAACAGTTGCGCGCTTTCAGGCGGTATCGGCTGACTTTCGCAAGCGCCTCGTTGCCGCTGGCCTCACCGAAGAGGCGGCGCGCGCCAATAGCCCTGAGACGTTGATCGATGGTGTTTGGGACCGGCTGAACGCGCAACCGGAATTCGTGATGACGCCCGGCCAGTACGTCCAGCGCCTCGTGACGACCGCGCGCGTGGCCGACGCGGGGCTGCACGGGAGAGCTCTCGCCGCGGAATTGGGCGCAATTGAAAAGACGTGGGGTGTGCCGGCAGATGTGCTCGTTGCGATCTGGGGGATCGAGAGCAACTTCGGCCGTGAGCAAGGCGACTGGCCCGTGCTTGGTGTCTTGAGCGCATTGAGTGCGATGGATACGCGGCGCACGGAATTCTGGGCGCGGGAGCGCGACGCTGCGTTCTCAATTCTTGCGGCGCGCGCGGTGCATCAACGCAACTGGGTCATGACGGGCTCATGGGCTGGTGCAAGCGGCCATACTCAGTTTATGCCAACGACCTACCAGCGCTTCGCGATCGATCATGACGGTTGCGGTTTTGCAGACATTTGGGCCTCGCCCATAGATGCTCTGGCCTCGGCCGCGAACTACCTCGGAGCGGAAGGATATCAGCCGCCGGCGCCTTGGGGCGCTCACGTCAAGGTCACATCTGAATTTGATTGGGCGCATTACGCCGACGCTCGGCTCGATCTTGCGACTTGGCGTGAGGCCGGTGTCCGTTTCCCAAACGCTCTGAGAGCTGCCGCGTGTTTGTACCGATTGCTCGCGCCCGAAGGTGCGTCGGGCCCCCTGTTCCTCGTATCCCCAAATTTTGATGCTCTGCTTCAATATAACAACGCCGTCTCGTACGCCTTGTCCGTGGGTCTGCTCGCAGACGCGATTGCTGGCCGGGCGCAACTGCCACTCGGGCTCTCTTGGCGCGATCCGGAAGACGCCCTCAGCCTTGCCGAAAAGCAACGCTTGCAAACATTGCTCAACGCAATGGGCTGGGACACGGGTGGCGTCGATGGTATTCTCGGCCGCAAATCGCGAGACGCGCTGCGCGCATATCAAGTGTCCATGGGTTTCGTGCCGGATGGGTATGCCGATCGCCAACTCTTTCATCGGCTGAGTGAAGCGCTATGACCAAACCCGCACATAGGTTCACAACTCAAGTGGCCGTCAGAGGAGGGCTGAAATTGAAAGTCCTGCGCATTCGGGTCTTGACGTGGCTCTTGGTCGGACTGGCACTCGGATTTTCGGCCGTGGGCGCAGCCGTTGGACCCGTTCAGGCGCAAACAACATCCGATCAAATCCCGACCCGCAGCTTCATCACGCCCTTCCCGAAAGATGACGTTTACGACGTGAAAATCTACGGCGACAGCTGGGCCGACGGACTTCTCAACGCGGCCAACCGTATCCTCGCCAAGGACGCCCGCCTGCGGATCAATCGCAAGGTGCAGAAGCTCAATGGCATTACGTCGTCACGCTGGGATCGAGCGGTTCGTGCCGTTGACGGCCTGTCGGAAACGAACGTCCCGGAAATTGCGATCGTCATGGCCGGCGCATTCGACCAGTCACCCATTCGGCAGGCGAACGGTCGTCGCATTCGGTTGCGAGATCAGGCGGCTTGGCAGGCAGGCTATGCCGAGCGCGTTGAGCGTATTCTCCGCGCCTTTGCCACCAAACGTGTGGCCGTCTACTGGATCGGCCAACCGATCACACGAGGTGCAAGGCGCCGCGCGCATGCGAACCTGATCAACGAGATTGTGCGATCGGCCGCCCGTCGCAGCCGCGTGAAGTTTATCGACACCTACGATATGTTCGCCGACGAGGCGGGCGGTTACTCGGACTATGGCGCGGATCTTGAGGGCAAGGTGCGGCGGCTGCGCTGGAAAGACGGTCTCCATTTTATGGCGGCCGGTTACGATAAGATCGCGCATTTTATCGAGCGGGAAGTGCGGCGGGATTTGCGTCAGGCGCGTCAGGAGCGCTCTGTCGATCTGCTTGGCGATGACGTTGCACAAAAAGCAATCCGCGCAAGCGCGAAGCAGGGCGAACCTGCCGCAACGAGCACCTGGTCCAGCATACTGACGCCGTTTCTCGGTGGGCAGAAAACGGCCGACCGTTCGGGTGATCCAGCGAAAGCACGTCAGCGCGCGATACTCGATCAGGAAACCGCTGTTGTCACTGTTCCTCAATCGGCCAGGACCACCACGAATGGGACCACATCGACATCCGGACCTCTGACAATCCGCATCGAGCGCCCCGCTGTTCCAGCGACAATCGTTGCGCTCGTTCGACAGCGCTCAAGTCGCGACCAACAATCGAAGTTCGGCGATCAAGTCCTTCTCAAAGCGCCGGACGGGACGCCGCTGATCAGTTCGGTGACGCCTGTAAATCGCGGGACCTACGATCTGTTGCAGTCGCGGAATGCGCCGACCCAGACGGCCATCTTCAAAGTGTGGGCGAAGGGTGAGCGACTGGCACCACGGGCCAACCGAGCAGACGATACGTCGTGGCCTCGGCCGCAACCTGTTATCCTGATCCCGCGGCAGGAGCCTCCCGTTGCTGGACGCCAGCGCATTGATCCATTGCTTGCGTTTGATCGCCTGAGGACCGAACCTGTCTGGTCCGGACCTCCTTTGCCAACGCGCAATCCACGGTCGCCATATTAGGCCGAAGATAGAGAGAGAACGTCGCCGCGGGCGGTTCCTTCCACGTTCTCTTGCGCCACGCGACACAAGTCAGCGTGGCAGGGTCGTTTCACCCATAAGGGTCTTATCGATTGCGTGGGCCGCCTGCCGCCCTTCGCGGATGGCCCAGACCACCAACGATTGGCCGCGACGCATGTCACCTGCAACGTAAACGTTGGCCTGGGTTGTCTCATAGGCGACGTCGTCGGCCTTCACGTTTCCACGTGCATCGAGATCGAGCGGCGTGTCCGCGGTGATGGTCTCGGTGATCGGCGCGACGAAACCCATGGCGAGCAGGATCAAGTCTGCTTTGATTTCAAACTCGCTGTTTGGGACTTCCTGGAACTTTTCGTCGACGCGGCAGCAAATCAGCTTCGTGACCCGGCCGTTTTCACCCTCAAAACGCTTCGTGTTGACGGAGAAATCGCGGTTCGCACCTTCGGCTTGTGAGGTCGACGTCCGCATCTTCAGCGGCCAGTGCGGCCAGGTCAGGTCTTTGTTTTCCTTCTCTGGCGGCTCCGGCATGATCTCGAGCTGCGTGACGCTTGCGGCGCCCTGCCGGAATGACGTGCCGATGCAATCGGAGCCGGTATCGCCACCGCCGATCACGACGACATGTTTGCCTTCGGCTGTTTCCGTGGTGGCTGTGGGTTTCAGCTGCTCATTAGCGACGCGACGGTTCTGCTGTGGGAGAAAGTCCATCGCGAAGTGGATACCGTCGAGGTCGCGGCCCGGCACGGCGAGATCGCGCGGCTTCTCTGAGCCGCCCGCGAGCAGAACAGCATCGTAGGTTTCAGACAGCTCCGAAAGCGTTTTGTCTTTGCCAATCTCGACGCCGCAATGGAACGTCACGCCTTCCGCTTCCATTTGAGCGACGCGACGATCGATAACGACTTTCTCCATCTTAAAATCAGGAATGCCGTAGACCATCAGACCGCCCGGGCGTGCGTTCTTTTCGAACACGTGGACGTGGTGACCGACCCGGGCAAGCTGCTGAGCGGCTGCCATTCCAGCGGGGCCTGATCCGATGACCGCAACGGTTTTGCCGGTTTTGGTCTCCGGCGGCTGCGGTTGGATCCAGCCGCTCTCCCAGGCCCGATCTGCGATCGCACACTCGATCGTTTTGATCGTGACGGGCGTGTCGTCAATGTTGAGCGTGCATGAAGCCTCGCACGGCGCGGGACAGATACGGCCGGTCACTTCTGGAAAGTTGTTCGTCGAGTGCAAGTTCTCGATCGCCTGCTTCCAGTCGCCTTCGTAGACGAGGTTGTTCCAGTCGGGGATCTGGTTGTTGACCGGACAGCCGTTGTGACAGAACGGAATGCCGCAATCCATGCAGCGCCCCGCCTGGCGTTTGGTCTCGTCCTCGGCGAGCGGCACAACGAACTCGCCCCAATGTTTCGTGCGTTCCTCAACCGGCTTGTACGTCCGGTCGACGCGCTCGAACTCAAGAAATCCCGTGTGCTTGCCCATCAGTCGTTGTCCCGTTTCATCGTCTTGTTGCGTCAGTCATTCTGGTCGCGTGCAGCCAACGAGTTGCGGACTTCCTGCTCGGTCGCGAGGTCCGCATCCATCTCAGCCCGTGTCGCCTCAAAGCCTGCCCGTTCTTGGGGCGTCACCACATACGCGTTGTCCGCGGTCTCGCTTGCGAGACCTTTGAGCAGGCGCGCGGCCCAAGCTTGTGTCTCCTCGGGCCACGACCGAGCGTGTTTTAGAGCGGCTCCGAGACGTGCATTCGTGGAGCCACTCGTTAGTTCGCCTTTGCGCCGCCGTTACCGCCAACCTTCACGCCGATCTCCATGACGTCGAAGCCTGTCGTGTCAGCCGCCGCAGCTCGCGCCATTTCTTCTAGAGCACGCTTGTACTCGAACGGCATCACCTTGCGGAACTTCGGCAGCCAACTCGACCAGTCGGAGAGAATGGTCTGTGCTTTGATCGAGTTCGTGTACTTCGCATGGCGCTCGATCAATGCATGAAGGCGCTCAGCGTCCTGCGCCGTCATGTCCTGCATGACGTCGACGAGCCCATGGCTTTCGAGACTGCCCGCACCGCCGAAACGCTCGCTCGCTTGTTCCTCATCCGGGATCTCGAGAAGGTCGACCATCGCGAGGTTGCACTTCGTTTCGAAGTCACCGGCTTCGTCCAGCACATAGGCAATGCCGCCGGACATGCCGGCTGCGAAGTTCCGCCCGGTGGCGCCGAGTACGACGACGACCCCTCCGGTCATGTATTCGCAGCCGTGGTCGCCCGTTCCTTCAACGACCGCGATCGCGCCGGAGTTCCGAACGGCGAAACGTTCGCCTGCGATGCCCCGGAAGTAGCACTCACCGTCAATCGCGCCGTAGAGCACCGTGTTGCCGACAATGATGCTCGTCTCTGGCACGATCTTCGATGCCGGATCCGGGCGTACGATCAATTTGCCGCCGGAGAGGCCTTTGCCGACGTAATCATTTGCCTCGCCAACGAGATCGAGCGTGACGCCCTTTGCGACCCACGCGCCAAATGCCTGACCGGCGGTACCGACCATGTTGAAGTAGATGGTGTCTTCCGGCAGGCCTTCGTGGCCGTAGCGCTTCGCCAACTGGCCCGAAAGCATCGCGCCCGTTGACCGGTCTCGGTTTGCGATCTCGATGGTTTCATTAATTGGCTGGCGGCTCTCCAGCGCCGGTCCGGCCAATTCGATCAGCTTGTTGTCGAGCACTTTTTCGAGGCCGTGGTTCTGACCTTCGCTGTGATAGATTGCAGCAGCGTCCGACACGACGGGTTTGTGGAAGAGCTTCTCAAAATCGAGACCGCGCGCCTTCCAGTGATCGATCGCCTCGTCTTTATCGAGCAGATCGGACTGGCCGACCATGTCGTCGAACGAGCGGAAGCCCATCGCCGCCATCATCTCCCGAACCTCTTCGGCCACATAGAAGAAGAAGTTGACCACATGCTCCGGCTTGCCTTTGAAGCGCGAGCGCAAGACGGGGTCCTGCGTCGCGACGCCGACCGGGCAGGTGTTCAGGTGACACTTGCGCATCATGATACAACCGGCCGCGATAAGCGGTGCGGTCGAAAAGCCGAACTCGTCGGCCCCGAGCAGAGCGCCAACAATGACATCACGTCCCGTCCGCAAACCGCCATCGACCTGAACGGCAATACGACTGCGCAATTCGTTGGCAACGAGCGTCTGGTGTGTTTCGGCAAGGCCGATTTCCCAGGGGCTGCCCGCATGCTTGATCGAGGTGAGCGGGGAGGCGCCCGTGCCGCCCTCGAAACCCGAGATGGTCACGTGATCTGCGCGTGCCTTCGAGACGCCCGCGGCGACCGTGCCAACGCCAACTTCGGACACGAGCTTCACCGAGACATCGCCGTCCGGATTGACGTTTTTCAAGTCGAAGATGAGCTGCGCCAAATCTTCAATAGAATATATGTCGTGGTGCGGTGGTGGCGAGATAAGCCCCACGCCAGGCGTCGAGTGGCGCACCTTTGCGATCCGCTGATCGACCTTGTGGCCGGGGAGCTGACCGCCCTCGCCGGGCTTGGCTCCTTGCGCCATCTTGATTTGCATCATGTCGGCGTTGACGAGGTATTCGGTTGTCACACCGAACCGGCCGGAGGCGACCTGCTTAATCGCAGACCGTCGGCTGTCCCCGTTGGCGTCCGGCTTGAAACGGTGAGGTTCTTCGCCCCCCTCGCCGGTGTTCGACTTACCGCCGATCCGGTTCATCGCAATCGCAAGGGTCTCGTGCGCTTCCGGGCTGATGGAGCCGAGGCTCATCGCACCGGTTGCAAACCGCTTGACGATGTCCTGTGCGGGTTCGACCTCATCCAGCGGCACGGGCGACCGGCCGCTTTCTTCGGCTGATCTGATACGGAACATGCCACGCAACGTCATGAGCTGTGCGTTCTGTTCGTTCACCTCGCGGGCATAGGTCCGGTATTTCTCCGGAATGTTGCCACGGACGGCATGTTGCAGGTCTGCGACGGTACTCGGCCCCCAAACGTGTGCCTCGCCGCGGATCCGGTAGGCATACTCGCCGCCGACTTCGAGCGCGTTGTCGAGAACGGGCACATCGCCAAACGCATCGGCATGCCGCTCGCACGTTTCCCGCGCGACCACGTCGAGACCGATGCCTTCGACCTGGCTGTGCGTTCCGGTGAAGTACTTTTCCACAAAGGTGGTCGAGAGCCCGACCGCGTCGAAAATCTGAGCGCCACAATAGGATTGGTACGTGGAGATGCCCATCTTCGACATCACCTTGAGGAGCCCCTTGTTGGTCGCTTTGATGTAGCGGTGCGCCGCCTCCTCGCGCGTGATGTCTTCGTCGAGATCCTGGCGCATTGCCTCGATGGTTTCGAAGGCGAGGTACGGGTTGATCGCCTCGGCGCCATAACCAGCGAGCGTTGCGAACTGATGCACCTCATGTGCTTCGCCCGTCTCAACGACGAGGCCGACCGACGTGCGCAGGCCCTGACGGATGAGATGGTGGTGCACCGCGCTCGTCGCGAGCAGCGACGGAATTGCGATCCGGTCCCGCGACACGTCCCGGTCTGACAGGATGATGATGTTGCAGCTTCCCGACCGAACCGCTTCTTCGGCTTCGGCGCACACCACATCAAGTGCCGCCTCCATACCATCTGCACCAAACGTGGTCGGGTAGGTGATGTCGATGGTCTGCGAGGTGAACGCGTTGTCGGGCACGTCACCGATTTGGCGCACGCGCTCGAGATCTTCGTTGGACAGGATCGGCTGATAGACTTCGAGGCGCTTCGACTTAGCCGTCCCTTCCAGATCAAGAATGTTTGGGCGCGGTCCGATAAAAGACACGAGGCTCATCACGAGCTCTTCGCGGATTGGATCAATCGGTGGGTTCGTCACCTGCGCGAAGTTCTGTTTGAAGTAGGTATGCAGGAGCTTCGGCTTTGAAGACAGTGCGGAAAGCGGAGTGTCGGTGCCCATGGAGCCGATCGCTTCCTGCCCTGTCATGGCCATTGGCGCCATGAGGAACTTCAAGCTTTCCTGCGTGTAGCCAAACGCTTGCTGGAGATCGAGCACGGTCTCGCTGACGCTCGAGCGCGCAGGGTCCATCTCTGCCTGAGGCAGATCACCGACGTTGATCTGAACTCTGGAAAGCCATTGCGGGTA
>JBCBWG010000051.1:0-15258 GCA_039817205.1 Pseudomonadota bacterium
CAAAGTTTTCCTGATCCCGATCATCAACGCCGCGCGCGACGAGATGCTCGCCGGCAGTCAGTCCGCGAAAGCCGATTTCGATCGGTGGCATCGATTGTCGGTCATCATAAACGTGGTCGAAATGGTGATGCTCGTGCTCGCGATCATCTTGCTTTTGCGGTGATGCGCCAACGCCGATCCCAGCTGGTCAGGTGCGGCCGAGTTCGGCGAAACGCATGAGATGGTGGTCGGTATCGCCGAATTGGTGGTCGATCATCGTCAAACGCTTGGCGAAGTGGGGAAGGGCATACTCCCACGTCATCGCGATCCCGCCGTGCATCTGGATCGTCTCTTCGGCAACGAGGCGCCCGACGCGGCCGACGAGGTTCTTGGCAGCCGATACGTTTCGCTCGCGCGTCACGCGGTTCCCCGTCTCAAGCGTGTTGGCTGCGAGCATGACGGCGGAACGCGCTTGCTCGATCTCGAGGACCATGTCGACCATCCGGTGTTGGAGCACCTGGAACTTTCCAATCGGTCGACCGAATTGCGTGCGCGTCTTCAGATAGTCGAGCGTCATGTCTTTGGACGCGTCCATGATCCCGATCGCCTCCGACGCAACGGCGACGATCGCGCGCGCGAACGTTTGCTCCAGGACTGGGAACGCCTGACCGGCATCGCCGATCAGAGCGCCGGGCCCCAGGCGCACGTTCGAGATTGAAATTTCGGCCGACCGTCCCCCATCGACGGTGGCATACCCACGCCGTGTGATGCCGACGGTGTCAGCGGCCACACAAAAAAGCGCCAAGCCACGCGGGTCATCGACCGCACCGTCGATACGCGCAGAAACAATGAGGGTGTCGGCGGTATCACCGTTGAGGACGACGGCTTTCTGGCCATTCAGGACCCATGCGTCGCCCTCGCGTGTGGCTTTCGTTGCGACGTGAGAGATGTCGTAGCGGCCGCTCGGTTCGCCGTGTGCAAGCGCCAGCAAATGCCCACCGGCAATCACGTCTTCCAGCATGGCCTTCTGGGCGTCGGTTCCAGCGATTGCAATTGGGCTCGCGCCGAGGAGGCCGCTTGCGAGGAAGGGTTCGACGACGAGGCCGCGACCCAGTTCCTGGAACACAACCGAGATGTCTTCGCCCGTCCCACCGAACCCGCCAATGTCGGGCGGCAATAGGGCGCCGATCAAGCCCAGCTCGGCGAACTGGGCCCAGCGCTCCGCCGAGAACCCCGCGTCCGTTTCGGCCACCTGGTGACGTGTTTTGATGTCGTAGGTGTTTGCGATGAAGCGGGATGCGGTCTCAGCCAACATCCGGCGTTCTTCCGATAGTTCGAAATCCATGTCGGCCTCACAAACCGAGCATGGCTTTGGCGACGATGCCGCGCTGGATCTCGTTTGACCCGCCGTAAATCGATAGCTTGCGATGATTGAAATACGATCGCGCGTGCTGCATCGCGCCGTCGGGCCCGATCGGTGGTTCGTTGTAGCCTTCGTCAAACGCTTCTGGCGTGAACGGCATCGCATAGGGCCCAACCGCGCGTCTTAGTAGATCGGTGATCTCCTGGCGCACCTGTGTGCCTTTGATCTTCAGAAGCGAGCTTTCAGGTCCGGGCGCTTTGCTGTCGCCAGCGGCTGAGACGACCCGCAGATTGAAGATATCCATCGCGAGGAGGTCGATCTCAACCTGCGCCATCCGCGCGGAGAAAAGCGGATCTTCGTTCAGAGGGCGCCCGCCGGATTTCGTCGCCGCTGCCACCTCTTTCAGATGGTTGAAGCCCTGCTTGGCGAAGGCAACGCCTGCGATCCCGGTCCGCTCGTACGTCAGAAGGTACTTCGCGTAGGTCCAGCCCTTGTTCTCTTCACCAACGAGGTTTTCGACGGGCACGCGCACATCGGTCAGCCAAACCTCGTTGACCTCATGTTCGCCATCGAGCGTCACGATCGGGCGCACTTCGATGCCCGGCTGCTGCATGTCGATCAGCAGGAAAGAAATTCCTTCCTGTGCCTTCGCGTCCGTGTCGGTTTTGACGAGACAGAACATCATGTTGGCGTGGTGGCCGAGCGTGGTCCACGTCTTCTGGCCATTGACGATGTAATGATCGCCATCGCGCACAGCAGTAGTCTTCAGCGATGCGAGATCAGATCCGGCGCCTGGTTCAGAATAGCCCTGGGCCCACCAATCGTCGTCATCGAGAATGCGCGGCAGGTAATGGGCTTTTTGTTCGTCGCGTCCGAACGCAATGAGCACGGGGCCGAGCATGTTAACGCCAAAAGGCACAATCCGGGGGGCACCGGCTGCAACGCACTCTTCTTCGAACACGTGCTTCTGTACCGGCGTCCAACCCGCACCGCCGTGCTCAACCGGCCAGTGCCAAGCAAGCCAGTTTCGTGACCGCAGCTTCGCATGCCACGTCAGGTAGTCGTCCTTGCTGAGACGCTTGCCTGTCTTGACCTTGTCCGAGAGCCAAGATGGCAAGTTCTTGCCAATCCACGCGCGTACGTCCGCTTGAAAGGCCTGTTCGTCTGGCGACAGCTTCAGATCCATGGCGTTCCGCTCCGCTCCGCTTTGTGTTGTTGCGGAGAGGACACCATCGTTCCAGCCGCCGTGCAAGGTGTCGACGCAGCGTGCGCTCAGTCGCGCAAGTGACTTCGCCGGCGGAGCGGCTCGCCAAACTCGATGACATGGCCCACCGGATCTTTGACGTCGCTATCCGGGCCATCTCGGATCTACCGGCCCATGCGCGTCAGGGCTTTCGTCGATCACTTGGCGCACGTATCGGCAGAAAGACGCTCGTCTGTCGAAGGCCACCTGCCCTGTCCGACAAGTTATCTCCGACACGCTCTGTCCGACCTCAGCTCTTTGGTGCGCCCTGTCCGAGTTGGCCGATAAAATCCGAGATCGTGCTGCCGTCGCCGAACTGTTCGGTCAATCCACCGAGGTCAAGTTGGGACACGTCGATGCCGCGCTCTTGCAGCAACGCCATGATCTGGTCCGGGCCGAGCTCGGCGAAGTTGATGTCCTGAAGTCCGAGGGCTTCAAGATCGAGTTGCTGACCAAGCAGGTCCTGCATTTGACCAGGATCGAACGAAAAGTTTTGCAGCTGCTCGCCGATTTGGTCCGGTTGGATCTGGCTCGCGGCTTGTCCGAACAGGCCGCCGAGTACGTCTGCGATGCGATCGAGCATGGTTACCTCCATCCGATGTGATGAGGATGACGTGTGCGTTCGGCGGCATGACCACCAATCGGTCCGATCGCGCAACGTGATCGAAAGTTCCGATGAGTGGTCGAAACTGCCCGCATTGGCTCTGTTTTATGGGATGTAAAGCCGGCTCGGCCTTCAAGCGGGGCAGGCTGCCGCATTGATCTGCTCCGCCAGTATTGTATGTTCTTTCAGAAATTTCTGAAATGTCGCGTATGTGATCAAAAGCCCGGAGCTGAAGCATGCAACTTTCGCCACTCCAACAGGACTTTGTCCTCCACTTCGGTGAGATGGGGTCGCGTTGGGGCATCAATCGGACGGTTGGTCAGATCTATGCCGTCTTGTTTCTGTCCGACGAGCCGCTCAATGCCGATGAGATCGTCGCACGCGTCGGGGTTTCCCGGTCGAACGTTTCGATGGGTCTCAAAGAGTTGCTCGCCTGGGAACTCGTCCGCCTCCAGCATCAGCCGGGCGATCGGCGGGACTATTATGCGACGCCGGATGATCTCTGGCAGATTGTCCGTACGCTCGTTGAGCAGCGCAAAAAGCGCGAGATTGATCCGACGCTGACGAAGCTCCGCGATCTCTCGCTCCAAGAGCCGCAAAGCGAAGCTGACCGTCACGCGCATGCCCGCATGGTCGAATTGCGCGAACTGATCGAGCTGCTGACCGGTTGGTACGACGACGTCAACAAGCTTGAAACAGAACGCCTCGTCCAACTGCTGACGCTCGGCGCGAAAATCACATCATTCGCCGAGCAGGCGGGCCGCGTCATTCCGATCGGCCGCAAATCGAAACCGAAGACACCATCGACGACAGCGAAAGGTGCTTGAACCATGGACGCACTGATCCTCTCGCGCATCCAGTTTGGCGCGAACATCTCGTTCCATATCCTGTTTCCGACGATCACCATTGCGCTCGGCTGGATCCTCTTCTTCTTCAAAACCCGCTTCAACATGACGGGTGATGAGCGGTGGATGGATGCCTACCGGTTCTGGGTAAAGATCTTCGCGTTGTCGTTTGCGCTGGGCGTCGTCTCGGGCATCACGATGAGCTTCCAGTTCGGCACCAACTGGCCGGGCTTCATGGAGAAGGTCGGAAATATCGCCGGGCCATTGTTGGCCTACGAGGTGATGACCGCGTTTTTCCTCGAAGCCGTTTTCATCGGGATCATGCTGTTCGGCATGCGCAAGGTCCCGAACTGGCTTCACACGCTCGCAACGTTCCTAGTTGCCTTCGGCACCACAATGAGTGCGTTCTGGATCATCGTTCTCAACTCGTGGATGCACACGCCTCAGGGCTTTGAGATGCGGGACGGAGTGGCCCACGCGACCGACTGGTGGGCGATCATCTTCAACCCGTCCATGCCCTACCGCTTCTTCCACATGCTGCTCGCGAGCTTTCTGACGTGTGCGTTCTTGATCGCTGGCGTCTCCGCGTTCCGCTGGCTCCTGGGTGATCGCCATGATGGAACCCGCGCCGCGCTCAAGGTTGCAATCGGTCTCGCCGCGGCAGTGATCCCAGTGCAGATTCTCGTCGGCGATATGCACGGTCTGAACACGCTTGAGCATCAGCCGCAGAAAGTTGCGGCGATGGAGGGCAACTGGGAGACGCGCGGGAACGTGCCGCTCGTGCTCTTTGCTCTGCCAAACTCTGAGACCCGGTCGAACGATTATGAGATTTCGATCCCGAGCGGCGCGAGCTTGATCCTGAAGCACAAAGCCGACGGGCTCGTGCCTGGCCTCAACGACTTTGTTGAAGCCGATGGCACGATTAAACACCCGCCCGTCGCGCCCGTGTTCTGGTCATTCCGGATCATGGTCGGTATCGGGATGCTGATGCTGCTGACCTCGTGGCTCGTCGGGTTTGTCATTTGGCGCCGGGGGATTGACGCGCTGAGCCCGTGGGCGTTCCGAGGTCTCGTTGCGATGACATTCTCCGGATGGGTCGCGACGCTTGCCGGTTGGTACACGACCGAAATCGGTCGTCAGCCGTGGCTCGTCCATGGCGTGATGACGACGGCAGAAGCGGTGGGTCCGGTCTCGGCGCCGATGGTATTGACGACGTTGATCGCCTACCTCGCGATCTATGCCTTCCTAACCGCGGCCTACATCGGCGTGATCCTGCATCTCGCGCGCAAGGCTGCCTCAGGTGAGCCGATCCTGCCCAAAGACGGCATCATCCAGGTGGGTGCCGGTCCGGCTGAAGCTCTCGGCATCGGTGCAGCTGCGAGGGACAAGTCATGACACTCTTCGGGCTTGAAGCGACGGTTTGGCTCCCATTCGTGTTCGCTGGCATTCTTGGATTTTCGATCCTGCTGTATGTCATCCTCGATGGGTTCGATCTCGGCGTCGGCATTCTCCTGCCGTTCGCCAACGACACCGAAAAAGACATGATGGTCGCATCGATCGGACCGTTCTGGGATGCGAACGAAACTTGGCTCGTGCTCGCCGTTGGGATCTTGCTCGTTGCATTCCCGACGGCCCACGGTGTGATCCTAACGGCGCTCTATCTTCCGGTTGCGATCATGCTCGTTGGCCTCATCATGCGCGGTGTCGCCTTCGAGTTCCGCGCGAAGGCGCCGCCCCATCGCAAGACCGCATGGAACACCGTTTTCTTTGCTGGCTCGTTGATGACCGCACTCGCACAGGGCGCGATGCTCGGTCTGTACATCATGGGGCTTCAGATCACGTGGGCGACGATCGCGTTCTCGCTTTTGACGGCGGTGTGTTTGACCGCCGGTTACGCCTACATCGGGGCCACATGGCTGATCCACAAAGCCGACGGCGCGCTGCAGCGGAAATCCATCAACTGGGCTAAGCTGGGGCTTGGATTTGTACTCGCCGGTATTGCTGCGGTCTCGCTTGCATCGCCGCTCGTGAGCCCGCGCATCTTCGAAAAGTGGTTCGCATTCCCAGAGGTGCTTTACCTCGCACCGTTGCCGATCCTGTCCGGCGCGCTCTTGGTATTTGTCTGGAAAGAGCTGCGCCGTCTCGAGACCGAACCGCAGAAGCGCGACTGGGGACCGTTCGTCATCTCAACCGGATTGTTCGCGCTGGCGTTTCTCGGCCTTGCCTACTCGTTCTACCCGTACGTGGTGCCCGAGAAGATGACGATCTACGAGGCGGCGAGTTCGCCTGAGAGCTTGATCATCATCCTTTTTGGTGCGCTGTTCGTCGTGCCGATCATCCTCGGATATACCGTGCTCAGCTATTACATCTTTCGAGGAAAAGCGACCGAGCTGCGCTACGATTAACGAACGATCATGCTGGCCAATGGAGGCCAGCCAACGGCCCTGCGATTGCTCGCAGGGCCCGAGGTGTTGGTGCAAACAACCTCGACTGGGCCGAAACCCAGCGGTGCGGCACTAGCAGAAATCCGTGCCCAATCCAAAGGCAGTGCGCGTTTCTCGCAACAGGGCGTCGCTTTCTGGCATCGCCCAGTTGCTTAGCTGTTGTGCAGCTTTGGGCATGCGCGGCGGCGACGTCCCACTCTTGCTCGAACTTGATAATTGAGTTTGATCACGGGCCGAGCGCCATCGCTTTGTTGTGGACCTAGCCGATGCCGTGCCATCGGATGGCGACGCGTCCGCGTAAGCTCAGCGGACATGGTGAGCCGTTTGAGCGCTTGGGTTTTGCGATACATGATCGACAGCAGGGGGAGACGACATGCTGCCACCGCATAGGCCGTTCCGGAACAAGGCGAAGAAGCAGCCCAAATCTGCCGTTGCACTCGGCCTGCGCCAGCTTGAGGCTGAGCTGGATGCCGCGATGGAGCTTATCGAACATGAAGCAACGGCGGCTGGCGATCGGCAGGGCCGACCGTCACTTGCCTTGCGACGGTCCGTAACCGGCATCGGTCTGGACGCGGGATTGCGCGGCTCCAGGAAGGTTCGCTGAGGCTTGCTTCGTGGTCGACGGTCGCGCGCGCGGGCCGCCCGTTCAGTTCCGATCAGGCGCGCGCGGGCGCTCGCAATTCAGGCGCGTTCTGCCGTGCATAGACGAGTGGGCCTGCGGATAGAACGAGTCCGAGTGCCGCAAGTGTCCACGTCGGCAGGCCGTCCAACACATTTCCCGGAGCGGCGAGAAGAAGTCCAGACATGCCAAGGACAAGCCGCATCGCGATACCGGTGCTCCCCTCGAGCGACCCGATCAAGCTGATATGGCCTTGTAACGCTGACGAGATAAACCAAACGCCGACCAGCGCCGTCGCGAGCGCGAGCAAGACTTCGCCGGCCGGCGCCTCGCCAACAAGCGCTGGGTTCAACACAAAGAAAAACGGCGCGACATAGATGATGGCGCCGAGCCGCATGGCCTCGAGCCCGGTCTGGAAGGGTGTCGAACGGGCAAGTGTTGCGGCGGCGAATGCGCCGAGAGCCACCGGCGGCGTGATGTAGCTCACCATGCCCCAGTAGAGAATGAACAGGTGGACGGCAAGTTTGTTGAGGCCTGCCTGTTCGAGTGCGGGTGCAAGCACAACGGCGAGGAAGATATAGCAGGCCGTCACCGTCATCCCCATGCCGAACACGAACGCCGTGAGCGCACCCATAAGCAACAGCAAGTAGGTGTTGTTTCCAGCAATAAAGACCAGTTCGTTGACCAGCGTTCCGGCAAGCCCGGTCGCAGAAAACGCACCGACGATGAGGCCGACGCCGAGCAGGACTGCGACCAATTCCGCAAGGCCACGACCGACGCCCATCACCAAGCTTTGCGCGCGTGCCCAATTGAGCCGATAGGCTGCCATCACCTGGTTGATGACCAGGAGCAGGAGCACGGCCCAGAACGGTGCCAACGTGTCTTGTCGATAGGCAACCATCAAAAAGATAAGAACGCCGAAAACGACCAGATACATCCAGCCCTCTCGCATCGTGCGCGCAATCGATGGCAGCTCAGACCGCGCCATGCCGCGCAGGCCGCGTCTGGCTGAGTAGGCGTCAATTTGTGTGAAGAGCCCAAAGTAATAAAGCAGTGACGGGATGGCGGCGGCGATCGCAATTTCGATGTAGGGCCGTGACAGGAACGAGGCCATCACGAAGGCTGTCGCGCCCATGATCGGTGGCATCAGGACGCCGCCGGTCGAGGCACACGCCTCGGTCGCCGCTGCATAGCGCGACGAGAAACCGGACTTTTTCATCGCGGGGATTGAGACAGCACCGGTCGTCAGCACGTTTGAGATGACCGAGCCCGACATCGATCCCATAAAGCCCGAACCGAGGATTGCGACCTTGGCGGCGCCACCCCGGTAATGGCCGACCGACGACAACGCGAGATTGTTGAAGAACTGCCCACCGCCGGTCCGCTGTAACACCGCACCGAAGACGATGAAGCCGATGACGAGGCCGCCGAACGCCTTCATCGGAATGCCGAACGCGCTCTCCGCTGAGATGATATGATAGGGGATCGCGTCCCAGGCCGGGCTTTCGTGGCCTGAGAGTGGGTCGGGCATTGAGCCAGCGAATGTCGGGTAAAGCGAGAAGATCGCGACGATGACGAAGAGCGCCGTGCCACCTGTCCGACGGGTCCCCTCCAGGATCAAAAGCCAGAACGCGAATGAGACGTATTTGGCGGAGTCGGGGGCTGCGTACTCCCAGCCAAAGTCGAGCGAGACGTCGGCTGTCCAGGCGAAGTAGCCGGCCGTCGCGAGGGTTGCGATCGCGAGAAGCCAGTCATACCAGGGAACCGGCGCCGGTGTGCCGTCCCAGCGGAACAGCAGAAAGGCGATCGCTAGAAAGAGCCCAGCAAGTAAATAGAGATAACGCCCTTCGAGTAGCGTGATCCCTAAGAGCTGCAGATTGAAAAGCTGGTGGATGGCGAGCGCGACCCCGCCGACGGTTCCGATGAGAACGACGGTTCGAGCGAGCGGGCCAAGCATTCGATCCGCCGGCGACACTGCGTCGGTCGGAGATGGTTGGGCGTCGGTCGGAGACGGTTGGGCGTCGGTCGGAGATGGTTGGCCATCGTCTTCGGATTGCTTTTTGGGCGCGGCGTTGTTGTCCTCGACGGCCATCTGATTGCGTCCCGCCCTGATGGCACCGCATCTGACGGCGGTGCTCGATTGGTCGTGATCACAACCAGAGCATCCGATCGGGAACGAGGCAAGTTTCAAGCGCAATCACGCGGGAGCTCAAGTCCCACCGCGATGGCGCTTGCCGGCCCCGTCGTTACGCGCGGAGGCGCGCGTTTTCCGGGTCATACGGACTGTCATCGATGATCTCGATGGGTCGGCGTGTGCCAACGATGTCGACCTCGAACGCACGTCCGACGCCCGCGTCCTCCCTATTGATATAGCCAATCGCAATCGCGTGGCCGACGCGGTGCCCGTGGGCCGCACTCGTCGTAAAGCCGACGATGTCGTTGCCGCTGTAAATCATTGCGCCGTACGCCGGGTCGGCCGTGTCGACATCGACTTTGAGCGTGACGAGTTTCAGATTTGAGCCTGCATCGCGCTCGGCAAGAACCGCACCGCGTCCAACGAATTCGGCCTTGTCGAAATCGATAAACCGCTCGAGCCCTGCCTCTAACGGTGAGAACTCATTCGACAGTTCTGTCTTCCAAGCGCGATAGCTTTTCTCGATGCGCAGACTGTCCATGGCGTACATGCCAACATCGCGCAGACCATGGGCTGCACCGACCTCGTGCAGGGTGTCGTAGAGATTGCCCATCTGCGCGATCGGCGCATGCAGTTCCCAACCAAGCTCGCCGACGAAGCCAACGCGGATCGCATGCAGCGGGGCGCCGTTGAAATCTAACTCACGGTAAGCAAGCCAACGGAAATTCTCCTTGGCGACGCTGTCCGAATTGTTGAGTGCTGCGCTCAGGATGTCGCGCGCCTTCGGACCGGCCACTGCGAGCGTCCCAAAATCGCGTGTGATGTCTTTGAGGGTCACATCAAAGCGATCGCCCCACTCGAAGGTGAGGTGGTTCTGGTCGTGCCAGAGGGCAGCTGCTGCTGAAATCAACCAGAAGCGGTCCTCTGCAATCCGCGTGACCGTGAATTCAGACCAGATCTTGCCCTTTGGCGTCAGTGCGTAGGCGAGACCGGTGCGCCCCAGCTTCGGCAACTTGGAGGCGAAAACGTAGTTGAGGGCCGCTTCCGCGTCGGGTCCCGAAACTTCCAAGCGTGAGAAGCCCGTCATGTCGATGACGCCGCACGTATCGCGCATGGCTCGACATTCTTCGGCGGTGGCATCGAACCAGTTCGTGCGGTGGAAGCTAAGCTTCTCTTCGGCGACATCGCCTTCGCGCGGGAACCACGTCGCACGCTCCCAGCCGCCGCGCGCACCGAACATGGCACCTTTAGCGGCGAGCCGTTGGGTGACCGGATTGGTCCACTGCGGATAACCGGCCCGCCGCTCTTCGGCCGGGTAGGGGATGCCGTACTCGTTTTCGTAAACCTCGAGCGCCTTGGCGATGCAGAACGACTTGGTTGTGTAGCCAGTATAGCGCCGCGGATCGAGCGACCAGAGATCCCACTCGGGCTCGCCTTCGATCATCCAGTCGGCCATGGCTTTGCCGGTGCCGCCGGCTTGGATGATGCCGAACGAGTAGACGCACGCCTCGAAAGCGTTGCGGACACCGGGCGTCGGGCCGATGAAGGGGAACCCGTCTGGTGAGTAGGGGACCGGGCCGTTGATGACTTTTTGCACGCCGGCCGTCCCGAGAAGCGGCACACGTGCGCACGCTTGCTCAATGTACCATTCCAGCCGTTCGAGATCGTCGTCGAACAGGCCGAACGAGAAATCGTCCGGCGCGTCATCGTTCACCCAACGCGCTTTCGCGTTCTGGTGCTCATACGGGCCGAGCATCAGCCCGCCCCGCTCCTCGCGCAGATAGTAGCTGTCGTCGGGATCGCGGAGGAGCGGGAGCTTGCCGGGCGCGTCGTTGATCTCCGGGATGGGCTCGCTGATCAGATACTGGTGCTCCAGTACGACCGATGGGACATCGCGGCCGATCATGCGACCAATCTCCGGCGCGTAATAACCAGCCGCGTTGACGATCATGTCGGCTTGAATGTCGCCCTGAGCCGTTGCAACCGTCCAGCCGCCATCGGCTGTTTGTGTCAGGCCCGTAACCGGACAAAAACGGATAATCTTCGCGCCGAGATCGCGCGCGCCTTTGGCGAATGCCTGGGTGAGCTGGGCTGGGTCGATATCACCATCGGTCGCGTCCCAGAGAACCCCTTCCAGGCCATGGGCCTCGGCGAGGGGATAATAGTCTTTAAGGGCGTCCGGTCCGGCTAAATCAAAGTGGACGCCATAGTATTTAGCGAGCCCACTGATATGTTTGAATTCCTCAAAGCGGTCTTTCGTGCGCGCCAACCGGATTGAGCCGGTTTGATTATAGTTCATTGGATACCCGACGCGTTCGCCCAGTTCGGCGTACAGTTTCGTCGAGTAGTTCTGAAGTCGGAGCGCGGTCCAGTTGCCAACGAAGTTCGGGCAGTTTCCAGCCGCGTGCCATGTGGAGCCAGCCGTCAGTTCGTTCTTTTCGAGAAGGATCAGGTCTGACCAACCGCGTTCGGCCAGGTGATAGAGGACGCTCGCGCCGATCGCGCCACCACCGATCACCACGACGCGCGCATGTTTTGGCAGATCAGCCATTTCAAATCCTCATTCCACTGCCGGTTCGATCACCGTGCTCTAATGCTGCGCGCGACGCGCCCGTCGCGCAAGCAAAGTCTCAACTTGCGACGACTAGCGCGCGCGTGCAACTGTCCCTCGGTCGATGAGCGGAATGATCTCTCGCCTCAAAGAGTGGGTCCCGCCGTTCGATCGCATGACGGCTTAAATGACGCCGAGACAGCTCGGCGGAAAGTTCTGGAGGACGAAAATTTGGTACTGAAACGCGTTATGACCGGAGCCGCTATTCTTGCAGCTTCCAGCGTCGCAGCATCAGCTCAGGTGAAAGAACTCACCGTCGCTTACTTCCTCGAGTGGCCGATGCCATTCCAGTTCGCGAAAGTGAAGGGCATTTACGAGAAGGAAATGGGCGTCAAAATCAATTGGCGCTCGTTCGACACCGGCACCGCGATGTCAGCTGCGATGGCATCGGGTGATGTCCAGATCGCGGTCAGCCAAGGCGTGCCGCCGTTCGTTGTCGCAACATCGGCTGGCCAGGACCTCCAGATCGTTGATGTCGCCGTCTCTTATTCTGACAACGACAACTGCGTCGTGCGGTCAGCGCTCGAGATCGACAAGACCAACACGAAAGATCTTGAAGGCAAAAAGGTCGGCGTGCCGATCGGTACGGCTGCGCACTACGGCTTCCTGAAGCAGATGGCGCACTTCAAAGTTGACACGTCGAAAATGACGATCGTTGACATGGCGCCACCGGATGGTGCTGCAGCCATCGCGCAGGGCAACATCGACATGGTCTGTGGTTGGGGTGGTTCGCTCCGGCGCATGAAGCAGCACGGCAACATCCTTCTGACAGGCGCTGAGAAAGAAAAGCTCGGCATCCAGGTTTTCGACGTGACGTCGGTTCCGGCAGGTTTTGCAAAAGAGCAGTCAGAGCTTCTGGCCAAGTTCGTCAAAGTCACTGCGGACATGAACAAGAAGTTCCTGACCGACAGCGAAGAGATGCTGCCAGTGATCGCCAAAGACGCTGGTATGAAGCTCGATGCTGCCAAGAGCACGCTTGCAGGCTTTAAATTCCCAACGCGCGACGAGCAGCTTTCGGGCGAATGGCTCGGCGGTGGTACGCAGAAGTTCCTCAAGGAAGTCGCAGACTTCTTCGTTGAGCAGAAGCAGATCAAGGCAGCGCGCGACAGCTACGAAGGCGCCGTGAACGCTGGCGTCCTGAAAGAAGCGAAGTAGCGGCACGGGTCGCGCTCCACTGACAAAGAGTGCGTCGTGGAGAGCGAAGGCCTGGCGATTGCCCGTTTCGGTGTTGAGCCGGACAGTCGATCCATCAAAGCGGCGGCGTGTGTCGGAAACGTCTGTGCACGCCGCCGGACCTCCCCAACAACACTGGGCGCCGTTTCATCGACCGCGTCCTCCTCTTAAGCGTGTCTCGGGACGCCTCTTGCGCGTGATCGGTGGTGGTTGTGTGCTTGGCACGTCGATCTCCATCGATGCTCTCGACCGCCTATCGCAACTGCTGCCAATTGTTTGGCCGCCTATAAATTTTTCCCGGGGCCCGCCGTGCAGGGTTTGCAAATCAAAGACGTCTCAATGCGTTTCGACCTGCCAAACGGCTCGTTTGTGCAAGCGCTCAAAAATATTTCGCTCGACATTCCGGGCGGCCAGATCATGTCGGTTCTCGGACCGTCCGGCTGCGGGAAGACGACCCTACTCAATATCCTCGCGGGCTTCCTCGCGCCGACCGACGGCGAGATCATGCTCAACGGACACAGCGTCATGGGGCCGGACCGGGAACGCGGAATGGTGTTCCAGCAGGGCGCGCTGTTCGAGTGGATGAACGTGCGAAAGAACGTTGGCTTTGGCCCGGCGATGGCTGGCCGACCGGCGTCAGAAATAAAAGGTAAAGTGGATCACCTCCTCGAAGTTGTTGGACTTCAGGATTTCGGTGACAAAGCCATTTACGAGTTGTCCGGCGGGATGCAGCAGCGCGTGGCGTTGGCCCGCTGCCTCGCCAATGATCCAGACGTCATTCTGATGGACGAACCGCTCGGCGCACTCGATGCGCTGACGCGCGAGAAGATGCAAAGCCTCGTTCTCGATCTTTGGAAAGAGACCGGCAAGACGATCATCCTGATCACGCACTCGGTCGAAGAGGCCCTGTTGCTTGGAGAGCGTCTTCTGGTGATGGCGCCACGCCCCGGTCGTGTGCACCAGGATTACATGCTTCCGTTTGCTCAAGCAGGGGTCGGCCAAGACCTGCGCGAGGTGAAAAAGATCACCGAGTTCGGGGATCGCCGCGAGGAAATCCTGGAGATGATCTGGAACATGGAAGAGGAAATCATGGGCCGCACGGAGGCTGCGTCATGAGTGTTGTCCTCATCTACGTTGGCATGTTCTTCGGGGCATACCTTGTCTATCTCGGACTGGCGCGCGTGTTCCGCCTCGGCCTTCAAAGCGGTCTCAACAAACTGAAGACGGTGACTTTCGGCGATGAGAGCACGGTCCGGGCGAACCGCTTTGCCTCTGTCCTCTCGATCGTTGCGATTTTTCTTCTCTGGGGCGCGTTCACGGGCTCCAAATATGCGCCTGTCTCGGTGCCGGGCCCGTTCCTCGGCGATACCCAATTTACCTATACATCCGAAAATGCAGCCGGCCAGCGCGCCGACAGTATCGTGCGCGCGCGCGTGCATCCGATCGAAGACGCGCCAGATCTGCCCGATGTGTCGAGCATCACATCCACGGGATTTGCGCAACCTGATGCGCTCACCGTGCCAGCGCGGCGCGAAAAGCTCATCAAGGTCCAGAGCAACGATGGCGATGGCGCGAAGGTGGTGGCCGTTGAAGGTCAACCGATCACGCCAGGGCAACGGGTGAGCGTCACCAACGGAACCGTTGGTATGTCTCAGCGCGGAACCCTCATCTTTTCACCTGAGTCCGGGTTGCAAATGGAGGCAATCTGGTTGCCACCGCCAGAACAGGTTGGCTCTCAGTTCGTCAATATCCTCACGGACGACTTTCAAGGCTTCACGCTTGCCGAACAAACTTGGGCGTCTCTCTATCGCGTCTTCATGGGCTTTTTGATCGGCACGCTCGTTGGAATTCCGCTCGGCTACGCGATGGGGCTCTCGGACTGGTTCCGCGGTTGGTTTGATCCCATCGTGGAGTTTATGCGGCCCGTCCCGCCACTCGCGCTTATCCCGCTTTTCATCATTTGGTTCGGGATCGGCGAGGTCTCGAAGATCGGGCTCTTATTCTTAGCAGCGCTCTGGATTATGGCGATCGCCGCCCGCTCCGGCGTCTCGGGCGTTGCCATATCAAAAGTCCACGCGGCCTACTCTCTTGGCGCGTCGAAGTGGCAGATCCTGACCAAGGTCATTATCCCAAACTCGCTACCCGAGATTTTCATCGGTGCGCGGGTGGCGATGGGCGTTTGCTGGGGCACGGTGGTGGCAGCCGAACTCGTGGCGGCTGAGACTGGCATCGGCAAGATGATC
>JBCBWG010000052.1:0-15178 GCA_039817205.1 Pseudomonadota bacterium
CTTCAGCAGATGGGTGGGAACAAAACAGCTCTGGGTCCAATCCGGTGGGTCATTGAAGATCGCGTGGCAGAACTTGAGCTGACAAACCAGCGGCTTGGTATCGATGGGAATTGTGAAACACCAAACCTCTCGGTCACACCGGTGTTCGGTGATTTGCAGGTGTCGGGGCGACAGCTGCGCTACCGCCGTCGGTCATCGGACGTTGCAGCAACCAGTGACCTCGCCATTCTCAATATTGTCTGTGACGGCGCGCGCCGCGCTGCCCGTGTCGAAATCACGTTGCGTGCGGAGGCGCCACGGACGGCGGACGACATCGTCTTACGAATTGAGCGCGACACCGTTGTTTTCATTCAACCGACGGAGTTGGCTGAAGTCGAGCATGGGCAAGGTTGGCGCTGGAAGTCTGCTGAGGCTGCGCCCGATAGCAATGTTTCGGTCGGTGTCCAACCAAATGGCAAGGGCCTGTCGGTCGTCTTGAGTGGGACAAATGATGGCAAAATCCGCTATGAACTCGTGGCGGGAAACGGGCAGTTGCGGCGTGGGGAGTTGTTGTTGCGTGGCCGGTAATTGATTGCCGGTGATCGTCGCGTGCAGCGTCTTCTGTCGTTTTGGTTCCAGCAACCCTGCTCAGCCATTTTTTCAATCGGTGACCGTTCGGCTATCAGGCGACACAAATACAACGTGACCGAGATCTGTTTTTTGAAAGTATCATGATGAGCCAAGATCCATTGCAAGGTTCTTCTTCCTCTTCTCCCCGCGGCGGGCGCTACCTGGTCGTTGGCCGAGGCGCGGTTGTTGCCGTTGCTGCACTGACCGCAATAACCGCAGGTGTTTTGACGTTTCTGGCATGGCCGATTTGGAAGTTTCCGCAGAAAACAATCCAGGTCGTCGAGCGATCTCCGAGTGTCGATCCCGATGTCCTGCAGCGCAGACGCGCGGAGGTTGAAGGACTTCAAAAAGAGGAGGCGCGCTTACGAAAAGACATTAAAGATAAGCGGGCCAATTGCGCGAACTGCCAACAAGCAGAAGAGCCACCCACGCCACCGCAGCAGGCTGAGCGACCGCAACTAGACTGCGATACGGTCTGCCGTCTCAGACCAGAAAACCGGCAACAGCTTACAGGTAACGTGTCGGTGTCACTCGCTTGGGAGAATTTGGCCGATCTCGATCTGCACCTGATCTGCCCTGGCGGTAGCAAAATCTATTACGGCGCGACCACGGCTTGTTCGGGAAAATTGAACCAAGACGTCAATAAGAATAAGAACGGGACGCGGCAGCCGCTCGAGAATATCACGTTGACCGAAAACTCGCCCGAGGGCCAATACGTCGTTCGCGTGGTGTTTTACAACGGGCATGATCAATTTACGAGCGCGAAGTACCGCGTTACCGTCAACATTGCCGGTCAATCGCAAACGTTTGAGAAGACAATTTCGGTGCCGCTGCCAAATCGGCGATCATCGCAGGATGTCCACACGTTCCGAATTCCGGTTGAAGGGCAACAAAGTCGACCTCCGGCTGCGTCCTTCCGCGTGACTGATGAACAGCGTCGGCAATGCAATTGCGCAGCCCGGGCGGAGCAATAAGGGAGGAGCGCATTGACGTGGGCCGGTCAACTCTCGCAAGGCAGTCTTAGCGTTCTGCCAGCTACCATCTTGTTTTGTATGATGTCGATTGCATCGGCGCTCCCAAACCACCCCGCAGAAGCGCAGACACTGCGAGACGGACGCACAGGTATTGAACTTTGGCTGCCGCGCTCGCTACGCGCGCGCACCCCTCGTCCAGGGTCCTCGCGCACGGGGCGGACAACTGTGTGGACGAATTGGGCTCTGAAAGTCGATGCTGGCACCTATCGGACCTACACACTGACCAGCCTGTTTCGCCGTCTCACGAGGAAGGTCCGCAACAAAGTCAATTGGGCGCGCACCAGCATTAATGGGAACGAATTCGTCATTCAGGGTGCGACGCCAGATGGGAACGCCTTTATCGTCCGCGCAGCTCAACGTGGCTCGATCGTACGGATGGTATCGATTGTGAATACGGGGCCGGAAACACGCGAAGTGCGTCGGCAGATGCGGAGGATCGCTGCATCATTCAAACCCTTCAAAACTGAGCCACCGCCCGGTAGCGCTCTGGGAGGGGCTGCATCGGCGCGCGACGAGTTTGGGAGTGCAGAAAACTCTTCGCGGCCCGCAGATGCGCGCGGTGCCCAATCGGGCCGCACCTTTGGTTCGCCATCCTCAAGCGATCCGTTCGGAAGCGAGATCCAAGGAGGTCGCTCAAGCCGCAACGCGAGCTCAAACGCAGGGCAAGCACAGCCGGAAGTATCCGAACGAACACGGCCAGCGCGCCTTCCGCCCACGACAGCACAACCCGAAGCTGAAGTGCAAACACCCGACCCAACCCCGCCTTGGGCGACACCTCGCGCAAGTGCCGACGGCAAATTCGACGTGTTCAACGGAGGACATTTTGCGGGGCGCGTGTTCAAGAAGACGGCGTCCGGCATAAGCAAGTCGGCCGAATGGTGCGCGAGCTATTGTGCGAGGCAGTCAGCTTGTAAAGCGTATTCGCGCTATCCTGATGGTAGCTGCGTCGCGTGGGCCGCTCCAGGCGAGATCGTCAAAGCAGATCAAACTGACGCGATCTCAGGGCGGAAGCGCGCCGACTAGCATTTGGGTTTCCGACCACCAGGACCTTGGCATTCGTGGTGTTGTTAAAGGACGTAATTGTCCAAGGCGAAACGCCTGGGAGCCCGGTCGAGTGCGATCTTGAAAATTATGCCAGTGTGCGACCAAACAGTTTGTTTGCAGGCGGAAGACGTGTCATCCTGATCACGGATGATTGGGTGGTTTTTGCATTGTGGCGAGCGCAAACAGCCCGATTGGCACGTCGGTCGTGCTCAACCAACTTTGTAGGTGCGTTCGGCTCGGCCAGCGTGCTTGGCCGGCATTTTTAAAGAGAACAAGGGGATGAAGATGCGATTTCTTCTCATGTTGTTTTGCGCATGCGTCGCGGTGGCGACCGCGCTCGGTGGTTTCACAAAGTCGGCTGAAGCAAGAGGCGGCAAGCGGGCCGTTGGAATTGCGATTGGCATCGTCGGAGCCGCCATTGTTCTTGATCGGTTGTCGCGTAGGAAACGGGCGCGACGCAACGCGCGCGGAAAACAGAGACGCTCGCGCGCGCAACGCAGAGCACGCCAGCGGGCACAGAGGCGGCGGGCAGAACGAAACCGTGCAGCGCGGGCACGGCGGAACGCACGGCGAGCTGCCCCCCGGTTCAGCGAGCGGTCACCTGTTCGTGGTCGACCTCGCCGTGTTGCGGCGCCGGCTGCTGGTGGTTCGTTGCAGAGGACAGTAGAAATTCAGAGCGCTCTGAACGCCAACGGGTTTGATGCTGGAGCCGTTGACGGGCGTTCCGGGCCTGGAACACGCCGCGCCATCCGCGCATTCCAGCGCAGCATCGGTGAGCGCCAAACCGGACGGCTCAGCGAAGACCAATTCGCGCGATTGACCCAACCTGCTGCAGGTCCTGGCCCAGGAGCCCCACCGCCATCAACCGTTGCTGTTCGGCCAGACTTAGGTCAACCGGGGGCGGCGCAACTAGGGACGGCTCAGCCTGGGTCAGTGTCCGGGGGAGATGTGCGGATTGGCGAGCGCGTGCGACCCGCTGCATCGCTCGGTCGGAACCCGGAGCAACGGCCTCGTGTCTTCGTGCCGCCGACGCCGGTTCTGTCGAAGGATGGAACTTTCCGCCTCTATCGTGGCGCCGCGCTCACTCAGGGTGCGAATGGACGCTTGGGCTCCACGGAAGACGGAGTGAAAAAAACCGTCAGCGAGTGCTTGAGCCTATGCACACGCATCTCGGGGTGTACAACTTTCGCATCTCTTAAGTCCGGCAAGTGCGTCTTATTTGGTGGCAATTTCTCCAGCACCGAAAGTCTGACCCGCAAACGGGGCGCAACCGTTGGGCACCGCGTGACAGAAAATTTGGAACAAGCTCAAGCTCAACCGCAGCAGTAACCCAAGCGGCGAAGTTCTGAGCCGAACCTGACTCAACCGGCTCATCTGGCGATGATCGTGTCAGATGAGCCGGTCGTCCTGGTGCTCTCGGGTACGGCCGGACGCCGGGCCTGCCTCATTGGTCGTTGTTGAGGAATTTTTCTGGCGTGCCCAAACATGTTGCCGCTTTATGATTTGCGATATGTGTTCAACGAAACAATCGGGCACAGGATATGGTCGACCGCCTTCTCGTCACTGCAGCTTTCGCTTTGTCTTTCATTGCCGCATCAACGGATGTGTGGGCGCAAACGCAATCTGCGCCGATCGGTGACCGAAACAAAACCGCCGTACTCGGCACGCAACTCTTCCACGATGTCACGGATAAGAAAGTCGTAGAGTCTGGTTTGGCGATCGTCCAACAGAACGCGATCACCGTCGGCCCATCTACAAAATTTCAAAGCCTTCCGAATGTGAAACTGGTCGGCCGCCTGTATGGTCAGACACGCTTGGGCGTCGAGAAAAGTGTCAGCGAATGCGCTGCGATCTGCGAGAGCAATCGCGTTTGCGTCGGCTACTCCAGCTTCAAAAATGGTCGCTGCAGTTTGTTTCAAGGCGAGCTCAGATTGCGTTTGCAAGAAGCTGGAACTGTTTCCGGCGTGCGAACAGTCGTGGCAGTGCCTTCCGGTTCTGGTTTGAGACCGGAAGATGAAGGCGTTGACGCGACCACCAGAGACCGCTCATCGCAACCCAAACGGTTAGCCGCCGCTGAGATTTGCGGGCCGGACTTTGATGCTCTGCGGCAAACATCGGCCAGTGGGTACAACTTAAACGCGACGGCATTCCGCGTGTCAGCACGGTCTTGTCAACTTGAGTGCATGCGCGAAGACGCGTGCGTCGGGTTTGTGTGGATCAGGCGATCGGGGAATGCCGGGGCAGGGCCGAAGTGTTGGTTGAAGCGGGCGATGCATGCGCTCGCGCCGCAGGAGAACGCCTCCACCTGTCAGCGTAAGGTCGTGCCGAGCAAGTGATGCAATGGCGGTACCCGCGACTTCGGTTAACGCATTATCCATAGGCACTTGGGCAACCGCGCGCTCAGACTTCCTCTCGTGCCCGCCGCATGGTTTTCCGTCGAGTGTCAGGTCGTTCAATTGCTTGACTGAGGTTTGTCCTTGCGGTGTATTCATGGCGCGTATGAAACCGGGTCGGCGTCGGTGAACGTGGTGGCGGACGGCTCGGTGTCTGAGCTTCGAATGACGACATTCAGGACATGATGAATTGTCGGTTTTGACATTCGCTGGTTCGCACGTGTGATTTTTTTGGGGTTGGAAGTCTTTGTTGCAGATCGAGCATTCGTACGGTGCGCCAGTGAGTGCCAAGGTTTTTAACGGCGGACGAATGCACGACATGCACGACCAGCTCCGCTCTATTCTTGAGGCGTGCGGTCAGCCTGAGTTGGGCGCTTATTTTGCGATCCCGGAAGTCTCGCCAGCGACAGGTCGTGTCGAATGGTCGGTCGATACAAATTCGAGCGACGAGGTCATACCGCTCTCAAAGCTTGAGCCAGATCAGCGAAAGAAGATTCTGAGCGGCGTACAGTACTATCACGGCCAGCTCAGCGATTTGAGCAAGAAGCTCGCAGGCAACAGCTCAACCCAAACGCACGGCCGACTTCTTGAAACGCTGATCGAGCCACCGGACAAGCGGCACATTTACAGCGTGGGCGGGCGCCCGGTGTACATTTACTGGAGCCACCTTCAAGAAGATCCTGTGCCGGAGATTTATCATCCGCGCCTCGAACGCGTTGATCAAAATGCCAGGCCCAACGCGCCCACTGGAGGCGTTGGGCAAGCAACTGAAGCGACCCAGGGCGTCACGCCACCAGATGTCACGGATACGGTCGTCGTCTTCCGCGATACGTGGGTCGCTTTTGTCGGTTCCGTCAGTTTCTTCGGTATCGCGTTCGCATCGATTTTGCTGTCATTCGTCGCTTTATATTATTTGCTCTCAGGTTCTGGCGGAGGCTTCTTGTCGTTTGGATGACGAGATTGAATTCTGGGAGCCGGACGGCCTCAGTTTTGAAGTTTTATGAAGGGGGCGACAATGGTCGACGCCGGTGGGTCTTCGAAAGGCAGTCGCGTTGAAACTTATGAGGCGTACGCGCCGTCGGACTTACCGATCTTAAAGCGCACGTGGGTTTGGGTTGCCGCTGGGTTGATCACACTCGCATCCGGCGTCCTCATCGGCCTTGCCCTAGCGAAACTTCTTGCACCACCACCCAAGGTTGAGCGCCAAACGGCCGCACTCGATCGAAGCCATGCAGATCTTGCAGGATTAGACACACAAAAACGCCGCCTCGTGCGGCGCATTGCGGACCTGAAACGCGAGCTCGCTCTCGACCATTGCAGCTCTCAGTTCTGCCGCCGCCCGCGCGCAGGTTTGACACCAGAGGCCGCGCCGAGCGTCGGTGGTCGTATGCAAAAAGATCGGCCAATCGGTGTCACAACTGCACCACCGGGAGGGGGGGCATCTCGGCCAAGCGCACCGTCGTCTCCGGGTCGTGCTTCGCCGGATGCTGGTTCGCGACAGGCAAGCTTGCGCCAGGCGCAGCCCGGGTCGGCACAGCCCGGTCGTTCGCCAGCGCAGAGACCGGGTAACGGTTCTGGCGACAACCCCAGTTCTGGTGACAACCCCAGTTCTGGTGACAATCCAAGTTCTGGCGCGGAGGCTCCCGAAGGCGCCACGCCTCAAGCCCCCGGGTCAGAAGGCTCGGAGGCCCCAACACCTGAGACATCGCAACCACCTGACCGTGAGGAAGCGGGCCCGCCAGGAACATTCGGCTCTGTGCTAGAGCCCGCGACGTTTCTCATTCGAGTGGCGCTCGGAAATCGGAGAGTTGGGCTTGGCTCGGGCTTTTTAATCAATCCAGACCATGTCGTCACAAACGCTCATGTTGCGACGGCAAACGCGCGCTCGATCCTGGTCGCAAACACAAAGATCGGCGAGCCAATCCGAGCAACGTTGGTCGACCGTCAGTATGATCGAGCACGCCGGATCGATTTTGCATTGCTGAAACTGGCGCGTCCGCTTCCGAATGTGAAGCCGCTGCAATTGACGGAACGGATTCAGAAAGCACAGCCAGTTGTTGCGGCTGGATATCCTGGATTTTCGATCAACCTCCAAAACCCGGGAGCTCGCCGCGTTCCCGAGTCCGTGCTTACGCGCGGCGCTGTCCGCGTGATTGCGCGCTACGGGTCGGCGGCCTTTCGCGCCATCAACCACGATGCTGATATCGACAAGGGAAACTCCGGCGGTCCTCTCGTGGACGAATGTGGTCGTGTCGTTGGCGTGAACACATACGTCGTGTCGAATAGAGCGCGCGGTGTGTCGTTAGACTTCGCGCAAACAACAACGTCGCTGCTCGCGTTTTTGAAGCGTCGACCATCGACCCGGTACACGACGTCAAGCACAGGCTGTGTTCGGTAAGTGTCCTAAGCTGCGGGTCGGGGAGTTCAGATGAGATTGCGTGACAACCGGTTTGGAGCTGTCGCATTGAGCAAACTTTGGGCTTGCGCGGGCACACGCACATTGGTGGGCGGTCTGTTCATCTGGTGCAGTGTTGGTGTTGCTGCCACGCCAGCGACAGCGCAGACGGGTCAAACGACCAGCGGTGAGACCGATCAGGAAAACGGGCGCGCCGCCGGTCGGCCAGGTTTGAGCCAACAGAACGGCCAGCAAGGTCCGAGCAGAAATGGATCGGGCGCAGCCGTTGCGGGCTTGTTGCGCGAGCGGCTTGCGTCGGTACTCATTGACGAGACCGATCGCGTTACCGGCTTGGTGATTGGGACGAAGCGCCTGGCCGATGCTTCAGGCGGGTCTCGCTTCCAACGGATTGTGATGGTGCCGAAGGCGGCTCTACGAGATGTCACCGAACTCGAGCAACTCAGCGTGTCGGTCGGCGGCGGCGCGATGCGTCAGGTGAGCAGTCTGGAGCATTTCGATTTAGCTGATGTGCTGCGAGGCGCGAACGCTTCTCAAAAGGTTGCCGAAATTGCGCGAAGCAATCGCGTTTCAACGGCACTTGCTCGCGAGCGGCTCAGGAAAGCGGCGATCTCAGACCCCGTCTCCCTGCTTTTTCTTGATGAAGCGGAAGCGAGCCCGACTGGCGAGTTAGGCGTTGCGCCGGGGTGCGCGCGATTGCCGGGGCTGCCGCGGGCTGATCGATCGGTTGCGTTCGTCAGCCAGACCGGTGCGCAATCGGTCTCTCTCAGGTCCTTTCGACGCGTGACGTCCGATGGGGTCGACGGTGCAGTCGTGACCGTTCGTTGTGACGAACGAGAGCTGATCCTCGGCACTGTTTCGAAGTTCAGACCGGGCCGCCGCGTGAGCTTCTCGCGTCTCGCGCGTATGATCCATGGTCTGGGATATTGGCTCCGACATACGCATGAAGACGCGACGCTGAACCTCGAACTAGTTGGGGAGCGATTTACGGCCCGCTGCGACGGCAGTGTCCGACGAACGTCTGCGCAAATCGCGCTGGTCGATGTGAACGGAGATACGGGCGCGCTGAACTTTGGCATCATCGACGTGCCGCCGGTCAGGACCGAGCCGGTCGCGAAGATTGCAGCTGGCACGGTGGAGCGAGAACTCGACTGGGCCGTTATGCACGACTGGGGTAAGAACGGCGCGTCACCAGAGTTTTATGTCTTTACCAGCGCCAATGACGGTGAGTTCGTGCTCAGCCGGTACTGTAAGCACGATCTCGCGGTGCGTGGTCGCGTCGTCGGGAAGACGCCGTCAGATGTCAGCGAGCAATCTGGCTTTGAGTTTGATGATGGGAGCTTCGCCCTGCGGCTGAACGACATGACCACGTTGTTCACACACCCGGAAGTTCGGCACGCTGTTTTGATACCGAGCTTTCCGGACCGGGCGCGTGGGAACCGCGCACCCGAGCTTTTTCTTTCGCGCTTCCTGCGCGCAGACCAGACTGAGGCGCACTACCTCGTCGGGTATAGCCGTAACAGTGCATCGCTCTTTCTGACCGACCTCGCCGCTGTCATGAACGGTCCGGCCATGGAAAGTGTGATTGTTAATCGCCTCCCGTCGGTAAAGTTGGACGAGGCTCCACGCGGAAGCTGGGACAATCTTCAGTTCAAGCTCTCAGAGTTTGGTTGGCCGGGACTAGATCGCGTCGCGCGTGACACTCGCGTGCCATCCGTACGGGTTGTGGGGCGCGACATTATCGTCGCCGGGGATGCCGGGCTCGGCCTTGCGCGAATTTCTGACAGCGGATCGGCGACCGTCTTGATGAAAGTCGACTTCACGTCTAGCGAGACGCCGCCGCCCACGACCGAAGGCACGTCTGAGACCCAAATCAACCTTGGCGTTCATCGTCTTATCGGAACCACGGTTATTCGCGTTCCCGGCAGTTCTGATTACGCAGCGATGGCCCTTTATGCTGACCGACGCAGCACGAATGATGCGCGTGACGTGCTTGCGCTGATGACCGTCCGAGACGGAAGCCCGGGGGAGATTGAGCTTCTGGACCTCGGTCGGCAGATCCGCAATCGCGCTGAACTCGCAAAACAGCAACTCGCGCCTCAGCGGGCCGCGCTTATGTCAAATCTCCGTCCGGTCGACACCCTGATGTCGTTTGCCGCATCGCGCAGTCTTGAGCGGTTCTGGGGCGGATTGATCGTGAATGTGTCAGCCGAGTTCGGAGAGCTTGGGACCGCTGGCTCGGATGTTGATTTTGCGTTCGGATATACGCTGAACGTTTGGTTCAATCGGTTTGACCGAGTTTGGCAACAGCGTGCGGCTCGCCCTCAAGATGACCAGGGGCTGGTTCCGATATGCGAAGGGTTCCAATTCAAAAACATCAATGTGGTTGCCGCCGACAACACACCAAACCGCATGATCGCAACTGTACCCGAACGATGCGCGGGGCAGGCTTCGTCGGTTGCCTCACGCCTCTTACCGAACACAAAGATTATTCCAATCGAGGACGGTCTGCGCGCGACCTTACTCGGTCCGGCGCGAGCGGATTGATGCTGCAATCGTCTTTTGCTGATGTACAAAGTGGGTCGCTCCGCCGACAGCGAGCGGGCGCCGCGGAATGGGCTGGTTACCGCTCGCAAATCCGCTTGCGCAGACGGCCGACTGCCACTGCTCTGTTTTGTGGGGCGAACGGCACTGTCGCGCGGCTCATGATCTGCCGCTTGCGAACAGGCGTGGGTATTCTCACGCTCCTGCCGATGTTGCTGGCGACCATCATCTCAGGCTTCGCGACTGGCGCCCATGCGGCATCGCTGGTGCCGATCCGCGTTGCAGGCTACTTTAATTGGGCAGCCGCGAACGACGGGACGACGAACCCATTCATCGACAGCGCGACGCGTCAGCGGGATGATTTTCCGGAGATCGTGACACTCGGCTCGGTGCGCCACCTCGTCCGCATCGTGACCCGTAATGGTCGCCCCGAGCTTCGTCTCACGCCGCTCAAGAGCCTTTTGGCCTCAGATCGCCAGCGCCTGTTTCCTGAGATGTCAGCTTTCGGGCTCGACACGGGAAAGCGTTCCTCTCAAGACACGTTTCTCGGTGCGGAATTACCAGGATCGTCGAAAAAATCTGGTCCGATCTTGGTCCGAAGTTTTGGCCGAGGCCTCTTTCAGGCGCGCCAAGTCGCTGAACCGGGCGGTCGAACATGCGACGTCGGTCTGGTCGCTTTAGAACCGACGGCCTCGGCCGAAGGCGGCGCCGTGAGCAAAGCCCGCGTGCGCCTCGTTTCGTGCGATGCGGTCATCGGCGCGGTGGCCTTGGACAAACGCACCACAGACGTCCTGACCGTTTCAGCCTCCGAGGTCCGCGTGATTACGACTGGGCCAGGTGCCGCACGCGTTTCAGAAAGGATGTCACTTGCGAGCTGGTTGCCTGACGTTGGCGCGCCGAGTGCCATCGCGGGGCAAGTGGTCGGAGACGGAACTGTGGTGACTGTTGCCGCTGCCGCATCGGACGGCAAGCCAATTGTTTGCGTTGTCACGCTCGGTGGCCCAAAAGGCGGTAAGCGAATTTTGGACCGTCGACCGACAGAATGTCCGCGCGTCGCAAACGCTTTGGGCGCCAACGCGATTGTGTCTTCGTTAGCCATCAGCCCAGACGGCCGACAACTCGCAATCGTCGGGACGGATCGTCGAACGAAGCGGTCCGGTCTTGTGCTTCTGGATCTGGATAGCCGCGCAGCACGACGAATTGCCGATGACGTTCAGGTGGCAGACGTTGTGTCGGTTCCGTACGTCTATCCGGTCGCTGTGCAGTGGCTGGGAGCTGATCTGTTCTGGTTGTCGAAGCGAGGCGGTGGGCGCACGATCGTGCGGTATTCTAACAACCGTCGTGCTGAGCTTGTGATGCGGGAACGAGAACCCTGCACGAAGGTTGAGGACGTGACGCTGGAGGATGACGTCGGCCTCTGGTCGCAAATTGTTGGCCGACGTCTAGGCGATGCGTTTTCCGATGAGAGAAAACGGCTGGCGGCGAATTGGTTCATGGCGCGACCGGCGTGGTTACAGGTTGTCTGCTCTGACACATCCGATCTGATCGAGCCGGTTGACGCGGTCCGCTTCGTCGACGTCGGCTGGTTTGTTCCGTTCCGTGCGCCGAGCGGCAAACTGATGATTGCCGCCGCGACAGTTGTTCAAGTCACAATGATCGCTTTTGACGCGAGTGCCATGCCGCCACCGGTTTCGCGAATGGCGATTTTTGAGGTGCGGTGAATGTTGGCCTGGCTGCGACCCGCGGTTGTACCGGAGTAGAGTTGCCCAGAATGCCACGGAGGACGTTCTCAAGTGTTGCGTCTTCCGTGGTGCATCGATTGAAACGGGCGATCGAATGTGAGTTTGGAGACGGCTTAGTGTGGCACGGCGGCATAGTCCGGGGATGACAAGCATGAGCTGGATTTTGAGAGCGAACGGCCGCCGACCGCACTTGGTTTTGGCAGTGCTCTTTGCGCTAACGCTCGTATCTGCGTCGGCTTCTGCGGTGCGTGCGGAACCGTGCCATTTCGACGTTCGCCCCGCCGATGCGACGCTTGAATTGATCTCCGATCTTCATGTCCGGGAAAGTTATGCGATTGCCGTGCGGTTGCTACTGGAGGGCATTGTTGGCAATCGCCTTGTCAATTTGGGGTTCACGCCAAGCTCGGACGACAAGCGTGTCGCCCAAGCTTTTCTCGCGCATTTGAAGCAGCCTCCGCCGACGCTGACAGGTGGGTCGGTGGGTGGTCAGCCAAACGAGCTCGATTGGCCAGCCGTTGGGCTCAAGATTGCTCATCCAGTGACATGGTACACACCGCCGGCGGACGTGCACCGAATGTGCACAACCACGTTCGCGGCTTTATCCTGCAACCAACGGACCGGTGCACAACGCGCAGCATGGGTGTTTGCCAGTCAGCTCTTCGATAATGCCGGTCGATGTTCGACGCTACCCGGTCGCTCGCGTGCTAATGTGTCTGAGCTGCCTGGCAACCTAAGACCGTTCTATAAACTGTTCGGCAGCCCGACGCGCTATTCAGAGCAGTATTCCTATCTCAGTCGTTTTTCCAATCGTCCTTTTCAGCGGAGTGAAACACTCTATAAAATCCTCTATGCGGATTTCTTTAGACAGTCGCTGAAAAGTGGAACGGTACGGGAATTTTCGCTTGAGTACTTTAGCAAAGGCAATCCACTTTCAGCACATAAAATGCATCAGCCATTGCTGCAAGTGACACGCGTGCTGGTCGATAATGGATTGCTGAATTAACATTTTGCGAAGCCTTGCCCTGCTGGAGCGTAATGACGTGATGCATAGACGAACGAGTTTGTTGGGATCGGCGGTGCTCATTGCGACACTGCTCGCATGGTCGCAAGTCGGCCACGCGAAAACGGTCAACGTGTACACCTCCGATTGGATGAGTGATCTTAATCCGTTGAGGGAGGAGACGTACGCGGCTCAGTGGATGGGGCAGCTGACGGCCTACCGCCTGTTTCGACGTATGTGCATTTCCGGCAATGAACCAGCTATGCGTCCGGAGTGTTTGACCGATACGGCACAAGTCGCCCGTGACAACAGTTTGCAGGCTCAGATGCGTTCCTCGGAGAACGCCCATAGGTGCTACCTTCCATCGGAGCCGGAAGATGAGGGCTCTTTCTTGCGATCAGCTTTGCGCAACACCGTCGATCTGCTCATGAAGCCGGACCTTGGCGTCTCACGGTACTCGAGCAACAAATTTCGTTTGACCCGGCGAGAGCCTTACACGACGCTCAAAATGCTTTCGCCACCGAACCTTGGTGAGCGTAGCCGGGGCTTTATGGACTTTCCGCTGTTTAAGCCCGGACAGTACGCCTCAAGCCCTGTCGACAGCACGAAAGCCTTCAGCCCCAATGTTTTCCAACCGCTCAATGAAGTCACGTTCGGCCCCTTTGCGTACGCGACCGGTTCGTCACCGAGCAAAGTGGTTCTGACGATCCGGAGCGCGCGCGATAACTATCTGTCTGCATCGGAGGCATCCGGCTCGCCGAAAGCTGTTTCGAAAGTCGTCGTCCACAACCTGCCGCTGATTAGCCAGATCACAAGCTTGGCTCTTAGTCCCACGGCGCAAGACCCGGGGGCCGTTGCGAGTGGTGCGCATGTTCTTTTGAACCTTGGGCCGGCTGGATCGAGATTGCTCGGCGGGGGTGAGCGGGGGCGGAACGCGTATCAGTCGGTGTTCCCCCGCGGGATCGAAGGGCCATTTTATATCGGGTTCAATTTTAAGGCTTCGGCAAGGGCGTTGAAGCTCTTCGTCAATCGCGAATTTCGAGAACTGTTTGCCTTATCTCTATGGGAAACAGAAGTCATGAAGCAGAAGTTTCGCGGTCTCGACCGAAAGATCGTCGGCGCCGGTCAGTATTTTGGTGAGTGGAAAGGGCAGAGCGTCTTTGACGACTACCCGGGGCCTGTCAACCGTCCCTCCAGCGCGCAGGCGTTGCGCACTCGGATACAAAGTTTTCTTGGCCGACAAAAAAACAGCATGGTCGGCTTGCGAATGCGGATGCTTCTGACGACCGAGGCTCAGCGGCTCTTTGATCCAACGGAACTCTCTCAATTGAAGAAAGAGCTGCGCGAGTTTTGGACCTGCAACGAAGAGACATGCGGGCAGCAATCAAGAGCGCAGAAGACAATCATCATCTTCTCGCACCGTGAAATTAAACCCAGTGACACTTGGCCAAGCGCTTCGTCCTATGAGTTAGTTCTCGATCGCCTTGTCCATGGTCGGCGCATGAAGCGTGTTGTTGCTCTCTTCGACCCTGACAGTGCAGACAACCGGCTGAATTTTACGTCTGACCAGATTGGTCGAGGCGTCTTGCAAAGGTGGAATAGCGAGAGCACCAAAGCGAAGGTGGAACTCACGCGCTGGCTGAGAAATAGCTACTTTGTTGTGTCGCTCGGCTACATCCCGTTTCGTGACCACTATTACGGCGCCATGGTCTCCGCGGCGTCGGAGCGCTTTTGTCAAGCACGCGGTCTGATCCATCCCGCAGGCGCGTTGAAGTGGGAGCTTCCCTAAAGGCCGGGATGAATTTGGTCGGTGCAATTTACGCAAGTCATCGGCGCCTGCGAGCCGCGTTGCCGACCTTGCGACAGGAACAAGTCGAGTGTCGCTGAGCTTGAACGTCGTGCAGTTGCCAATTGTCGGAACGCCGATCTGCTAAAGACGCCGCTGAGTGAAAAGTGGCCTTGCCTTATCGATGGGCGCTGTCCTTAACAGATGGCAAAGTGTGGACGTTCGGTGGCGGTGTAAGCCCGAACGCGGTGCCATTGTTGTAGGGATCTGGGGTCGGCGACTTTATGTCGAAGTTTTCAAGGGCACACTCTGTGCAGATCGTCATGATTGGATTGGGCGGTCTATGCCTGATCGCTTGGCTGATCGCTGATGTCGCGGACGTTCTGTTTCGGCCCGTCGCGCTTTTTGATCGGATCTTGAGCTCGCAGCATTATCTCAACCTGATTTCTGCTGCGAAGACGACTATGATTGCGCTTGGCGTCACCGCTTTCTACGTCGTGTGCATCTGGCTCGTTGGCTTCTGGCACCGAATTGCGATTTCGATACGCGTGCAATTTCAAGCGTTCGAGCAACTCATGACGGCAACGATCTACCTGCTTCTGTTTTGTATTGC
>JBCBWG010000053.1:0-15118 GCA_039817205.1 Pseudomonadota bacterium
CCCTCGTCGATCCTATTTCGCCCCCATCAACACCCGACACACCCCCCGTATCGAAGAGTGACCGTGTCAGGAACTGGTCCAGACACGGGTGTCGGCTGATGGTGGAGGCGCCGGGTACTGCCCCCGGGTCCGATTGGCTTATTCCAACGGCCATTTATCGCCATAGTCGGATTGCTCCGACCTGCAGAATATAGGTGGAACATTGGGAGAAAAAAAGCCTCTCGTGACGCCGAGCCCAAGGTTTCCAATCTTTCTGATTAGCTCTCCCCACCAAGGTTGGGAATGTTGATCACGCGACCGCAGTGTTTGCAGTGGATCGCATCGGCATCGTGGCGTTGAAGCCCGCAATCTGGACAAGCGAAGCGGACTTGGTTGGGGCGAAAGATCGTCTGAACGAGCCGCAAGAAGAGTGCGACGCCAAAGATCATGATGGCGACCGAGAGCAAGCGACCAACTGGGCCCTGGAGCGTGATGTCACCAAACCCGGTCGTCGTCAGCGCCGTGACCGTGAAGTAAAGCGCATCGATGTAGTTTGTGATCTTCGGGTTCGTGTTGACCTGTAGGACGTACACGAGTGCGGTCATGATGAAGATGAAGACGCCGAGGTTCACGGCACTCGTGAGCACGTCCTCGTTGCGCTTGAAGAACGCAGACTCAGATCGCAGGTCGGCCAACACGCGGTACGTTCTCAGCAATCTGAACGACCGGACGACGCGCAAAAACAGGAAATTTGTCAGGAGCGCTGGGAGCAGCAGCGTAATGATGACGATGATGTCGAGCCACGTGACAACACTCTTGAACATCTGCTTTGGCTGATCGGAGATCCACAACCGCGCGCCGAGGTCCATCGCGATCAAAAGTGCGACGACCGCATCGGCCGCATAGACCCAGAAGCTTGGCTCAATCAGGGACGTGGCGATGAAAAACAACACGCTCGCAATATCGAATGCGATGATCCCGAACCGGAACCGACGGGCGGTCGTCGTTGTGCCGTAGTAGAGCGTCCGCAACCGCTCACGGAGCGCATTTCGTTTGGGCTCCGGCGGCGGTTCGTCGGCTTCGGCAATGTCGTCGTCAATCGCAGTCATTCGCCGCCCTTAGCCGCATTGCGGCATACTGACTAGTGCCCCAAGCCCAACGGATGGTTCCCATGGCAGCCCGAGACCGACGGAGTGTCCGGTGCGAACGCGACGCGATCAAACCAGCGAGTAGATGAGCAGAATGCAGCCCGAGCCCCTAAAGTTGCGTAGTGGTCCCACTTGGCTGTCGGGTTTGCAGTAGCTATGACGAACGAGCAGCGCGAGCAACAAACCGCCAGTTCTAAACCGCCCCGTGGAAAGCTGACCGCGCTCGCTGATTCGGTTTTCATGCGTGCGATCGGCGTGACCGGTGTCGGCTTTTGCATCATCGTTGCAGCGATCTCGGGCGCCTCATTGGTGGCTGCTGCGATGCGGACAATCGCGCCCTCTATGCCACCGGCCGAACTCTCGGCGATTGCGCTCATAGCGATGCAGGCCGCGACCGTTCTGGCAACTCTGTTCGTCGCCCGATCCTGGGGGCCGCTTCGACAGACCCTCGCAACAGTTCCGCCTCGCGCGACCTTGAACGTCTGGTTGGGCCTCGTTGCGATTGTCGCTGCGATGATCGCGATCAGCCTACTCCTTGCAACGGTGGTCTTTCCACGGGATTTCGCTCGGGACGCCGCGACGTTCGTGCCGATGCTCCGATCAGATGCGGCGACGTTTGCGATCATTGCAGTGGTCATTGGTGCACCGTTCGCTGAGGAACTGCTGTTTCGCGGCCTCCTGTTTGGTGCGCTCCTCAGAAGCGGTGTTTCGCTCATTGCGACGCTGCTGCTGACCAATGCGATGTGGACGGCGCTGCATGCCGGCTACTCGTTCGTTGGTTTGACCGAGGTGTTTATGGCCGGGCTTATTTTATCCGTTGCGCGCGTCGTGACCGGCAGTGTCTGGCCAGCCATCAGCATCCATATGTTCTACAATGCCATCGCTCTCAGCCTCATCCTTTCAAAAGGCTGGGTGTGACCGCGCACCGCTCGAGACACAGCGCAGCGACCGCCAACCGACTTGGTGATCCGCATACTGCGTTTGCGGGCGGCGATTTTCTTGTACCTTTTCCACAATGCAACGGTATCCGACAGGGACCTCATCGTGAGATACGGCGCATAACCGAATGCGCGCCCAACGACCGCACCGTACCAAATAGCCGTGCTGCTTAAAACGAGACACCGATGAAGCCATATCACGATCTGATGTACCGGGTTTTCGACCAAGGCGTTCGCAAAGACGACCGAACCGGGACGGGTACGGTTTCCGTCTTTGGCCATCAGATGCGGTTCAACCTCGAAGACGGCTTCCCGCTTGTCACGACCAAGAAGCTGCACATGAAGTCGATCGTACATGAGCTCCTCTGGTTTCTGTCCGGCGACACCAACGTTCGGTATTTGCAGGAAAACGGCGTCTCGATCTGGAACGAATGGGCAAACGAGTCGGGCGATCTCGGACCGGTCTATGGGCATCAATGGCGGTCGTGGTCGGCACCCGATGGCCAGGTCATCGACCAGATTGCCCAAGCCGTTCATCTGATTCGGACCGACCCTGGATCGCGTCGGATCATTGTCTCAGCGTGGAACCCTGCGGATTTGCCCGCAATGGCGCTCGCGCCGTGCCATTGCCTGTTCCAGTTTTACGTCGCCGAAGACCGGCTCTCGTGTCAGCTATACCAGCGGTCAGCCGACGTCTTTCTCGGTGTGCCATTCAACATCGCGAGTTATGCGCTTTTGACCCAGATGATGGCGCAGGTTTGCAATCTTGCACCCGGCGAGTTCGTGCACACGATTGGCGACGCGCACCTCTATCTCAATCACATTGAACAGGCTGAAATTCAGCTTTCGCGATCGCCAAGACGGCAACCGACCGTCGAATTGAACCCTGAGGTTCGTTCACTGTTTGACTTCCAGTTCTCCGATATCGTGCTGCACGATTACGATCCGCACCCACATATCAAAGCGGCGGTAGCGGTTTGACCGACACAGTTGAAGCGCCCCGCATCACGATCGTTGTTGCCGCCGCACGCAATGGCGTGATCGGCCGCGATGGACAGTTGCCCTGGTCCATTCCGAGCGATCTGAAAACGTTCCGCAGGCTGACACTCGACCGGCCGATTATCATGGGTCGCAAGACGTTTGCTGCGATCGGCCGGCCGCTTGACCGGCGTGACAACATCGTTGTGACACGGGATCAGACGTTCTCGCGCGACGACATCCACGTCGCGCACAGCCTGGATGCAGCCCTAAATTTGGCGACCAATCGGGCGTTCACGCGCGGAGCCGATGAGATTGCCGTTGTCGGTGGCGCCGAAATCTATGCTTTGGCGCTTCCTGTCGTCGACCGCGTTTATTTGACCGTCGTCGACGCCGAGCCCGATGGTGATGCAAAGTTTGCCGAGCTTGAGGCAGACACTTGGTCGCTCACCGAGACGCGGCCCATCGCACCAGATCCACGCGACGAGTTTCCGGCAACGTTAAAGGTCTATGACAGACGTCGTGGATAAACTGGTGCCGCTGTGGCAGCCAGATGCGCCAGCGGTTTCGCACTCTGCTCGTCCTGCGTGACGCAGTGCCTTGTGAAGGCTTTGTCACAGGCGAACCGCCTTGAACGCTCCGCCGTACACCCCAATGTAAGTTACCGAATTGCACGGGCTTCAGTCATCAGCTAGAAGCGCGACGCAATCCGACATCTTCCGTGCTCGATCAGACAACTCGCGCCATCGGTGGCGCGGCTGAGCGACATGTCTCCAACCCTTGGTCAAACACAGGTCCGACTGAATGTCCTGGAACAACAACTCTGGCGGTGGCGGCTGGAAAAGCGGCGGCGGCAATAACGGTGGCGGGCCATGGGGGCAACCGCCCGGTGGCGGCAACAACGGTGGTGGACCGTGGGGCCAGGGGTCAGGCGGTGGCGGCGGCAACCAGCAGCAGCCCGACCTCGAAGAAATTCTCAAGCGCGGCCAGGATCGCTTTCGTCAGGTCGCAGGCGGTGGTCTGCCGAAGTTCTGGCTGTTCATCATTTTTGCAGCCGTCGGCGCGGTTTTGATGTTCTTTGCATTTACGTTCCGCGTAAACCCAAACGAACTGGGCGTGGTTTTGCGCTTCGGCGAGTACCACCGGCAGGAAGGTCCGGGACTTCACTTCCGTTATCCGTTCCCAGTTGAGCGCGTGCTCTTGCCGGACGTGACGGCGCGGAACACCGTGCAGATCGGCTTCCGCGGCTCAACGGGCTCGACGTTTGGAGCTGCGAGCACCGCTCAGGACGTCAGTGCTGAAAGCTTGATGCTGACGGGCGACGAAAACATCGTCGACATCGACTTCGAGGTTCTGTGGCAGATCGATTCAACGCGGAGAGATCCGGACACGGGCCAAACCGGTGTTGCGATGTATTTGTTCAACATCCAAAATCCCGAACTCACGGTGAAGGAAGTCGCCGAGTCCGCGATGCGCGAGGTCGTTGGTACGAGCGAAATTCAGCCGATCTTGACCGCAGCCCGTCAAGAGACAGAACGCGCCGTTCAAGAGCTGATGCAGAAAACGCTGGATGGTTACAGAGCGGGAATCCTGATCACGCAAGTGCAGCTGAAGCAGGTCGACCCGCCGCGCAACGTTATCGGGTCGTTCCGTGATGTTCAGGCCGCCCGTGCCGACCAGGAGCGGTTCCAGAATACAGCGCGGGCTTATGCCAACAAGGTTGTGCCGGAAGCGCGTGGTCAGGCCGAACGCATTCTGCAGGCAGCCCAAGCCTACCGAGCACAGACCGTGTCCGAGGCGCGGGGGCAGGCGGATCGCTTCACCAAAGTGTTCGAGGAATACAGAAAGGCGCCTGATGTGACCCGTCAGCGTTTGTTCCTCGAAACGATGGAACGTGTGTTTGCGGGCACGAATAAAATTATCATCGATGGCCAGGCGGGCCGCGGCGTCGTTCCGTATTTGCCGCTCGATCAGGTTAACCGTCCACCGGCGCGATCGTCGGCTGGTCCAAATGCATCACAGTCGTCAGCGGGAGGTGGCCAGTAATGGTACGCGGTCTTTCAGCTCTGCTCGTTATTCTCGTCGGCCTTGGCGCCATCGGTGTCTATCTCTCCGCGTTCATCGTGAGCCAGACCGAACAGGCGATGGTTCTCCGGTTTGGTGAACCTCAGGCTTACGGCGAGACCAACGAGAACGACAAAGACTCGGTCACGATCAAGAAGCCTGGTCTTTACTGGCGCATTCCGATCATCGACGAAGTCGCGTTCTTCGATAAGCGCATTTTGGATCTCGACACCGCACCTCAGGAGCTCATCACGAGTGACCAGAAACGGCTCGTCGTCGATGCGTTCGCTCGGTTCCGGATTACAGACCCACTTCTCTTCTTCCAGGCCGTGAGAACAGAGGCGCGCGCAAGAGATCGTCTGGGCACATTCCTCGAAGCCGGTCTTCGGCGCATTCTTGGTAGCGCCAGCTTCCAAGACGTCGTTCGCGATAAGCGCGATGATCTGATGGGCGCAATCACCGGGATCGTGAACCAGGAGGCGCGCGGCCTCGGTGTCCGGGTTGTCGATGTCCGGATCAAGCGCGCCGATTTGCCTGAAGCGAACTCTGAAGCGATTTATCAACGCATGCAAACAGAGCGTGAGCGTGAGGCGGCTGAGTTTCGCGCCGAGGGTCGTGCGTCTGCAAACCGCATTCAGGCGACCGCCGATCGCGAAGCAACTGTGATCATTGCGGACGCAGAGCGGAAATCGCAGCAATTGCGTGGTGACGGTGATGCAGAACGCAACCGCATCTTCGCCGAAGCCTTCGGCAAAGATCCGCAGTTCTTTGCCTTCTATCGGTCGATGCAGGCCTACGAAAAAGGGCTCGCTTCGGAGGATACGCGGCTTGTGATCTCGCCCGATTCGGAGTTCTTCCGATTTTTCGGCAATCTTGAGCCGAGGACCGGTCCAACCGGCAGCGCAGCACCGGCGCAATAACCCGACCCTTAGCGAAATTTCATGAACCTTTTCCGCCCGCGTCAGCTTAGACTGACGCGGGCGGTTTCGTTTGGCTCTGCCAATTCGTGACGCGAAGTTCAGCTCGCTTCTAGCGGACACTGCTGAGCAAATGCTGCCTTGAGAGATGCCAGCGAAGCAGTCACTCGGCATCAACAACAACGGTTCGGAGCGAGGTCCACGTGATTGTGTGACGCCCTCCGGTTGACACCGAGGGTTCCGGACAGATCAACTTGACGCCAAAAGATGCGCATGAGGCCCGTTCAAGGGCTTGACACTGGAGTGCCACCGACGATGCAAGATCGCCTGCTTGTCCAAACATCGCACCCTGCTGTTGCCGCCGCGGCCCTGAAACGGCTGCCCAGCCGACGCACCAGTTGGCTCGTGACTGCTCTCACGACCATCGTCGCCGCAATGACTTTTGCCGCAGTGTTGCCGGGGCCGACCGCCGCGCGAGGGCCGCAGTCCGTCGCACCAATCGCCGCTGAACTCGGCAGCGCAGTTGTTAACATTTCGACCGCCCAGCGCATCAAACGGAAGGGACGCAAGCGGAAGCTCCCGCGCGTTCCCAAAGGGTCGCCGTTTGAAGACCTGTTCGAGGACTTCTTTGAGGACGACAAGGGCGAAGGGCGGCGCAAGGTCAGCTCGCTCGGATCAGGGTTTGTGATCGATGGGCGAGAAGGCTTGATCGTCACGAACAACCACGTCATCGAAGGTGCGGACGAGATCACAATCATCTTCAAGGATGGTCGCAAACTCCGTGTCGATAAGGTCCTTGGCATCGACAAGAAGACTGATCTCGCTCTTTTAAAAGTCACCCCGGAAAAGCCGCTGCCAGAAGTCAAGTTCGGGTCGTCTGAGCGGATACGCGTTGGCGACTGGGTGCTTGCGATCGGCAACCCGTTTGGTCTCGGCGGCTCCGTGTCGGTCGGAATTATCTCGGCCAAAGAGCGCGACATCAAAACCGGCCCGTATGATGATTTTCTCCAAACCGACGCTGCCATCAACAAAGGCAACTCCGGCGGCCCGCTGTTCAATATGGATGGCCAAGTCATTGGCGTGAACACGGCGATCATCTCACCAAGCGGCGGCTCCATTGGCATTGGGTTCGCCGTGCCATCGGACATTGCGCGCGTGGTGCTCGATCAATTGCGCCGTTTCGGCGAGACCAGACGCGGCTGGCTTGGCGTCAACGTCCAAAGCGTGACCGATGAGATCGCAAAGTCGGTGGGCGTGATTGCGAACACTGGTGCTTTTGTCTCGACGGTGGCTGGCGGTGGACCCGCGGCGAGCGGTGGGATCCAGCCGGGTGACGTTATCCTCTCCTTCGACGGGAAGCCGATCCGGTCGATGCGCGTACTCCCGCGGCTTGTCGCGCAGACGGAAGAGGGCGCGCGCGTCGATGTTGAGTTCATCCGCGACGGCAAACGGATGCGCAAGTCCATTGTGATCGGCCGTCTGAAGGAACCTGACAAAGACAAAGATAAGAAGGCCAAGACGGCTGAGCCGGATGCGCCGGCGGAGCGGGAAGCGCAACCGGCGCCGACCGGTCCCGTCTTGGGCCTCACGCTCAAATCGGCGACGCCTGAACTGATCAAACAGTTCAGTCACAAGGATGGTGCCAAGGGTTTGGTGGTCACCGAAATGAAGGCCGACAGCGATGCGGCCCGCAAGGGCATTGCTGTTGGTGACGTCTTGGCTGAGGTCGACAGTACGAGGCTCAGCAGTCTTGCGCAGTTTGCCGACGCCATCAGTTCTGCCCGATCGCGGAAGCGGCGCAGCGTCCTCATCCGGGTCGTGAAGCCGAGTGGAAGCTTTCGCTTTGTCGCGCTGAGCCTGCGGTAGGCTTCATTCATCCCGAAGACCGACCTGACCGGACTGCGCCCCGTGCCCGCGTGTCGGCTGCCATTGTAACGCGCGACGGCGCAACAAGCGGTGGCGATCGAATGTCGGTCTGGTCTTGTGGCGTGATCTGACTTATCTGAGCAGCCGTCGACGATCCGGCCACAGAGTCCGCTCGTTAGACTGGGAGCACATCACGGCCGCGACGGAGTTGACTTTTGCTTGAGGGCCTTTCGCGAGTGTTCGTCCCCGTCCACCGTGACGGCCACAAATTCCTTGCGATCACACTCGCCCTGACGGTCGTCGCGTTTTTGATCTGGTCACTCGTCGGCTGGCTCCTCCTCTTTGTCACCCTGTTTGTTGCGTTCTTCTTCCGCGATCCGGCGCGCGTGACGCCCTTGCGGGAAGGGCTCGTGATCGCGCCGGCCGACGGCGAGATCATCGCGATCGAAGCCTCGCAGCCACCAACAGAACTCGGTCTCGAGCCGGGCGAGCGGACGCGCATTTCGATCTATCTCTCGCCGTTCGATGTTCACGTGAACCGTGCGCCGATCGCCGGTCGCATTTCCCGCTCGGTTTACGTGCCCGGCGCCTTCTTCAACGCGACGCTCGATAAGGCCAGCGACGACAACGAACGTCGCGGTCTGCTCATCGAGGGTGCCAACGGCGTCGAGATTGCCGTGGTCCAGATCGCGGGGCTGTTGGCGCGCCGCATCGTGACGTTTGCCGGTGAGGGGGACACCGTGGGTGTCGGTCAACGGTTCGGGCTAATCCGGTTTGGCAGTCGCGTCGACGTTTACTTGCCCGTCGGGCGGTCCGCGCTTGTGGCTGTTGGCCAGCGCGCAGTCGCCGGAGAGACGATCCTCGCCGACCTCAAGTCCGATGAGGACGAGCGCGAGGCGCGGCGCAGCTGAGCACAACCTGTGATCGCGATTAAGAGCGGCACCCGAAAGCAGCTTGCCGCTCGCAGCGTTTCGTGGGAGCCCTGATGGCATATTCGGATCTCTATCAGTGAGCGAGGGTGCAATGGTCCACAACCGCCGGTGGGCAGACACCATTGTGGTGCGCGGGGCCATTATTGCGGGCACGCTCGGTGCAGCAATTGCGTTCGCTCCCGATGCGGTTGCGGGCGAGCAGCAGGGCGCGGTTTGTTGGTCACCGTCACAGCTGACCGTGCGCCGCGGAGACAACCGCATCGTTAAGGATATCCGTGCCGCCTACCGGCCTCGCCCCGTTGGTGATGCAGCCGCTTCGCCGCGACCGGTACCCTACGGCGCGATCCGCCGTGTGAATTTGCCGGGCAACGCGAAGATCATCGCGTTGACGTTTGATCTCTGCGAGCAACCGCATGAGATTTCCGGCTACCAGGGCGATATCGTTGATTACCTCCGCTCGGAGCGTTTGCCGGCGACGTTCTTTGCCACTGGCAAATGGCTGCTTACACATTCAGAGCGCGGGCAACAGCTGATGGCTGATCCGCTGTTCGAGATTGGCAACCATGGTTGGTCCCACCGCAACTTTAGAATTTTGACCGGCTCAGCTCTGGTCGGCGAGTTGACGGGCTCACAAGCGGCTTATCGGCGGACGCGAAAACGTTTGCAGGCGCGCCAATGTCGGGTGCCCGGCCTAAGCGGACCGGCGTACCGACATGTCCCGCGACGGCAAACATTGATGCGGTTCCCGTTCGGTGCCTGTTCGCCGGCAGCGCTTCGTGCGGTTCAAGATCAGAAGCTTCTTGCCATTCAGTGGGACGTCTCGAGCGCTGACCCGTGGAAAGGGCAAACGGCGGAAGCTATGGTGGAGCATGTCGTCCGGCGCACGCGTTCGGGCTCTATTTTGTTGTTCCATGCAAATGGGCGCGGGTGGCGGACGCCCGAAGCGTTGCCCGTGATTGTCGCCAAACTTCGCGCCAAGGGGTTCAAGTTCGCGACCGTTTCCGAATTGCTGTCGATGCCCGGGGCGCGACCAGAAATTGTCTCGCGCTGTTACGATTCAAAGCCCGGAGACAGCGAACGCTACGACGGTCTCGCGCGTCGCCTCGAGCAACGGTACGCAGCGTTTCGCCGTCGCTTTGGCTTCCCGCCAGATGACAAGGAACAATGATCGATAAGAGCGCGCCGAACGAAAACCCGGCGCGCTTGTTGTTGCGAGGTGACCCTATCGCGGGTGCTGGCGCTCAGTAGAAGCCGAGCAGCGAGAACAGATCCGCCGGCTCGGATGACTGCGCCGTCACCGTTCGAGTGCGAAACCTTCTGTAGGTTGAGGTCACCTTCATGCCCGGCCTGACCTGCTTGTACAGCTCCTCAACGTGGGCATTGTGCATGCGAATGCAGCCCCGCGATACGTTCTGTCCGATGGTCCACGGCGCATCGGTGCCATGGATGCGATAGAGCGTGTTGCCGAGGTAGATGGCACGGCTACCCATCGGGTTTCGCGGATGCCCGCCGGGCACAACGCGCGGCAGCTTCGGGTTTTCGCGCCGCATGCGCGCCGTTGGCGTCCACGTGGGTTCGACGCGTTTGTAAGACACGCGCTCGACGCCATCCCATCGGCTTTGCGGGCGCGGCACGGCGATCGGATAACTGATCGCGCGTCCCCGGCTGACGACGTGGTAAAGCCGCCGATCGCTGAAGCTGACGATGATCTGACCGGCGCTATACCCGCTTGGGAAATTCACAACTTTGCGGTCTTGGATCGAGTTCTTCTTGGCGCTTGAGCCAATCCAATCGCCGGTCTCCCAATTCAAGCCCTGAGCGTTGGTCACTGGCGACGACAAGACAGTAACGAGTGCGGCAACGGCCGCGACAGATATGGAACGTGACATGGTGATGCCTCCGAGTGCGCTTGGTGCGCACGGGTCTGTTGGATCATTTGTGAGCATTCGATCGGCGCATGGGGCGCCTCGATCCGCGAAGGCTCAGCTCAACAGACTGGAGGTCACTTTGAAGATCGCCTTGAAGGCTGACTTTGCGTTTTGGCGACGCGTTCGCTGGTCCGGTGGACCGCGCGCGCCGAACGCGATGTTACGTCGATCGCCCAACGCAACACGACGGGACGACAGAAACGGCTTCTTCTTCGCTCCCGCACTGCGAACGGATGGCTTGGCTGCAAGAACGAGCTGCTCGCAGGACTTGCCCTGGCCGGGTGTTGGATCGCGTTGGCAGTCTTTGGCTTTGACCGCCGTTTGAGCCGACGGCGTTGCTGCCGTTGTGTTAGATAGGGCGATGCCAACTGTCGAGACCGGCGATGCATCCGTTGCTGCCAAGGGCCGACTGTCTGTGACGATCGCAATGTTGAGCATCAGAGCAAACATCAACGCGCACAGAACTGCCGTGGACGCGCCGACAAAGCCGTCCGCTGAACCTGTGCCCTGTTGATTGAAATCGCGTTGCATCGCGCTCAGCTCATATCCCTGCTCTTGCGCAAGTAGGACAGCCTCAACGGTATGAACAAGCCGCTAACGTCGTCTCAAAACGCCACCGTTGTCGCATCGCCACGCATCTCAACTGCTTGTGATGGTTCGTGAATTCGAAGCCAGTCTGGATCTGATCAGGGCGGATCTGATCAGCCCGGATCCGATCAGGCCGGAACGGCTCCAAGGTTTCCGTCGGACGATCGGCCCACCGAACGCTTGCTACGTGTTGACAGGAGGCGTCCTCGTCGCGCGAGCAGACTGAAAACCGGCGGCGTAAAGTAGAACGAGACGACCGTAGACAAGAGCACGCCACCGGCGATCGCCATCGCGAACGGGGGCCAGAAGCCGCCGCCTTCGATGATGAGCGGAAGAAACCCACCGAACGTTGTGAGGGTCGTTGAAATGATGTGGCGGCTCTGCGCGACGACGAGTTCCCCGATGCGTTCGATATCGCCGGCCAGGGCGGCCTCGTCCTCCTGAAGCGCGGTAATAATGATAATCGCAGCGTTGATCGAAACACCGATCGACCCAATCACTCCGATCACAGCTTGGATGCCGAAGGGGTACTGGAACGTTGCAAGGGCCAGAACGCTCAGCCCGATCGAAAGGATCGCAACGCAAACCACGACCGCCGACAGGCGATACGAGCGGAACGTCATCACGATCGTTGCAAGGGTGAGCGCCAGAATGATCCCAAGCGATGCGAGAAGGTTGCGCAGCGTCTCGTCGCGCGCGTCCGCGTCACCACCAACCTCGAAGCGGTAGCCGTCTGGTATTTTGAAGCCGACCTCTTCAATCCGCGCCAAGACTTTCTTGAGGGCCTCTTCGGGAAGGATCTCGCGATGCACAAAACCCTGGACGGTGTTGATGCGCTCCCCGTTGCGGCGGAAGATCGGCGTCTGTGATGGAACCAGCTCCAGGTTGCCGAGTGCCAGCACTGGAATCCCCGGATATCGATCCTGGGTTCCAGAGGCCTGATTGGTGCCAGCAGGTGTTGTGGGTGGCGTTAGGTTCGCGCGCGCCAAGGCATCGATTGAGCCGCGATCGTCCTGGCCGACGCGGACGCGAACCGGCATCTCTTCGCTTCGTTCGATCAACGACCCGCCGGTTGCCCCAACAAGGCGTGCGTCGAGTTGGGCTGCCACATCACCGAGTGAGAGCCCGGATAAGCGCACCTGGGACTCGTCGAGATCGAGCAGCGCTTTCGGGGCACCACCGACGATCTGCGTTCGCGCTTGAAGGATGTCCGGCACGTCCAACATGATCCGGCGCACCTCCGATCCGATCTCGCGAAGTTTGCCGAGGTTCGGCCCGACGATGCGGATCTCGACCGGGGCTTGGACCGGTGGCCCTTGCACTAAACCGCGCACGATGACGCGCGCCTCAGGCAACTCGGCGTCGAGCTTTCTCTGCAAGATCGGCAGGAGTTCTTCGGTGCGGGCAGCCGATGTCGTGGTCACGAGCGCTTCGGCAAAACTCGGCGTGTCGTTCTCACTGCCAATGATGTTGTAATAAAATGCGGGCGCATTCTTACCAAGCACCCATGTGAGCTGACGAACGCCCTCCTCGCCCTCGATCAATCTTGCAGCCTTCGCGACCACCTTCTGCGTGTCGTAAATGTTGGCTCCCTCGGCGAGCTTCAGGCGGATGTGAAACTGGTCCCGGTCAACGCCTGGAAAGAACTGGGCCTTGACCGTCGGGAACGATCCGAAGCCAACCACTGGTAGGATGAGAGCGCCGAGGATTGAAAGCAGAGGGTGGCGCAGTGAAAGCCGAATGCTTGCGGCGAACACACCGCTTGGCTTCTTATCAGGATCGATGGGCTGCCGCTTCAGAACCCAACCGGCGAGAGCCGGGGTGATGGTGATCGCAAGGCCAAACGACACGACCAGCATGATGATCACGGACAGCGCAATCGAGCCGACGAAGTCGCCCGCGGGGCCTGGCAGCAACACCATTGGCGTGAAGGCGAGGGCCGTGGTGACCGTCGATGCGAGAAGCGGGACGGTCAGGCGTTTGATTGCCGCCTGGACCGCTTCAAGCCGGTCCATGCCAGCCGATAGTCGCCGTCGAATATCATCGACCATGACGATGCCTGCATCGACCAGCAAGCCGAGGGCAACGATTAAGCCGGTCACTGACATTTGGTGGATCGAGACGCCGGAGAGCTGCAAGCCGTAGATCGAGATCAGGCTCGCGAGGGGCAGGATCGCTGCAACGATCAATGCAGAGCGCCAGCCGAGCGTAATCAGCAGCACGATGACGACGAGGCTCATGCCAAGGGCAAGGTTTTCGAGAACGCCCATCAGCCGGTTGTAGGTGTAGATCGATTGATCGAAGAGATGTCGGTGCTCGAGGTTGGCCGGAAGCTCAGCTTCAAACGCTTCGAGCTGGCGTTTGATGCGCGCCATCCAGGCATCGACTTGCAAATCGTCTTCCATCCGGACCGCCACAAGCACAGCGGGCACACCGTTCGTGCGTGCGAGCGTCGTTGGCGGATCCGTCGTCGTCCGCTCAACACGGGCGATATCGCCGACCGTGACGATGCGACCGTCGGTGCCTGACACAACGGGCACGTCGCGCACGCGTTGGAGTGACAGGATTTCGCCAGAGACCTCGACGATGACCTGGCCGTCCGAGCCGGTCAGGCGGCCTGAGCTGACCTTCGTGTCGGCGCGGCGGATTGCGTTTGAGACGGTGGCGGCATCAAGGCGAAGCTCTGTGAGTTTCACCGGATCAATGGTGACGCGGATCTCTTCCTGGCGCTCGCCGAACAGTTCGACAAGCTTCGTTCCGGAAACCCGGCGCAGCCGGTCCTGAAGCACCTCGGCGTAGCGTTTCATGACGCCCGGTTGCAGAGCGCGGTCTTTCGCCATCACGATTGCGCTAATCGAGGTGTAGGCCCCAACACGATCGTTATCGAACTCCGGATCCGGGACGCCATCCGGCAGTTCGCGGGCGGCATCACCGAGCGCGTCGCGGATTTCAGACCAGGTCTGTTCGATTTTTTCCGCTGTGAGGAACTGCGAGAGCTCAACATTGACGACTGAAATGCCGGCGCGCGAGACGCTGTCGATATTGTCGATCTCGGCAATCTCGCGAAGTTGCTCCTCGATCTTCTCGGTGACGAGCGCTTCGACCCGCGCCGGATCGGCGCCCGGATAAGGCGTGATCACGGCTGCGAACAGATTGGTAATCGTTGGGTCTTCCTGCCGCCCGATTGTGGTCAGCGCGGAGAAACCGGCTGCGATAAAAAGCAGGATCGTCAGCGCAAACAGGCGTGGGTCCCGGTAGAAAATCGACATGATCGGTCTCCCGCGGCGGTGGGCGGATGAAGCCAAGGCAGCCGGCGCAATCGGGTGCGGCCGCGCGGAACGTCAGGCGATGCGCTCAGGTCCCGGGGGTCTCAAGCAAAGCAACGCGTTGGCCGGGCGTGACGCGATTGGTGCCGTCGATGATGAATCGCGTTCCATCGGGAATTGAACTTCTGATGAAGGCACGGCCATCAGCGACATGGAGGATCTCGACGGCTTCTCGCCTCACAACCTCGGCGCCGTCGCACGCTCGGCCGCCCACTTTGGTGTCAAAGCGATCGTACGCGACGTCGAGGATGGCCGTTGGACGGCCGCCGCATTTCGCACGGCTGAAGGTGGCGCCGAGTTCATCGCAAGGGTCGTGGTCGACGATCTGGCCGACGCGCTGTTTGCGATCGAAAACAATGTCGATGTGATCGCGATGTCCTTTGTACGACGCCCCGAGGACGTGCTCGAGCTCAAAGGTCTGATCCAGGGCGCCGGCGCATCAACGCCGGTGGTG
>JBCBWG010000054.1:0-15075 GCA_039817205.1 Pseudomonadota bacterium
GCCAGATAAGCGGCTTTATCGGCGCCAACCGGCTGGATGATGTTGTAGTGCACATTGCCGTCGCCAAAATGGCCGAGCGCGATCGGGCGCGCGGTCGGCGCGATTTCAGCGACCCGCGCATCCGCCTTGGCGACAAACTCGGGGATCAGGCGAACCGGCACTGAGATATCGTGCTTGATATTGCCGCCCTCTGGCTTTTGTGCCTCCGAGATGCCTTCGCGAAGCACCCAAAGATCTTTTGATTGCTGCACCGACCCGGCAACCACCGCATCCAACAGCAGCCCCTCGTCGGCTGCCTCCATGAGCACGCTCTCGAGTAGCTCTTGCGTCGTGCCATCTGTTTTCCAACCAGACAGCTCGACAAGCACGTACCAGGGATGGGCACTGCTGAAAGGGTCGCGCGCACCTTTGATGTGGCGGCAGTCGAGTTCGATCATCAAGCGCGGGATAAACTCGAAAGCCGTCAGCGCGTTGCCGACGCGTTGTTGCAGGCGTCCGAGCAGATCGATTGCGTTGGACAATTCCGGAAGCGCAACCATCGCCGTCGCTTGTTCCGCCGGAAGCGGAAACAATCTCAGGACAGCGCCGGTGATGATGCCGAGCGTGCCTTCCGAGCCGATGAACAGGTTTTTCAGATCGTAGCCCGTGTTGTTCTTTTTGAGCGTATTGAGATCGCTCATGACGCGCCCGTCGGCCAGCACCACTTCGAGCCCCATCACGAGCTGACGCGTGTTTCCATAGGCGAGCACACCAACGCCGCCCGCGTTTGTCGCAATGTTCCCGCCGATGCGGCATGAGCCTTCGGACGGCAAACTGAGCGGGAAGAGCCGACCAGCTCCCTCAGCTGCCTGCTGACACTCGAGCAGGGTCACGCCTGCATCAACGGTCAGCGTGTTGCCGGCCGGGTCGACATCCCGGACCCGTTTGAGACGCTCGACGGTTAGAACAACTTCCGTGTTGGTGCGATGCGGCGTCTGGCCGCCAACGAGGCCGGTATTGCCCGCCTGTGGCACGATCGGAATGCCGTTTGCGTTGGCAAGCGCCAGACATTTGGACACCTCTTCGACAGTGCCTGGGCGCACGATCAACGGTGAGACACCGGTGTACTGGCCGCGCCATTCGTTGAGGTACGGCGTTTGCTGATCCGGATCAGAAAGCGCGTGCTCCGGTCCGACGATCGCTTGAAACGCTGCAACGATTTCGTCTGAGAGGCCTGCGTCGGGCGTTTCGATGGCGGCCAAGTCCTGCATTGTCTTGATCCCAGTTCTATCGCGTTAACCGCACCCAGTTCAGACGGCGCCTGTGCCAGGCGAGGCTGTTAGCCGAGAAGAGAGTTCGGTTGCGGCTCGGGTGGTCGGTGCGGTTCTTTTCGTCGATAGTGCTGAAGATGCGCGGGAATTCAAGCGAGGAAGCCATCATGTCCAACACCGTCCGAACGATCAGCTCACCGTGTTCCCCGGCTGCGATCCGGGCTCTGCTTGTGGCTTTGCTTGTGGCTCTGCTGGGACTTGTTCTTGTGGGCTCAAGCTTGAGCGGGGCGCGGGCGAGTGAACGTATGTCGGTCGACGCCTCCGCCATTGAGGCCGCATCCCCCGGGACCGCATCCCGAGCAACCGCATACCCAGGGACCGCGTCCCCAGGGATCGCGTCCAGTGCCACTCTTGGCGTCATCGCCATATCAACGATCAAACTGCCTCAGGCGACCATGATCGCGCCTCAGCCGAAACTGTCGCCCATTCCGGTCCAGGGCCGCGCCTGTCGTGCGTGTCGACGGGATTGTGTTGCAGAATACAAAACCTACTGCGACCGAAGCTTTAACTGGTGTCGGCGCCAGTTCACGCTCTGCATGCGCGACTGCTGGTATGACTATTGCCGCTAACGCCCTCCGTCGATGATCGGCGCACGTTACTCAGGCGTGCCAACGGTCGCGAGGTGACACGATGATCGCAGGCCGGCGGAAAGCCATGGGATTGACCGAGACGTTGACGTTGGTCGCGCTGTTCGCGGTGGTGGTTGCGCTCGTGCTTTCTTTCGCTGATGGAGCCCTCGCCCGCGGCAAGGACCAGATGCTCGCGCGGCCTTGCAAGCCAAGTGAGACGTGCACGGCGAGCTGGACGCTCACGTCGCGACTGGGCCAAATCCTCGCCCGCTACGAAACGATGTTTGGGACACGCGACCGAACACTGCCACTACTTGGCATCGAATTCACCACCGCTCCCAATCCAAGCATCTGGTACCCAAAATATTCCAACGGCCGTGACGCGATCATCATCCAGTTGACGAAAGCCGCGCGGTACGATCAGCGCCGCGCACTGTTCCAGTTGGCGCATGAGGCGTTTCATTTGATCTCGCCCATCGCGCCCGGCAGCCGCGCCTCTGTCCTTGAAGAGGGGCTCGCAACCTATTTCGCGATCGACTTTTGCGCCGAAATTGGTCTCGATGTTGGACCCGGCTACATCCGCGATCCGAAGTACCGCGCAGCTTACGACGACATTGTTCGCTTGGCCGAGGTCACGCCCCAGTTCACGGCCGCCGTGAAACGGCTTCGTGGGCGAACGGGTTCATTTTCCGATCTCTCAGCAAAAGAACTGCGTGCCGTTTTCCCAGCGCTCAGCGCACAACAGGCGAGCGCACTCCTTAAGCGATTTTGACAACGCACGTGCGCGCACTCTCAGGTCTTGAGCCGGTAACCGGTCTTGAAGATCCAAGCTATGGTGCCAAGACAAACCGCGAGGAACACCGCAACCATACTGAGGCTAAGAGCGATTGAGACGTCGGCTACGCCCGTGAATGACCAGCGAAACAGACTGATCAAGTAGACCACCGGATTAAAGAGGCTCACCGTCTGCCAGACCGGCGGCAGCATATCGATCGCGTAGAACGTCCCGCCAAGAAACGCCAACGGGGTCAAAATAAGCAGCGGAACGACCTGGAGCTCTTCGAAGTTTTTGGCCCACAAACCGATAATGAAACCGAAAAGAGCAAACGTAATCGCGGTGAGCACCAAGACGAGCAGCATCAGGACCGGGTGCGCGATCTCAAGCGGGACGATCAATGAGGCTGTTGCCAATATGATGAGCCCAAGCAGCACCGACTTCGTCGCAGCAGCCCCGACATAGCCGATGACAATTTCCAACGGCGAGATCGGCGCTGACAGGATCTCATAAATCGTGCCCGTAAATCGCGGGAAGTAGATGCCAAACGATGCGTTGGAAACGCTCTGCGTCAGAAGCGAAAGCATAATGAGACCGGGCACGATAAACGCGCCATAGCTGACACCGCCAATCTCAGAAATGCGCGATCCGATGGCGGCACCAAACACAACGAAGTAAAGGCACGTCGTAATCACAGGCGACACGATGCTCTGCATCAACGTACGCCAGGTCCGCGCCATCTCAAATTTATAGATCGCGGCGACAGCGGTCGTGTTCACTGGGCCACCTCCCGCTGGGTCTGCCGATCCTGGCTGCTCTGATCCGGGTCTTTTCGATCTTCATCAGAGCGGGCATCTCGAACGAGATCGACGAAAATATCTTCCAGCGAGCTTTGTCGTGTCTGCAGATCTCGGAACACAAGGCCTGCATCGCGCACCGCATTGAGGAGCCGCGTAATACCGGTGCGCTCGGCGCGGGTGTCGTAGGCATAGGTGAGAGCCCAACCGTCTTCGGACAGCGTCACATCGAACGTCGATAGCTGATCCGGGATCTCGGCGAGACGGTCGCGCAATTGAAGCGTCAGCTGTTTGCGCCCGAGCTTCTCCATCAACGCAGACTTGTCCTCGACCAGAACAATCCGCCCCTTGTTGATGACGCCAACGCGGTCGGCCATCTCCTCGGCTTCTTCGATGTAGTGCGTCGTCAGAATGACGGTAACACCGCTCTCACGCAATTCGCGCACCGTCTCCCACATGTCGCGTCTCAATTCGACATCAACGCCAGCGGTCGGCTCATCCAGGAACAAAATGCGCGGCTCATGGCTCAGCGCTTTGGCGATGAGAACCCGCCGCTTCATGCCGCCCGAGAGCGTCATGATCTGGTTGTCCTTCTTGTCGAGGAGCGAGAGGTCGCCGAGCACTTTACGGATGTGGTCCGGGTCCGGCTTCATCCCGAAAAGCCCGCGCGAGAAACTGACTGTCGCCCACACCGTCTCGAACGCGTCCGTGGTCAACTCCTGAGGCACGAGCCCAATCTGTCGGCGCGTCTCGCGAAAGTCCGTTTGGATATCATATCCATCAACTGTGACTGTTCCGAACGTTGGCGTCGTGATGCCGCAAATCGTCGAAATGAGGGTTGTCTTTCCTGCTCCGTTGGGCCCGAGAAGCGCAAAGATTTCGCCCCGCTCAATGTCCAAACTGATGTCGTCGAGCGCCCGAAACCCACCCTTGTAGATTTTGCTGACGTTGCGAACAGAAATAACGGTCTCAGGCATGAATGGCTTGATCTCTGAGCTTGAGCGCATCGCACAATCAAATTGTTGCGACGGGTGTGGTTGGGGATCCGACCGCGCCCGGAAGCCGAAGCGGTGGCGCTGTCAGCAAAAACCTCGAACGCCCGGCTGCTTTCAAGGCATCGGCCAAAGCTGACAAATACCAGATCTCCCCCAGGTGGATCCCGAGTTTGAACAGGCAAAGTTCGTGTAAGGGAAGCATTGCTCTCTGGCCTGTTCCGGTCGCACTCGGTGCCCGCTCCACCGCATAATTGTCGGCAATCAGCACCGAGAGCTGACTGTCTCGGATCCAGGTCTGGAGTTCGGGGTCCCGACCCTCAAGGGCTGCACACACATTATGGACCGCATGCGCATCTGGATTGCCGCCAAATTCAAGCAGCTTCCGCGCGAAGCCGGTGTGGAGGCAAACCATGTCGCCGGGCTCGACCACGACGCCCTGGGCATCCATCGCAGCTTTCAGTCCGACATAGTCGACATCGACTTTCGCATCGCCGTAGACCGCATGCAGATCGATCAGAACACCGCGCCCTTGGACGGCGGTTGCCGCCATATTGTCGATGCCGAGACAGATCGCCGTGCCACCGGCGTGCGCACCGCCACAATCGTCACAACCGGCTGCCAACGTCACGTCGGAGCCACCACGGTAGCCGTTGTAGAACACGATCTCGTCCACGCCATCGCCGTCGGCATCAAACAGCTGACCGACATGGCTCAGCGCGTCCCACTGTGTCGAATACTGTGTGTGGAGCAGAACGCGGTCGTCGTTGACGACATCAATCAGATCTGAGTTGCCGGTCGCATCAGCCAACGGCAACAATGCCCGTGCGACGCCCTCCGGCGTCGCCGTTGCGTACCGGATTGGCGGATGGCGTGCCGGATTTAGGACATTGCCACCCGGATAATCCAACGGCAGCGATAGGCAGAACGAACGCCCTTCGCGCACTTCGGCGACGCCTTCCAGCACTTTCTCTGGCGTCAAGAGATTGAGCCGGCCGATCTGGTCATCATCGCCGAAGTCGCCCCAGTTCGAACCATCCGGCCTCTGCACCCAACGTCGCGTCATCGCCAAGTCCTCAGATCCAGGTCACTTTACGCGCAAGGTTCAGTTTGCACCGCCATCGTCAAAGCCCGGGCCAATCGTCGTTCGCCAACCGGGCACCTTTACCATGGGCGTTCCGTCGTCTTCTTTCGCAACCGGCGTCTCGTCTTTTTTCTGAGCTGAAGCCGGGTCTGTTGCCTCAGATTGAGCGGCCGCGGTCTGAGGTGTCGCGGATTTGCGCCGTGGTTGCTTACCATCAAACCGGGCTTGCGTCGGGAAGAGCGTTGTGACCGGAACCGTCAGCCCAAGCGGCACCCGCGCCAAGCGCTCTTTCGGACCGGAACCGCGGCGGCTGCGGGACTTCTCGATGAGGGGCTTCAGTGTCGAGTCGTAATTCGGATCGCGCTTAAACGGCAGTGCTGAGACGACGTGGACAACGCGAAAGCCATCGCGTTTCAGGTTGCGAAGGATTTCCGGCAAGGCACGCGCCGTGCGCCGTTTGAGATCATGAAACAGAACAATGCCGCCATCGTTTGCGCGTGTGCGGCGCCGGGTCGTTCGCACAAGCTCGGCGGTGCTGCGCGAATAACTGTCATCGGAAATGACATCGACGGAAAACACGGCAAGCTTGCGGGACTGTGTGTAGGCCAGCAGATCCCGCCCATCGTTCAAACCGGGGAACCGAAAGAACGGGGCGAGCGGCGCTGTTGCGGCCAAGGCGACGGCTGCGAAACCGCGCTCGATCTGATCGCGTGCCGCGCCCGCCTTTAGTCGCCTCAAGTTCTTGGGATGCGACCACGTATGACCACCGAGCGTGTGCCCCTCGGCCTCAATCCGCGCGATCAAATCCGGAAACTGAACGGCGCGCTTGCCGATGGGGAAGAACGTCGCGCGGGTGCAGTGAGACAGAAGCTCGTCAAGGACGCGCGTTGTGACACCAGGTGTCGGGCCATCGTCAAACGTCAGCACGACTTCTTTCCGCTTCAGGAACGAGGGTTGCCGGGCAAATTTCGTGGCGCGGCCGAAGACGGGGCCTTCTCGAGCGTCAATCTCAACGATGCGTGTGACGCCAAGGTCGTTGGCCCCGGGCACGCACGCGAGCGCAGGCCCTGCCGCAAGCACAGCGGCAATCAATCCAAGGGCACGGATCGCAGCACGTTGGTGCGCGGTGTGGCGCGCTATGACCCGCCGTGCCCCAATCATCAAATGCCCCCTCTGAAGCCCCAAACCGGTTTCCCTGACCGCCACCGATGCGCCGCTCGTGTGAGCGGCGCCCGCAGGCCGCTCTCGGCGCGTCGGCGAACCCAGTCGTACAACGGTTTACCGGTACGGGGTCGCACAAATTTGGCAACACGGCGAACGGGGATGGTCAGGCGTCATGTCTGGGCGGTATCACAATGCCGGAACAGCACGAGGTTACCGCCAGAATACTTCGTCCTGCCATCGGGGCTTTCTGAGTGCCGGGCGCGGCGCTGTGCGGGTCGGTGCCGCTGGCGCAGCTGGCTGCCGCGTTGCCGCTGCCTGAGGCTGCTTGCTCGATCCCGGCGCCGCACGGGCGCTGGTCGGTCTGGCCTGGTCCCGGCGATCGCGATTGTCGACCGTTGAGCCTGCCGGGCGTTGCGACTTGGATTTGGCCGTGACTGACCGGGCCGTAGCTGGACGCGCTCTCGGACCCGGATCTTGAAACCGAAACGCAGTCTTCAGCGACCGCGCGCTCCGTCGAAAATTCCGTTTCTCCAACAGGCGACGGGCGTCTGCATTGTACTCGGGAAGTGCCGTTGCGGTCCGCGCTGCCTCGAAGTGCACAACTTTGAAACCCGACCGGTACATTTCGTCGAGGAGCCGATCGATCGAATTGGCGGTGGCTCGCTGGATATCGTGGAACAGCACGATGCCTTTGCCGCGCGACCGAAGCTTTCTCATGACCTGCCTGTAGACAGCGTTCGCCGATTTCGAGCGCCAGTCATAGCTGTCGATATCAATCGAAAAGATCCCAAATCCGCGCTGGACCATATAGCGCTGCATCCGGGCGGCGTCCGCCAGATACGGAAAGCGAAAGAAGGGCGACGAAGGCCTGCCAATGACGGCTTCGACCGCACTGACGCCCAGTTCGAACTCAGCAATCGCACGGCTCAGCGATTGCTGCTTTTGGTTTTTGTGCGACCACGTGTGATGGCCGATCGTGTGGCCATCCGCAGCGACCATGCGCAGGGTCGCCGGATCAGCAATGGCCATGCGGCCGACGGCAAAGAACGTCGCTTTCGTGCAGTGTCGCTTGAGCGCTTTGAGGACCTTGCGCGTCTTCCTCCGAAGCGGTCCATCATCAAACGTCAGGACCACTTCGCGATCACGCAGCAAGTCGGGACCGAACTTATATTGTTGGCTGCCGAAGTGGGTCTGCTTTCGCGTATCGATTGTGATGACGCGGGAGACGCCCAACGATCGGCTGTTCGTGCAGGCAGGTGCGCGCGTCAACTTTGTTGCAAGAGAGCGGACGCGAGAGGTCTCCGTTTTCGCCTCGATTGCGCCGGCTGGTGTGCCCGCTGATGCAGACGTGGCAGAAGCAGTTGGCGCTGTGAATGAGACGGCTGCGCCGATCGCTGCGGCGACGAAGACCGGATTTAGAAAACCCAATCCAAGTTTGCAGCCCGCCACGCGAAGCAATGGCTTTTGAAACGAGCAAGCGCGGGTGAGAATGGACATTGGTTTTCGGACCTATCTGTCGACACAACGATCAGCTCGCCGTCGCGACCACCCCCTTGACTGGACGCGACGCTCACGTTTGAAGCGTGCAGCTGGCGTTACCACGCTCGTGGGTCATCAAGGCGTGAGCCCGCGGGTCATCCCCGGTTTTCGTTCAGCGCGCCACTCGTAGGCGATGTCATGACCTGCGTCTGTATCTGCAAAGCCGCAACAACGGGTGATTGCAGGCCAATCGCCGTGAGACGGAAACGAAGCCACGGCGTTCAATGCGGCTGCGCCGGTCCACCGGATCGGATCGGTAACAATCAAAACGCAAGAGCCAAAGAGGCGACAGGATGGCTGCCATGTCGGACACAATGGATGCGCCGCGTACGTCTGATCCCGTCGATCTCGTCACAGGCGAACTGATCAAAAGCATCGAGCACGCGCTTGAGGCACGTGACACCGACGCGCTGAAGGAGCTGATCGAAGGGTTTCAGGCAGCCGACCTCGCTGACCTTTTGGCAGCGCTCGGACCGGACAACCGCATTGAGCTGATTACAGCACTCGGGGATGACTTTAATTTCGACGCGTTTCCAGAACTCGACGAGACCGTTCGAGACAATCTGAACGAGGCACTTCCAAATTCGTTTCTAGCCAAGGCGATCACAGCGCTCGAATCAGACGACGCTGCTTACGTCCTCGACGGCCTCGAAGATGAAGATCGCGCAGACGTCCTCAAGCAAGTCCCGATCAGCGATCGTGCTGCGCTCCTAAGGAACTTCGAATATCCAGAAGAAACCGCCGGCCGCATCATGCAGTCGGACTTCGTCGCGGTTGCACCCTATTGGACCGTCGGTCAGGTGATCGACCACGCGCGCGATAGTGACGACCTGCCAGAGACGTTCTCCGAGATCTACGTCGTCGATCCGACCTTCAAGGTGCGCGGCGCGGTCAACCTTTCTCGCCTCCTGCGTACCAAACGGGACGTGTTGATCTCCGACCTCATGGACGCAGAGATCAAGCAGATCCAAGCCAACGACGACCAGGAAGAGGTCGCGCGCCAGTTCAATCGCTACGACCTGCTCGCCGCACCCGTGGTCGATGACAACGAACGCCTTTTGGGCGTCATCACCGTCGACGACATGGTGGAAGTCATCCAAGAGGAGGCCGATGAGGATATCAAACGCCTTGCGGGCGTTGGCGACGAAGGCTTGCAAGACACCGTGCTCTATGCCGCGCGCAATCGCTTTATCTGGCTATTAATCAACCTCTTCACGGCGATCCTCGCATCTGCCGTGATCAAGTTGTTCGACGCCTCGATCGAGCAGATGGTTGCGCTTGCCGTTCTCATGCCGATCGTCGCCTCGATGGGCGGCAACGCTGGCACGCAGACGATGACGGTGGCTGTCCGTGCGCTTGGCACCCGTGATCTCGGCCCGGTCAATACAATGCGCGTTGTGATCCGCGAAGCAGCCGTCGGACTGATCAACGGCTTCCTGTTCGCCGTGATTTTGGGCGCCATCACCATTATCTGGTTCGGCAATTCGCAGCTTGGGCTGGTGATTGCGACCGCGATGGTCTTCAATCATTTTGCAGCAGCGCTTGCCGGCATTCTGATCCCGATCGGCCTCGAGAAGATGGGGCATGATCCGGCCATCGCCTCGGGCGTGTTCCTGACGACGGTCACGGATATTGTCGGCTTCTTCGCCTTTCTTGGGCTCGCAACTCTCGTGCTGCTCTAACACGCAGGATGAAGCGACATGGCAGACGCGATCACAGTACGGGACTTGAGGGCGGACGATCGCGCGCGTTGGGAGGAATTGTTCCGCGGCTACATCGCGTTTTACAAAGCCGAGATCCCCAACTCGCAATACGATGTGACATTCGAGCGGCTTTTGTCGGATGCACCTGGAACGCATCACGCATTTATCGCCGTTGATGAAAGCGATCAGCCGATCGGGCTCGCCCACGTTTTGCTTCACCGGTCAACGTGGGCGCCAACAGGATACGTCTATCTCGAGGACCTGTTTGTTGATCCGTCCGTTCGAGGGGGCGGTGCCGGACGCGCACTCATCCATGCGACGTTTGCTTTTGCTGACGCCCAAGGTGCGACGCGGACATACTGGGCGACCCAAGACTTCAACGCTCAGGCACGCCATCTTTATGATCAACTCGCAACGCTCTCCCCGTTCGTGCAATACCGGCGTTGATCCGGCCCGGCGAAACAGTTCCTGTCGCGTGGCGAACCGAAATTAACCAGCGATTTACTATGCTGGTCGATCATCCGGCGCATGTCCCGCGTTCGGAGTGAATCGATGTCTCGCGCACACAAATTCGCGCTCGTAAGCGCAACGCTCGCCGGTTGTTTGTCGATCTCGACCCCGGCCGCCGCCACCCAATCCTGCCCGTCGATCTCACCAGAAATCGCCGAAATGCTGACGTTGTCCTGGACGACGGCGATGTCACGATCGGATGACAAGAGCCTCGTCGGCATGTACGCAGACGATGCCGTCGTGATCTCGCCAGCGTTTCCCAACGCACAGCATCGCCCAGCCGAAGTTCGTCGCCATATTGAAATGCTGGCGACCCGCTTCCGGCTCGTTGGACAAGTCAAACGCACGCTGCGCACAGGCTGCAACACCATCGTTGATTTCGGCGAGATGAGGCTACGCGCGCGGAGGAACGGTCGTGATCACACGTTCGGCGTCAACTATTCCCGCGTGTTCGAGCGGCGCGCCGGGTATTGGACAATCACGCTGGACCACATGACCAACGCCGACCATGTCGCGCAACCGGTCCTCGCTAAGCGTCCGGCATATAACCGAAAAGCGCGCGCAGACCTCAATCGCTTAGTCCGCTCTGTGGGCCACACTCGGCGCCCTCAGCCGCAAGTTGCCGGGATGGTGATGCGCCTGCCGGAGAGTTCATCGTTGGCGGTGATCCCGCCAATGCCACGCCTGGTTGGTGGATCTCACGAGCCATCGCAGATGCGGATCGGCGGCCCGAAGGTCGCGCCGGTTGCGGCGAAATCAAAGCCGGCGCGGTTCGTTCGCAAAGCCAAGGTCTCAAAACGGAAACGCTTCAAATCGGCGACACCGGATTGGGCACGCTCGATGAAAGGCTTTGGGAATTAAGATCATAGCATCGGACGCACATGCCGCGTCCAACGCAATTCCTCGGGGGCGGGGAAGTGGTGCGCCGATCGGCTGATGCGGGTATACGACCTGCTTAGCTGGTCGGCGCTTCCAGTTTTCGGGTTAGGCTCTCGAACTCCTGGCGCAATTCTTCATTGCGAAAGATCTCTTCGAACGTCGGCGCCTCAAGCTGTTCAAGCGCTCGAAACGTCCGCACGGCCTCACGCATCAAAGTTCGCAACTGCAAGCTGGCCTCAACGGTCTCGTAGGTGTTGTCGGCGATCCGAAGATCATGAGCCGCTCGCGCACGTGCAGCCGCAATCTGTTGGCGCTGTTGCAAGAGATACTTCCGGTATCGCTTCGCCGCCTCTTCTGCGATGCGCTGGCTTTCGAGATTCGCCTCGAGAACGCGTTTTTGATCTGGCCGATTGCGCTTTTTGAGAAGGTCACGCGTCCGCCGGCGGGCTGCGCGAATGTCGCCCGTAATGGCACCCAACTTTGGCAAATACTTTTCGTCGATCTTCCCGATGATCGTATCTTGCGCGTGGACGAGCATTGCGAAGAGCGCGGCGTGCATGGCGAAATACTTGCGCGCTGTCGGCATGTTGTCGCCGGTGACATTCATGCGCTGCGCGAGTTGCCGATCGATGAGCTTGGCCGCGTTGAAAACGGCAACCAAACGCACGAGGTCGCCTGACAAAACGCTGTCGAGCAGAAGATCAATCTGTTCGCGGCTCAGTTTGATGCCGCTATCGGCGAGCGCCTGACGCACCTTATCCTTGGCTTTTTCGATCTCGTCGCGGTTGGCTTGGATCCGCTTTTCCGCATCCTTGATAGCCTGATCTAAGCTGTCGATCGTGTCCGAGAGCACGCCCGGCAAGAAACCTGACTCAGGCGCATCAAGCCGTTTTTCGCGCAGCTTTGCGATCTCCCCTTTGAGGTCGCTGATGGATTTCCGGCGTTTCTCAATTTCGCGCTGAAACTCGACAACCGGCACATCTGTCACGATGCCAAGTGCCGAATCCAGCAGATCCCGAATGCGGCTCTCCCGGTCTTCCCGCGTCTCCGTCCAAAGCGGTGGGATCAGAAATTCGCCCCGAGACGGCAGCTTCCGCGCCTTGCCTCGATTGTCCGCCGTGTCTCGCAGGATGCGGTCGATCGCCTGCATGAGCCGCTTGGCCTGCTCGTAGCGCGGATCGCCTGCGCGCGGGTCTGTGGCCCTCTTCTTCGCCGCGTCCGTCTCGGCCTGAACCGGACGCGCAGTATCGCCGCCGGAGTTCGGTCCGAACGTTCCACGGCTCTCGATAAGATCGGCAATCTTGTCGCGCCACTGCGATTGGGCCGCAGCCGGTGGAGGCGCGAACGCGGACGCGATCACTGCGACGCCGCACGTTAGGGCGGTGACTGACATCAAGATACGGCGCATGGGCACTCTCCCCGACTATGCATTTTAGAAGGGGACGAATTCGGGCATTTCAATGGTTCTAAAGGCGGTTCTTCGCCGACACAGCTCCGTAAAGGGGCGTGTTTCAACAGCCAAAACACAAACAAATCAGAGCCAACGCCGGGACTTTGCAACGTATGCGTCATAAGCCTCTCCGAACCGCCTCCGCAAATGCCGCTCCTCCGGCAGGATGGCGAGCCACGTCACGAGCGGCACAAACGCGGCGACCGCAACCGCAAACCAAACGTTTTTGGTGAGCTCAGCGGCACAGAGCAAAAACAGGACATCGGCAATGTAAATCGGATTGCGAAAGCGCCGAAACGGCCCCGTGGTGACGAGATGGTCGGCGCCCTGATGCGGCAGGATGGTCGTCTTCGCGCGGTTCAGTTCGAGGGCGGCCCAACCAACAAGCACAAGACCGACGACGCCAAATCCAACGCCAATGATCCGGGCTGGCAAATCATTCTGACCTGGCCAGCCGAGCGGATACAAAAGCCCGAGGACGTAGGCCAAGCCGCCAAGGCCCGCGAGCAGCAACGGCGGCCAGGGCATCGACGATGGCCGATCCGATGATGATGAGCGATCTGCTTTCGGCGCTTCAGACGTCATTCCAACCCTCGGACCTAAATTTACTTCCCGCGCTCCGTGCTCGCTACACGCCGTCAGTGGCAAAGCGCAACACTGACACACCGCGAACGCCGCGGTATATCCGACGATACGCGCCACACCCAATCACAGACGAGGGAGCACCCAATGATCCCCAACAGCCACCCGACGCTGAACTTCGATCTTGGCGAAACGGCTGATCAAATCCGCGACGTGACCGCATCATTTACGTCCGACCACATCGCGCCAATCGCCGCCGAGATCGACAAGACAGACGAGTTCCCGCGCCACATTTGGCCGGAGATGGGGGCGCTCGGTTTGCATGGGATCACCGTTGAAGAACACTATGGTGGGGCCGGTCTCGGCTATCTTGAGCACTGCATCGCTGTTGAAGAAGTGAGCCGGGGGTCGGCCTCCGTTGGTCTCTCCTACGGCGCGCACTCGAACCTCTGCGTCAACCAGCTCCGGCGCAACGGCACCGAAGATCAAAAGCGGCGCTATTTGCCGAAGCTGATTTCTGGCGAACACGTCGGCGCGCTTGCCATGTCAGAGCCGGGCGCCGGCTCTGACGTCGTCTCGATGAAGCTTCGCGCGGAAAAGAAAGGTGACCGCTACATTCTCAACGGCACCAAGATGTGGATCACGAACGGGCCGGGCGGCGACGTTTTGGTGGTCTACGCAAAAACGGATCCGGATGCGGGCCCGCGCGGGATCACGGCATTCATCATCGAGAAGGACACGCCGGGCTTCCGTGTCGCCCAAAAGCTGGACAAGCTTGGCATGCGCGGCTCCAACACCGGTGAACTCGTTTTCGAGAACGCCGAAGTGCCGGAAGAGAACGTGCTTGGCGACGTCGGGCGGGGCGTCAATGTTCTGATGAGCGGTCTCGACTACGAGCGCGTTGTTCTGGCAGCGGGTCCGATCGGCATTATGCAGGCCGCGATGGATATCGTGATGCCCTACATCCACGACCGCAAACAGTTCGGTAAATCGATCGGTGAGTTCCAGCTTGTACAAGGCAAAGTCGCCGATATGTACGTGATGATGAACGCGGTGCGCGCGTACGTGTACCAAGTCGCCAAAGCCTGCGATCGCGGCGAGACCACACGCCAGGACGCGGCCGGTGCCATTCTCTTGGCGGCCGAGCAGGCCACCAAGATTGCGCTCGATGCCATCCAGCTTCTCGGCGGCAACGGCTACATCAACGAGTATCCAACGGGCCGTTTGCTGCGCGACGCCAAGCTTTATGAGATTGGCGCTGGCACATCAGAAATCCGCCGCATGCTTATCGGCCGCGAACTGTTTGAAAAGACGGCTTGATGCAGGCGGATTGACTATGCGGGATCATGACAACTGGGGCTGGCGCGCACGCATTGGCATTTTCATTGTCGCCAGCGAACCGGTCCCCGAGGCGGAATGGTGGGCAATGGCGCCGGATGGTGTCTCGATCCATGCAAGCCGGGTTGCTGCAAGCGCGCCCTGGGCTACCGTCACCGAAGCGCCAAACAAAGTTTCGCTGGCAGCCGATCTGCAGCGCGGCCTCGAACATTTCGCGACAATGAAACTGACGAGCGTTGTGATCGCGCATTCATCGAGCAGTATGCTCGGCGGTGCCGGTTGGGACGACGCCGTCATAAAAACGCTCAAAGCTCAACTGCCCGCCGAGACCGCGGCGTTTCAGCTCGGCGATGCAATCGAGGCCGTTGGTTGAAGCCGCGGTC
>JBCBWG010000055.1:0-15016 GCA_039817205.1 Pseudomonadota bacterium
CACAGACCATGGCTAAGCCGCCGACGACCGAAGGTGTAATCGCACTACTCCCTGCAAAGAGAGAAGGCACGTCGACATCAGCTCCCGGCGTTAGCTCCCGACGGTTGTGCAAGTGTGATGCCACGTGTGGGCACACTCATCAATTAATATGGTTAACAGATCCCAACCCACCGACGAAAGCGCAGCGTCCCGTTTGCGATTACACAGCCGATCACACCTTGCTTTTGGCAGCCCGATCTCGCTTTCCCATTACGTAAACCTATGATTGGTTCAGTCCCATGAAACTGGTCCGCAAGATGCACAAGCCGATGCGAACCGGAGGCTCACTCCGATAAAGCTGCTTTGGATGCGAAAGAGAGACCAGTCGGCCGAAGATCGGCAGGGAGAGACGCTATGCATACAGATCTTTCGACACACGCGACCGGTTCGGAACTTTCCGCGCCCGCTGACGATGCCGCTTTCCTGCGTCGCTACCCCGCCGACGTGGACTGGAGCGCACCGATCACGCCGAACCGGGTCGACGCCATCCTGGATCGGGCCGTCCGAAACTTCCCAAACAAACCGTGCTGCAATTTTCTGGGCCGCCAGACGACCTACGCCGAAATCGGGGCCGAGGTGGAGAAGACGGCGGCAGCCCTCAAAGCCATCGGCGTCGAGAAGGGAACGCGCATCGGACTTTTCCTACCGAACTGCCCGACGTTTATTGTCTACTACTATGCGGCGATGAAGCTTGGCGCGATCGTCGTCAATTACAATCCGCTCTACACGATCGAAGAGCTTCGCTTTCAGGTCGAAGATAGCGGCACTGAGATTATGGTGACGCTCGACCTAAAAATTCTCTTCGACAAAGTAGATGAACTCCTCGCGCTCGGCGTTCTGAAACGGGCCATTGTTGGATCGTTCCCGGCCCTGCTCCCGCCGACAAAGGCGGTGCTCTATAAGCTGCTTAAGGGCAAAGAGCTCGCAAACCTCAAACGGGCAAAACGTGGCGATCTCGTCCTTCACGAGGATCAACTCCCGGTGCCGCCTGAACCGTTTCAGCCGACAGAAATCAGCCCGCACGATGACATTGCCGTACTCCAGTACACCGGCGGGACAACCGGCACGCCCAAAGGCGCTATGCTCACCCACGCCAATCTGTCGGCAAATATTCAGCAGCTCGAATACTGGGCACCGAGCGTCGAAGTCGGCAAAGAACGTGTTCTTGGCGCACTCCCGTTCTTTCACGTCTTCGCAATGACCGTCGTTATGAACTTCGCGATCAGCCGGGCCGCCGAAATCTTGATCATGCCCCGGTTCGTTTTGAACGATGCCTTAAAGCTGATCACCAAAGGGCGCCCCACCGTGATGCCGGGCGTTCCAACAATCTTCAACGCGATCAACAACCATCCCAAGCTCAAGTCGTTTGACCTGTCGTCACTCAAGTTCTGCCTGTCGGGCGGCGCCGCCCTGCCACTGGAAGTCAAAACAGAGTTCGAGCGCCTGGCTGGCTGTGCGTTGATCGAAGGCTACGGCCTTTCTGAAACGGCGCCGGTTGCGACGTGCAATCCGATTGAAGGACCGGCCAAGGACAAGTCGATCGGCGTCCCGCTCCCGCGCACGCGCTTGTCGCTCAGGAGCATCGACGATCCGAACGAGGAAGTGGCGCTCGGCGAAAAAGGCGAGATCTGTATCGCAGGGCCTCAGGTCATGCGCGGATATTGGCAGCGGCCCGAAGCAACAGCCGACGCTTTTATCGGCCCTTACTTCCGGACGGGCGACGTCGCGGTCCAAGACGACGACGGCTTCTATTTCATCGTCGATCGGATCAAGGATCTCATTTTATGTTCGGGCTATAACGTCTATCCGCGCCGGATTGAGGATGCGATCCAGGCCCACACCTCGGTCGAGGAAGTGACCGTCATCGGAATTCCCGACAGCTATCGCGGCGAAGCGCCAAAGGCTTACGTCAAGATCAAAGCGGGTCTTGAGCTGACGACCGCCGATCTTCTGGCGCACCTAGAGCCGAAACTTTCAAAGATCGAAATGCCGTCAGAAATTGAGTTCCGCGATGAGCTTCCGAAAACCATGATCGGCAAGCTTTCGAAAAAGGAACTCAAAGCCGAAATTGAAGCATCCGCCTAAGTGTCGCGCCGCATGACAACGGACAATTCAACGAGCCGGACCCGTTTGGCTGGCGACGACGCTGGCATTGCGCCTGATGCGATGACGGAGACCAAACGACGCGGGGTGCCCGACGACAATACAGGTCCGACGAGCACGCGTCGGACCTTTACAATCAGCGATCTCGCCAAAGAATTTGAGATTACGCCCCGCGCGATCCGATTTTATGAGGCGCGCGGCCTGCTCGAGCCGCAACGGCGGGGCAGTCAGCGCATCTACTCGCGTCGGGATCGCGGGCGCTTGATCCTGATCATTCGGGGCAAGAACCTAGGCTTTTCGCTCGAAGACGTGAGCGAATACCTGGCGCTCTACGAGACGGACCCCACTCTTTCAGCCCAAGCGACGTTGCTACTCGAAAAGGTCAACGACCACCTGGGGCGTCTTCTTGCAAAACGCGCCGATCTCGACAGGACCATCGCAGAACTCGTCGACATCCAGGGCAAATGCGAAACGCACTTGGCACGCGTTGCGACAACCGGCGGCCCGTCCGGCACCGACTAGCGCATATGCGCGTTCGGTCTATGTCTGGCCTCTGGTCTTTCAGGTCCGCGTCTATTCCGCTGCATTGAAGGTGCCGAGCACGCGGGCGTTGACGCAACGAACAACGTGATCATTCGCGCGCGTCAGCGTCATGTCGTCTGATGCGTGCCCGCGTCGCTATCCGGTGCTGAGCTCACCGGGGCCTCGAGGCCGAGTTTTTGCTCGAGGGCCTCAATCCGGGTCAACAGTGCTTCGTTTTCTTCACGGGCTTTTTGAGCCATGGCGCGAACAGCTTCAAACTCTTCGCGGCGCACGACGTCCATGTCAGCCATGAATCGGTCTGCCTGGCCGCGGACGATCGTTTCGACCTCATCTCGCATGCCTTGCGCGGCACCGGCGGCGTTGGTCATGAGCTTGGCAACCTCATCGAAAACGCGTCCGCTCGTTTGTGTCATTCTCTGGTGTCCTTTTTTCCTGTGCGTGCGGTCTGTATTGGGTCTGAGCTGAATGCCGTCGGTGGTGTTCGGTGCGCCCAACTGAAACAGCTGTCCGCGTTCTCAAGTCTCCACACCCAACCTGGCCGATATCAGCCTCGGTCTGTGTCCATGTAGGCGTCCGACGTCCCAACGCCAATCCGCCGAAGACCAGAAGGCTTGACAGCGGACCGTGTCAGGGCTGCTAAAAGCGCGCCGTAACACACCCGCGATGCATACACTCCGAAACAAGCAGTGGGCCATTCAGCCATGGACGTCCTTGCCATTCCGTTTCCGGCTATCGATCCCGTCGCCTTCGCGCTCGGACCGGTGGAAGTGAAATGGTACGGCCTCGCTTATATGGCGGGTCTGCTGCTCGGTTGGCTGTATATCCGTCGGCTCATCACGACCCCGTCGCTCTGGCCAAACAACGAAGCCCCCTTTGATCAGGCGAAAACAGATGACTTGCTCATTTTTATGACCGTTGGCGTTATCCTCGGTGGTCGGCTCGGGTACGTCCTCTTTTATGAACCGGGAGACTATGCGGCCAATCCGCTCTCGGCGCTCTATATCTGGGAAGGTGGCATGGCCTTCCATGGCGCACTGCTCGGATGTGGTGTTGCTGTCTGGCTCTTTGCGCGCGTCAACGGCGTCTCGGTCTTCTCAAGCATGGACTTATGCGCCGCGGCCGTCCCCATCGGTCTCTTCTTTGGGCGGCTTGCGAACTTCATCAACGGGGAGCTTTGGGGCCGCGAGACGAGCCTGCCATGGGGCATGATCTTTCCGGGTGTGGCGGGATATCTCGGCGAGCCAACGGACGAACCGCGCCAGGCGCTCGGTTGGGACCCGCTTGCACCGCGCCATCCGTCACAACTCTACGAAGCTCTTCTAGAGGGGCTGGTGCTGTTCCTCGTCATTCGGTTTCTGACCCATCGGTACGACGCATTGAAAACACCCGGTGTGGCCGTCGGCACGTTTCTTCTCGGCTACGGTCTGGCCCGATCCTTCTGCGAATTGTTCCGCCAGCCGGATCCCTTTCATCCACTCACCGCATCGGGCCTGACGGCTGGTATCGCGTACTCAATCCCCATGATGCTTCTCGGCGCCTTCTTTATCTGGCGCGCCCGCAGGACCGGTCCAATCGGTGAGGCTGCATCATGATCGCATCCGCCGATCGGCCTTATGACCCGAACGCGCGCCGCGACACACCGCTTGGCCGTCAGCTGGCGGCACGGATCAGAGAAACGGGGCCGATCAGCGTTGCTGAGTACATGCGCACCTGTCTGCACGATCGGGCTTACGGCTATTACAAGGTCCAGACGGCGATCGGTGCCAATGCGGATTTCATTACCGCGCCTGAGATCAGTCAGGTGTTTGGCGAATTGGTAGGCCTCTGGGGCGCGATCGTCTGGCGGCTCATAGGACAGCCATCGCGGCTCAGCCTGCTTGAAATCGGAGCGGGACGCGGGACGATGATGCGGGATACGCTCCGCGTAGCGCGCACGGTTCCAGGCTACCGAGACGCCATCATCCCGCGCATCCAGGAGCCGAGCCTGCGCCTGCGCGAGCTGCAACGGGCGACGCTTGGCCAAAGCGGCGATACGGTCCGCTATATAGAGACGGCAGACGACCTTGATCCGGCGCCAACGATTGCGATTGCAAACGAGGTCATTGATTGCGTGGCCATCAATCAGCGCGTTTGGGCGAAGCTCGCCGACGGAACGCTTGGCTGGCGTGAACGCGTGGTCGGGCTCGACGAGACCGGCGCGTTGGCGTTTGCGCTCGGGGCGCCTGTTGGCGGCATCTCCGAGCCGTATCCAGTCACGGGTTCAGCGCCTCGTCCAATCCTTGGTGATATCATCGAGGAACGGCAAGTTGGCGGCCTGTTGGACAGCCTAACCGGCATCGCAGAACACGGCTCCGTGGCAGCCTTATTCTTTGATTACGGCCATGAGGCCACCGGATACGGCGATACGCTTCAGGCGGTCCGAGGTCATGCCTTGGAACACCCCCTGACCTCGCCCGGCGAAGCGGATCTGACTTCACAGGTTGATTTTGCAGCGACAGCGCGCCAGGCGACAGCGTGTGGCTTTTGCGTCGATGGGCCGGCGACACAGGCTGAATTCCTGGGGCGGCTCGGCGCGACCGAGCGAGCATCCGCGTTGATGGCTGCGAACCCCGCGCGGGCCTCAGAGATTGAAAGCGGTGTGCTGCGCCTTATGGCTCCAAACGGCATGGGCACGCGTTTTAAGGCCATGGCGCTTCGATCGGCCGATGTGGCGCCGCTGCCAGGTTTCGAAACAGCTTAACGTGCCGCTCAAATGTCTGAGCTGAGGGACACAGATGGAACCCGATCAACAGGCTTTAGATAGGCCAAACCCGATCCAAGCGTCCTCGCTCGCCGAGATGAGCGGCATCCGCCATGGGTTCTTTACGCGCGAGGGTGGCCTTTCAACGGGAGACTATCGCGGCCTCAATGTGGGTCTCGGCTCGAAGGACGATCGCGCGACGGTTCTTGAAAACCGACGGCGCGTTGCGACTTGGCTGGGGCATGAAGCGGCGCCTGTGAATACGCTCCATCAAGTTCATAGCGCGGCGGCTGTGCTCATCGATCGCCCGTTTGAAGGCCCACCGCCGGAGGCCGATGCGCTCGTGACCGCGACACCCGGCGTGATTATCGGTGCGCTTGCGGCAGACTGCACACCCATTTTGTTTGCAGAACCCAATGCCCGGATCGTCGCCGCGACTCATTCCGGCTGGCGCGGCGCGATTGGCGGGGTTCTCGAGGCAACAATTGCAAAGATGCAGGAAGCCGGAGCCGATCCCACGCGCATTCGAGCAGCGATCGGGCCAACGATCAACCAACCGAGTTATGAGGTCGGGCCTGAGTTTGAGGCTCAGTTCGTCGCGCGCGATCCTGATTACGCCCGCTACTTTGCGGTTCCTGACGGACGGCGGCGTGCCCATTTCGACCTGCCGCAGTTCGTCGAAGACCGTTTGCGCGCGACCGGACTTCGCCACATCGAGCGGCAAACGGCGTGCACGTACGAAAACGAACCGCTGTTCTATTCCTATCGCCGGGCCACGCACCGCGGTGAGCCTGATTACGGCCGTCAAATCTCCGCCATTGTCGTGACTTAACTGCTCTTTTCCACAGCTTTGCCGGTACTTGTGCGCCTTTCTCCGCCTGTCGTTACCGATGGCTATTGGGGACGCTGGACGGGTCGCAACAGACTCGGTACGGGTTGTGGATCGCGTACCGGGGGGTGTTCGAGCCGCAAAGTCTGTATGTCGGCGACCGGATGACAGCGGGACATTGAGAGGGGGACGTCATCGTGGCGACCATCGATGCTGCTGCGAAGGTTTGCGGGCGAAAGCCGAACCGGATCGCAGCTTTCATGACTGTTGTCAGTTTTGCCGTCGGCGGACTGGCTCTGGGTGGCTGTAGCTCCAGCGGGAATTTGCTGGAGAGTTCGCTACCTCAATCCAACATTGCGACGAATTCCACGGCGCAGCCACAGGCACCGGCGGCTGGGGGGGCGACTGTGCGGGTTGCGACGGTGATTGGTGCGCCTGACGAGATCGCAGGTCAGCTTGCGCAGCAGGTCGGGACACGGCTGGCAGCGAAGAACGTGAAAGTTGTCACCGAAGAAAATGCAGCATCCGACTTTGTTCTGCGCGGCTACATGGTTGCCGCCAGAGAACGGGCCGGTACCAAGGTGTCCTACATTTGGGACGTCACCGATCCGCAGGGAAAACGCGTTAATCGCGTGAACGGTGAAGAAATCATTCAGGGAAGCAACTCTCGCGATCCCTGGGTTTCGGTGTCGCCGCAGATCATCGGCCAGATCGCAACAAAGACCGCCGACTCGCTCGGCAAATGGCTGCCAACACAGCGCGGTCAGGCACAAACGCCGGTTGCAGCCGTTCAACCAACGGCCGTGACGCCCGGCGCTGCTGCACCATCAGCCACGCCAACTTCCGTCGCGGCCAGACCGCTTCCGATCGCACCTAATGGCGTCGCGCCAACAACAACTGCCGCTGTCCCACGCACGGCACCTGCTGCGACGGGTCGGACGACCACGGGTAGCCTTCCGCGCGCTGGGATTACGGTTGTCCGCCCGAATGTTGCGGGAGCGCCCGGAGATGGCAGCACGTCACTTGCTCGTGCGCTAACAACCGAACTGACGAAGAACGGTGTTGCACTGTCGCCGGCGCAGACGGGCACCAACTATGGCGTTGATGCCAAGGTCGCCATGGGCAGTCCGATTGCCGGTAAGCAGGCCATCCAGATCGATTGGGTGGTGAAAGACCCGGCCGGCAAGAAGATCGGCACGGTCTCGCAGAAAAACGAGATCCCGGCCGGATCGCTGAACGGGGCTTGGGGGCAGACAGCATCTGCCGCTGCCGGAGCCGCTGCGCAGGGTATTCTACGCTTGATCCGCGAGCATAAAAGCCCGCGTCAAGTCAGTTCGGCGAATTAACCAACCGCGCTTGATCGCAAAATTCGGTCCCGCTGCCGGTCAGCGGTCAACCGGTTCCGACGTGATTTATCGCATGAACCACGATGACTTCAGCCAGGAATGCACGCGCATTCCTGGCTTTTTTTTCGGGCGCACCAACCTGGGTCTGAGCGTTCATTTTCTTCGCGTCTGCGCACCGCATGTCATAAAACTGTAACACCGCCAAAGCGCGGCGTTTACACCGCGTCAGCCCGCTGCTAGGTGCTGGCGCAGCGGTCGAGCGCATGTCTTTGGGCCGCAGTCAGCGCTGTGCACGGGTGCGATAGTTCATGTCCTCGACGCTCAAGTCACCGACGTCTGTTACGTCGACCGCCGCCGCTCCGAAGAAGACATCAATGCCCAAAGGTCAGAAGGTGGCAGATCGCTCGCCACCTCACATCAAGCTCGTTGCTGGCAACGGGAACCGCACGCTCGCCAAAGGCATTTCCGATTTCTTGAATGTGCCGCTGACGAAAGGTGTGTGCCGGCGCTTTGCGGACATGGAAGTGTTCGTCGAAATTCAAGAGAACGTGCGCGGCGAAGACGTTTTCATCGTCCAGTCGACCTCCTACCCGGCCAACGACAATCTGATGGAGTTGCTGATCCTCATTGATGCGCTGAAGCGCGCATCGGCCCGACGGATCACGGCTGTCATTCCCTATTTCGGTTACGCTCGACAAGATCGAAAGCCTGGGCCTCGCACACCGATCTCGGCGAAACTCGTTTGCAACTTGATCGAGCGCGCCGGGGCAGACCGGGTGATGACGCTCGATTTACACGCCGGCCAGATCCAGGGCTTTTTTGATATTCCCACGGACAACCTATTCGCCGCGCCCGTAATCGTGCGCGATATCAAAGAGCGGCTGTCGCTTGATAACCTTTGTATCGTGTCGCCCGACGTTGGTGGCGTCGTTCGCGCCCGCAGTCTCGCAAAACGGATCGATGCGCCGATCGCCATTTGTGATAAGCGGCGTGAGCGGCCGGGCGAAAGTGAAGTGATGAACGTGATCGGCTCCGTTGAGGGCCGCAAATGCGTTCTGCTCGATGATATTGTCGATAGCGGCGGGACGCTTGTGAATGCCGCGAACGCGCTCCTCGAGAATGGGGCTGAAGCTGTCTCCGCGTATATTACGCACGGCGTTTTGTCGGGCGGCGCGGTTTCGAAAATCCAGAACTCTCGGAAGCCGTTCGCACCGCATCCAACATTCGGGTTCTGCCGATCGCGGAACTCATCGGTGAGGCGATCGCCCGCACAAGCCGCGAAGAAAGCGTGTCCAGTCTGTTCTACTGAGGCGACTTCCCCCCCCCTACGCCCCGCCCACGCCCCGCCCACAAATGTACGAACGCACAACTGTTCAGCGTTAAGAAGCTCTGCCGATGTAAACGCACGATTGGCGTCAGTTGATCCTGCAATCGTCAGAGCGACGACTTGCTGACGATCCCATCCGTGGTTATACGCATCGCGCTGACAGTGGTCAGAGCCGCGGCACCCTTGGAGGCCGGGCATCCTGTGGGTCCTCTCCAACGAGTGGGCCCCGTTTTCATTGGAGACACACGATGGTTGCAGAATTGCAAGCCAGCGCACGTCCGCGGGCCGGTAAGGGGGCCGCCCGCCAGGTTCGGCGCAACGGGCTCGTCCCAGCCGTAATCTACGGCAACAAGAAAGACCCCGAAACGGTCGCCATTAACGGCAACGAATTGTTCAAGATGTTGCAGCGCGGCGGCTTTTACGCGACCGTGTTTGACGTCAAGTTTGACGGCAAAACCGAACGCTGTCTCGCGCGCGACGTCCAATTTGATCCGGTCAAGGACTTCGCTATCCACGTTGATTTTCAACGCGTCGGTGAAGATGGCCGCGTCCGCGTTTCTGTGCCGATCAACTTCCTCAATCGCGAGCGTTCGCCCGGCCTGAAGCGCGGCGGTGCCCTCAATATCGCGCGGCGGGCTGTTGAGGTTTTCTGCCCGGCCGATGCCATTCCGCGTAAGTTCGAAATCGACCTTGCCCGCGTCAACATCGGAACCTCGATTCACGTTTCTTCGGTCAATATGCCGGAGGGCGTCTCACCCACGATCACGGACCGCGACTTCACGATTGCGACGATCGTCGGCAAGGGCGGCAAAAAAGATGCCGTGGAAGATGAGGGAGACGAGGGCGAGGGCGAAGACGCAGAAAAGAAAGACTAGTCCGGGCCACGTCGCTCAAACGTGTTTGGGGACCGTCAGGTCCAGAGGACCACGCCGCAAAACCGACCTTCGTGCATGCGTCTCGCAAGACGTGGTACAGGTTTGGGCCAACGGCGCGGTCCGTCTCGCTTGAGGGCGAAAGACGTGTCGGCAGACCGCCGGCTTTCTGGCAGCGTTGCACCACCCCGAAAGCCTATCCGATAAGCCTCGTGTCTGGCGCGGAGCACAGCCCATGAAATTGCTGGTCGGCCTTGGGAATCCAGGCACCAAGTACGCGGGCAACCGTCACAATATCGGGTTTCTCGTGATTGACGAGATCCAACGCCGCCACGGTTTCTCGCCCTGGCGCAAGAAGTTTCGGGGCCAGATTGCAGACGGGCAGATCAACGGCGCGCGCGTTCTCCTCCTAAAGCCGGAAACATTTATGAACGAGAGCGGCCGGTCGCTGTCGGAAGCCGCGCGGTTTCACAAAATCAAACCGTCCGATGTCGTGGTCTTTCACGACGAGTTGGATCTGGCGCCGGGCAAAGTGCGCGCGAAAGTGGGCGGCGGACATGCCGGTCATAACGGACTTCGCTCGATTGTGGCGCAGTTCGACAAAGAGTTCGTCCGCGTTCGTCTCGGGATCGGCCATCCCGGCCACAAGGATCGCGTCGCCGGTTATGTTTTGAGCGACTTTGCGAAATCAGAACTGAACTGGCTGCAGGACCTCGTCGATGCCTGTGCCCGTGAAGCGGGTGCGCTTGCCGGGGGAAACCTCTCAGACTTTCAAACGGCCATCGGTCAGGCGCTTGCGGGCGGCCCGGTACAAACTGGAAAGCCGGGCACAGCACCGGCCGCCAAGAGTACCCGCGGTTTGAAACAGCCAGGACAAAAATCATCCGGTCGCCCGGCAGGGCCGCGGCGACCGAGCCAACGGGAACTGGCAGCAAGAGCTGCCAAACTCCGTGATGCGACGGACGCGCACGCCGCCAGAACAAAGCCTCAGACCACCAACACGCGGGACACGGCAGAAAAAGACCAACCCGCGTCGCGCGCGCCGCAAAAAGCTGGAACGTTTGGGCAAAAACTCGCGCGGCTCGCCGATCGGTTTCGCAGCGGGTCCGACCAATCGTAATTGATCGCGGCGTGCCGTTGTCGGCCGCGTACCGAACATTGAAGGAGGCCGCTCAGCCATGGGCTTCAAAATGGGGATTGTCGGGTTGCCGAACGTTGGCAAGTCGACCTTGTTTAATGCACTGACCCAGACGGCTGCAGCGGAGGCAGCGAACTACCCGTTCTGCACGATCGAGCCCAACATTGGCGATGTGCCGGTGCCGGATGAGCGCCTAGATAAGCTCGCAGTCATCGCCAAATCTGCACAGGTGATCGCGACGCGACTGTCGTTTGTCGACATCGCGGGTCTCGTCCGTGGCGCCTCGAAAGGTGAAGGTCTCGGCAATCAGTTCCTGGCAAACATCCGCGAAGTGGACGCCATCGCTTACGTCCTTCGATGCTTCGAAGATGACGACATCACGCATGTCGAAGGTCGCATCGATCCCCTTGCCGACGCCGAAACCGTTGAGACCGAGTTGATGCTCGCCGACCTTGAGAGCTTGGAGAAGCGGCTCGCGAGCCTCTCCAAACGGGCCACAGGCGGCGACAAGGAAGCAAAAGCCCTCGTTCCCATCATCGAAAAGGCGCTCGCCCAACTGCGCGACGGCCGCCCAGCGCGCATGGCCGAGATCACAGTCGAAGAAATGCCACTGTTTCGGGGACTGCAACTGCTGACCTCGAAGCCTGTGCTCTATGTCTGCAATGTCGATGAAGGATCCGCCGACACGGGCAACGCGTTCTCAAACGACGTCGCCCGCCGCGCGGATGCCGAAGGTGCTCAATCGGTCTTCATTTCGGCTAAGATTGAAGCCGAGATCGCAACCCTTGATGATGACGAGCGCGCAGAATTTCTCGAAACACTCGGGCTATCAGAGCCGGGCCTGAACCGCCTCATTCGGGCCGGTTACAACCTGCTCGATCTCGTCACCTACTTCACCGTTGGGCCCAAAGAGGCGCGAGCCTGGACCATCACGAAGGGCACGAAGGCGCCCCAGGCCGCAGGTGTCATCCATACCGATTTTGAGAAAGGCTTCATTCGCGCCGAGACGATCGCCTACGACGACTACGTGAGCCTTGGCGGTGAGGTTGCTTCAAAGGAAGCCGGCAAGATGCGGCTTGAGGGCAAAGAATATCTGGTCCTTGATGGTGACGTGATGCACTTCCGCTTCAACACGTGATCAGCGAGACGCGCCCGGCGATGACGGTTCAGCTTAAGAATTGGGAAGACTTTGAGCCGGGCGCGACGCACAAGGTCGGAGCCTTCCGGGTTGAACGCGCTCAGGCCAGACTGTTTCGGCAAGCCTACGCACGCGCCAAAGTTGATGAGCCCCCACCCCCCGGGATGCTACTGATCGGTGCGCTCATGCGGCGGCTCGTTGATGCATACCTCGGAACCGCAAATGGTTTGGGGGCAGCTGGTGTTGAGAACGTCGCTTGGCACCGGAACGCGGCCTTTGGCGTTGATTTCAATGTGGAGCTGACCGTCGAAGAAACGCGACCACTCAGGTCGAAGCCGGGCGTTGGTTTTGTGCGCCTTCGGCAGACGGTCCAAGATCCATTCGGTGACACGATCATCACGTGGCGATCCAACCAGTTCATGCGGATGTGCGACGCGGGCCAGATCCCTAAACCAAATCTTGACAGCAAGCCGACGCTTGACGTGCTCGAAATCCCAACGGGGCATCGGCTGCTCGGCACTCACACATTTCACCGCGAGGATGTTGTCGCGTTTGCGACTGAATACGACCCGCAACGCTTCCACCTGAACGAAGAAGACGCGAAAGAGAGCCTCTTCGGTGGTCTTTGCGCGTCAGGCTGGCAGACCTGTTCGATCTGGCATCGTTTGTTCACCGATGCGCTTGCCCAATCGCACGACGTTTTGGCATTCGGCGGTGACACCAAACCACTCCAAGACCCCTCTCGCGCGATCGTCGGCTTTCAGCAGGTCACGTGGAGCCGCCCAGCCTTCGTCGGTGACACGTTCCACTTCCTCGCCGAACCGCACGACACCAACGCAGCAACGGTCACCGGTTTCGCGCTGAACCAATCTGGCGAACGCGCATTCGAAGTCGTCGCGGACCTATCCGTCACGGACGCCGACTGACTGAGTTCCAAACGGCCTTCAGATCATCAAGCCTCGGCCGTCTGTGCGCGCTGGCCGTAGCCTTTGAAGCGTTCGAGCACCTCAGCCATCTGCTTTGCGTTGAGCCTCTTTGGTTTGCCAAGTTGCAGAACGCCAATGTATTGGGCCGCCAACTCCTCGACATCGCGTGCAAGCTCGAGCGCCGCGTCAAGCGTTTCCCCAATCGCCGTCATGCCGTGGTTGGCCATCAAGCAGGCGTCGCGTTCGATAAGACCGTTGGCGACGTGATCCGAGAGTTCGGCGCTGCCAAAGATCGCGTACGGAACGCAGGGGATGTCCACACCACCGGCAGCCGCCACCATGTAATGAAAAGCTGGGATCGGTTCATGGCGGCACGCGAGGATAAGCGCATGTCGTGAGTGGGTGTGCACCACGGCGTGACGGTCCGGGCGGCGCTTCAGGGCTGCCAAGTGGAACTGCCATTCGCTTGACGGTTTGCGCGCGCCCTGCGGCACCGACCCGTCGGCATCAACGAACACCATGTCGTCGGGCGTCAGCGTGTCATAGGCCATACCGGAAGGTGTGATCAGCATGCCGGTCTCGAATCGGCAAGACACATTGCCCGAACGCCCCGGCGACAGGCCAATCGCACTCATGATTTGGGCCGTCTCAACCACCGCCAGCCGGGCGCGACGCTCGTCGGCCGACACACGCCGATTGGCCGATGGGGATCGTTTGCCGCGCGTGCCTGCGGGCACAGTCGCCCGTGTCGCTCTTACTGCTTTTGCCATCTCGTCGTGTTACTCCATGCTCTGAGACAACCCTCGGACATCCGAACCGGGCGCAGTCCGATGGTGGGCACCTGCCAAGGATTATAGACAAATGCCAGATCCAAAGAGCTATGCCTCGCCCGAACGCGCAAGCTACGACGTCGTCATTGTCGGCGGTGCAATGATCGGCTCGTCGATCGCATGGTTCTTATCGGCCGATCCAAACTTTGACGGGCGCGTTCTGGTGGTTGAACGCGACCCGACCTATGAGCACTCATCAACGGCCCATACAAACAGTTGCATTCGCCAGCAGTTTTCGACCGAGACCAACATTCAGATCTCGCAATTCGGTGCGGCGTTCATCAAGTCGTTCCGCGATCAGCTCGGTGGTGATCCGGATATTCCAGACATTCCGCTCCAGTCGTTCGGTTATATGTATCTCGCGGCTGACGCGCCATTCGCGGACGTGCTCCGCTCCAACCAGTTGCTCCAGGCGAACTTCGGGGCCGCAACCCAGATCCTGACGCCGGACGACATCAAAGCGGCCTACCCGTTCTACAACATCGATGACATCGTCTGCGGGAGCCATAACCTGGTCGACGAGGGCTACTTCGACGGCGGGACGATGTTTGATTGGTGGAAACGCAAGGCCCGCCAAAATGGCGTCGAGTATATTGCCAACGAGGTCGTCGGTATCGCAACGACGAGCAGCCGCGTGCAATCGGTCCGACTTGCAACGGGCGAGAGCATTGCCGCCGATTGGCTTGTCAACGCGTCCGGACCGAGAGCGGCGCAGACCGCGCGCATGGCGGGGATTGATCTGCCGGTCGAACCGCGCCGTCGCTACACCTTCATCTTCGATGCAGCAGAACCGCTGGATCGCGATCTTCCGCTCACCATCGATCCAAGCGGCGTTCATATGCGAACCGATGGCCGGTACTATCTGGCAGGCTGCCCGCCCTACGACGACCGGGCCATGGAGCCGGACGATTTCTCAGCCGAAGACGGTATCTGGGAGGAGAAAGTCTGGCCCGCCCTCGCCCACCGCGTGCCCGCGTTCGAGCGCGCCAAGCTCATCAATGAATGGGTCGGCCACTACGCCTATAATACGCTCGATCAGAACGCGATCGTTGGCCCGCATCCGGAGGTGACCAACTTCATTTTCGCGAACGGCTTTTCCGGTCACGGCTTTCAGCAGTCACCCGCGATTGGCTGCAGCGTCTCGGAATGGATTGCCAATGGCGCATTTCGAACGCTTGACCTGAC
>JBCBWG010000056.1:0-15013 GCA_039817205.1 Pseudomonadota bacterium
TCAGCGGACGCCGGGACCTCTGAAAGAATACCCTCGTAATTTTCAACCGAGCTATCGACGAAGACGACGTCACGACGCGCATCGCCCGAAGTCGAAACCGAAGCCGAAGCCGCGGCATCGACCAACTCGCTGGTGGCCCGCTCAACGGTCGCTGCCTGCTCGAGATCGTCCGCAAAGTCTCCAGCGTCGGGCACGTAGTTGTCCGCGGCCTCCGAAGCGGACACGGCGCCGGCACCATCGAAAACGACACGCGGCTCCAACGCGCGGATTTCGAGCGCTGGCTCCATGTGGGCGGCGAACCCCGTCGCCGCCCGTTGCGCCACGCGCGCTGCCGATGCCTTCAAACGGGCCGCACGCACGGCACGCCGCCGTTGACGCGCCCGCCACGCCGCCTGCGCACGACGCAACTTACGGCCGAACCAGGAGCGCTGCGTCCGCTGAAGCTTGGGACCCGTTTTCACACCCGAAAGCAATTTTGCGAACCGCGACCGAATGCCAGCTGCCATCCGTGATACCGTCGAGGCCCGATCGACTGCCTCGTTCGATGCTGGGATCGACGCCGATGAGGCACGAACCGCTTTCTCCCACGCCTCAAACCCGTTTTCTTCATTAGCGCGGATTGAGCGAGCTGCTTTGAGATCAAATTGAAACGACATTAGGGAGCCCCATTTGCGGAAACCGGTAGAATTTCCCAAATGAATATTCGCCAACGATTAACGCCCATTAACCCTTTTTGCCATTCTTCAAAGTTACAAAACTAACTGACATTTCATTCCGCTAATTTTATTTTTAAAATCCCCCTTTTTATATTCGCACATTTTTCAATCCTATGTCCTTTATAGGATTGAATTGGCATGCTTCTCGCTCTGCTGGCGCCACCCAGACTGAATGAGAGGAACCAAAATGCTGAAACTCTTGGCAACTGCTGCTGTGGCCGGCAACTTCGCGACCTATCCTGGGATGAACACACCTGGCTCTCGGGTCGAAGCCGTGCTCGATCGCGGAATGATCTTCGAACTTATTGTGCGGTGTGAAGATGGAACGGGGATTATTTCGTTTGCAAAAAATGATCGAAAGTACTGCCTGCCATCGGGCCGATGCACGACGTCTTTCGACGTGGCTGTCCGGCGGCTTTGCCGTTAACGAAACACAACCTGTGCGTGACCGACTTCGCTGGTTGTGCTCGTAGCCATTTGGCGGTCGCCTCGGCGCGATCAGCAGACCGGTAAAACTTTACGAGAGAGCCGATCCAACCGCGCGCCACTCCCTTTAAGCACCGGCCTCCTGGGCAATCACCTTTAATATCCGTCGCCATAAGCGCGCCACGACACTCTCGGGGTGCCCTTCAAGGTGAATGACGCCGCGCTGTGTCCGAGCGGCGCCGATTGGTTCAAAATCAACGGCCAGTCGCGCCTCGTACTGAGCACTTGTCGGCACCGGTCGGCCTTCGTCGTCCGGTTCGACCGCGATACTGCCGCCGTCTGTCGCGGCCAAACCGGCAACGCGAATGCTCTCGGCGCCCCGCGCGCCAAGGGCTGTAAGGCGGACATTCGCACTCCGGCCCGCCGGGTTATCGGGGATGAACCGCCCGGCGTTGCCGACTGCGACGCGCCAGACGGACTGCTCGTCGATATAGCCGCGCGCGATCCAGACTGAGCCATGCCCAACCAAAGCGAGCCGATCTGTCGGTGTCACCCAACGACCTTCGTGCAGACGCTGCCAGCGCTCCAACACGACGCCGGGCTTGGGAGATTTAATCCGAAGCTTCTGTCGCTCGCGCGCCAACCCGGCGATTTTTGAGGCCAGGGCCTCTCGCTCGCGCCTCAGGACAAGCGCCTCGCCCCGCTCTCGGTCATCCGCGCTTGCTCGCCCAAGCCTCAATTGCACGAGCCGCAACCGCCGCTCAGCAACCGCCCACCGATGGCTCAACTCAGGGTCGTCGAGACGGATAAGCTCTTGGCCCGCCTCAACCCGCGCGCCCGTCGCAACCATAACCTTTATGACACGTGCCGAGCTGGAAGCATGCGCCTGGAATTGGTCATCAAGGGTCAACACCGCCGGAAAGATAACGGTCCGAGACCAGGGCACGAAGAGGAAGGCGAGGCCTGTGCAGACGACGCCGAATGTGACCAGCGTCCGCCGCGTCGTCATGATCGCCTTCCTCATTTTGATCCACTCCATGATTTCAGCAGCGATTGGTCGGAGCACAAGAAAAATAATTTCAATCAGAAAGAGAAGAATACCCAAAACCTTGAACGTCGTCACATAAACAAGGATCGCAATCCCGATAAAAAGGAATAGCCGGTAAATCCAAACCCCATAGGCATAAAGCGTCAACCATCGGATATTCTGCCGCGGCATGGATTCAGGACATGGCTCGCTCGGACGAAATAAAAACTCCCTCAGAGCCCACCGACCAACGGCGAAGGCCCTGGGTTGCAGGTTATCGATGCCGGTCATTCCAGAGATAATGTAATACCCATCGAATTTCATAAATGGGTTGAGATTGATCGCCAGGCTCATCAGCCAGCTTGCTGTTGCGAGCATGAACGCTGTGCTCCGGGCGGGACCGTCCGGCAGAAAAACCCACGCCAGCGTCGCAAACGCGGCAATCATCAGCTCAACGGCGATGCCGGCTGTATCAACGACCAATCGCTCGCGCCGCCTTTGGAAGCGCCAGCTGTCGGTCACATCCGTGTACAGCAGCGGGAACAACAGCATGAAAGCGACGCCGATCGTCGGCACGCTCGCGCCATAGCGGATCGCCGCATACGCATGACCCAACTCGTGCGCTGCCTTGACCAAGAGAAGGGCTAGACCGAACGCCAGCATGCCCTGCCACGTGAAGAGGGAGGCGCCTGTCGTGAGAAAAGCGTCCCATTGCTTCGACACAAAGTAGATGCCGACGACTGCAGCAATCAAAGCAACGAAGAAAAACGCGCGTGAAAAAAACGGCGCGGTCAGCGGGGCCGTTCTCGCGAGAAAGGCCTGCGGGCGGAAAAGCGGGATACGAAAGAAAAGGTAGTTATGAATGAGTTTCGACGCCGTTGACTTCTGTCCAAGCTCACGCCGCCGATTGAGCTGCCGCCACCCCCCACCGCTCGGCTCAACCGCCAACTCATTTCGCTCGATGAAATCAATCAGCGCCTGAATGCGGTCGTCCGAAAGCTTCAGAGCGAGACGGCTGTCCGCCTCTTGCTTCAACGCGGCACGATCGGGCACCGAACGCCACAGCGATAGGACATCTCGGGTCACAGCATCCATCTGCACAAAGCGATGCCGAACGGGATCATGGATCAACCACATCGCAGCACCACGACCGTTCGGCGCGCCGGCGATGATCTGGAGTTCGGGGCGAAGTTCGGGCAATGGCTCCGACCCCGGATCACCGGGCGGCATGCCAGACCCGGTTGGTGCTCTCTTTAAAGCCCGAGCCACTGCCGCACCGCCGTAATGGGTCTGCGGAAGAGGTAGAGCCCGAGCGGCACGGGATCGCCATAGATTTGCGCCGTGCCACGAACGCCAAGGCGCGGTGGTTTTTCAGCGTTGCTACCACTCTCCAGGTTTGCGATGGCCCGAAAAGAGACGCGCTCACCCTGGTGCGGCTTCGCCTCAAAATCAGCAGCGGTGATGGTCGCCGACCGCGGACGTAACGGCTCGCTATCGAGAAAAAGTTTGACCGCGCGGCCCGCTGCCAAAACGCCGCCATCGGCAACCGGCACGTCAATACGCGCCTCGACCTTGGCCGGGTCCGCAAGCTCCATCAGTCGCTCGCCGACCTTGACCGGGCGCCCAATCAAGCCGCTCCGATCGCCGAACACCGCGATCGCTGCGCTGTCTGCGAAAATGCGGCTGCGCTCCAAGAGTTCGCGCGCCCGATTGCGCTCGGCGATCCGGACATCGCGCTCTGCTGTGGCGACGGCCAACTCGCGGCGACCATCAATCGATTCAAACGCGGCCTGATTCGCGCGCTTCAAACGCGCCTCGGCAACACGGAGTTCGCGGTTTGCAACTTCGAGCGCATTGCGTAAGGTCACGTCGTTCAACTTCACAAGCAGATCGCGGCGCTTCACCGGACTGTTCGGCTTAATCGGGATTTCATCGATCACACCGTCGATCGGCGCCGTCACAACGATCGGGCTGCGCGGGACAATCTCGAACGGCGCGAGCGCCATCATCGGCACCGGGATCGCCATGGCGAGTGCGGCCGCAATTCCAAGACAACAGAGCGCTGTCCTTAAACGACCCGCGCGGGGCTTTCGGGCAAGCTTCGGTTGCAGCGCGACATACGCATGCGCGGCGGTGTTCGAAATCCGGCGGGCGATCAAAAGATCGGCGTCCGTCCAGGGCACTTCGCGGGCAAACAGCAAACCGGCGAACGTGAATTCCTGCCGCGTCGCGAGCGGAACCCAAAGCATCTCTCGCATGGGATACGTCTTCAAGGTCTCGGCCGCAGTCTCTTCTCGGACGACATTGTCAAGACGAAATACCTGAAGCTCAGCGATACCGTGCGACCGCTTCAAACTGCCAATCAGGTTTTCCAGCGCCTGCATCAAGGGCGCGTTCCGATCAACGGATGACAACGATGACACAGCGACGGGCTCTAACCGTATGCGGCTTCGCTTTTTCGTGTTCGGCGCAAGATGCGGCCGGACGCGGTACGCGAACACCTGCCGCGCGCGCATCAGCTTGCGCGTCTCATTCACCACCACATGAGAGAGCTCTTCGGATGACGAAGCAGACCGGATCTCCGCCTCGAGCTTGAGAAGCGCCTGCAAAGCAGCCGATGCGGGATCTTGAACCAGTTGAACGTCCGGCGCTTCGGCAGCCATCGTTGACTGCTCGGGCGTTCCTGAAACCGAGAAACGGTTCGACCCTTTCGGCCGGGCGCCGTCTGAAATCATCGTTTGCGATTTTGCCTGCTGAGCCATTAGCGGCCATCGCTCTGGGCAAAGTGTGCCGTCCCGCTCATGCCTGCGCGGAGTGCGTCCCGGCCACCGCTGAAGGACGCGTAAGCCTTGACCGTTTGCGATACCGGATCAATGGCCCGACCGACGCGGGCAATGTGTGCCGGCAGAGCCTCATCGATTTCGTCGACGTGAAAACGAAACGCGCGACCGGGCCGCAACCATTTCAGCCAAGTCGACGGCACGATCATTTCTAATTCAAAGGCCTCGTTCGAGACGATGCGCATGAACGGCTCACCAACTGAGGGGCGCTCGTGCACGCGCAACGAAAGCGATGAGACAGCGCCGCGAAACGGTGCGCGGACCTGACAGCCATCCAGGACGACCTTGATGGCATCGACATCGGCCTCCGCTTGCTTGAAGCGCGCGGCGGCCACGGCCACATCGTGCGCGCCCGTTGCCCGTCGACGCTTCAGATAGCGGTAGTTTTGCAAGGTCAAACGGGCCTCAGCGGCTTTTGCTTCGGCTGACTTGAGCTCTGCCTGCTGGCGCCGACAATCGAACGCGATCAGGAGGTCGCCTTTGTCGAAGACCTCGGCTTCGCGAAACCCAATCTCTGAAACGGGCACGTTCAGTTCCGTCGTCAGAGCCGCGCGAGCGAGCGCCACGATAATCCCACGCGGCGGCGCAGCGCTTCCGATCGCTTGGTCTTCATCATCGGCGCTTGGTGCCGGGATCGCAGCTGTGCCGGTCGTCGGTTGAGCGACAACCACAGGTGCCGCGAGGCTGAGTGCGCACATGATCCCGAGCAGATGCGCGACGACCCGCGCAGCGAAGCTGCGGCCCGCATCGGGGTGACCGTTGGCGCAGATCGCCCGCGCCACCGATACATTTCGTAACATGAGATCCACTTGAAACGGCCTCATTGGTTTGTCCTGTCAACGGTCGCCATCGGACGCCTACTGGCGCAACGCCGTCACGCGCGCACCCCACGTCCGGCGGCCGCGTCGGTGCCAGAGATTGTGCAGCGACCGCGACAAAGACTTGAGATCGCTATCTGAAGAATAGGCTTCGGAATGCGGATCGATGCCCATCGAAGCGAACAGATTGGCATACGCGTTCTGCAACCGCGAGTGCGCAATGTCGCGGCGGACCTCTGCGACGAGTGTGTTCATTTCCTCACGAATGAGCGTCTGCTCACTGATGCGGCCAGACGCAGCTTCCGAGCGCAGTTTGGCAAGCAAACGACGCTGCACGCCAAAGTATTCCTGCGCGGTGCTCAGCTCACGACGGGCATGAAGAAACCGAACGCGACTGACATGGACCTGCGTAATGACAGCCATCGTCACCGCAAGCCCTCGCTGCTGGAGAAGCGCATCTTGCGCATCAATCACGCGGCGCTTGGCCGGGTACTTAAAGACCCGCATCACGTTCCAACTGGCGCGTGCGCCCCAGGAGAGCCAGTCATTGTTTAAGAGGAACGAATTGCTGTCATAGTTTGCACCCGCGTAAAGATCGAACCCTGGTAGAAGCTCAAGCAATGCGGCGTGCGCTTCGTGCACGTTGATGCGTTTGCGGTACGCCACGTCGCGCAACTCGGGCCGGTTGTTCATGGCGGTCCAAATCATGTCCCGCACTTTGCCTGGCAGACGCAAACCGCGCCCGCTGACGCGCGGATGCTTGAGATGGAAGTGCGTGCCCGGCTTCACGTTCATGAGAGCAGCGAGCTGAGACTTTGCAACGTTCAGATCGCGCTGCAGCTCTTGAATGGTCCGCTTGATTTCGACGAGCTCGCGCTCATAGGTGAGAGCTGTCACCGGCGACGCCTGCTCTTCTGAGGCGAGTGCGCGCGTGGATGCCAGTGCTGCACGGGTGCGCGACTCCAAACGACGGAGACGGTGCACGAGGCGTTCAGCCGTAACAGCACGCCAGTATGCCGTTCGCACATCCTCGATCACGCGGTTGACCACTTTGCGCCGCGCCTCTTCGGCGACAAGCGCCTTGTCCGCTGCCTGCCGCGCGCGAACATAGGACAGGCCGAAATCAAGAACGTGCCAGCTGAACTCGATGTCAGCGTTGCGGCGGCTGCGATCCTGTGAGGTGTTGAACGTTTGGAAAGCCCCAGCCGGTCCGAGGTCGCCGTTCACAACCTGCCGGGTCACAGACGCCGAGAAGTTGTCGCGACGCGCAAAGTCGGACTTCGCAACCAGATCGGGCAACAGCTCGAACCGCGCCACGTCCAGCTCTTCATAGCGAAGGGCGGCCTGATAAACCTCGACCTTATGGTCCAAGTTGTATTTGAGTGCCCGCGCCATCGCATCGAATAAGCCAACCCGTCCTCGGATCGGCTCCTGTTCGGCGGTAACGTTTGCAAGGTTCTCGTCCGCGGCGCTTGCCAACTCGGCATCCGTTAGTGGCTCAGCCGTAATTGCACAGCCAGCCAAACCAACTCCAGCGACGCAGATCAGCAATAAATTCCGACAATTGCTGGCCATTCCATGCCTCCAAACTGCAGTTTTGCTCGACGCGAGGTGGCGCATACACCTTGGAGCATCGCCCTTTACGAACGATGAAACCAAACGACTCGCGTGTTTGAGATGGAGCAGCCGATAGACGGCAAACGGAGAGGACCAACAAAAGCACGTGCTCCCCGGCAACAAAAACGGCGACTCTGTTCGCCGATCAACATCGAAATGAGATTTATCGCTATTTTTCGCACTATTTAATGCGAACATGGCACATGTTTATCAGCGCCCATGATCAGGTTTCCGCAACTCTTCCTCATCATCTGAAGCATTCTCGCTTTGAGAGGCCACGTCGGAGATGAAAAATGTATTCTCTATTTTTTAGAGATTGTGAAGATGGGCTCGTAGCCGATTTCTGGTCCAACACGGCAGCACTTTTCAGTCTCCCCGGTAAGGTCCGCAGCCATGACGCCAGCCCCAACACCTCTGCTTTTGGATGGGACCTGCTGTCCACTCGTTGATCCCTGGAAGCACTTTCCGGACCTGACGCGGCGCGCCCATGCCTTTGATACCGAGGCGATCGGGCTGGCCGTTGTCTCGCTGGAGGGGCGTTGCATCGATATCAATGCAGCGCTTTGCGCGATGCTCGGTCGAACGCGGCAAGACATGCTGAACCGCTCCATGCATGACCTGACCTACGCCGATGACCTAAGACCTGGTCATGCGCTGATGCATGCGACGCTCGCCGGTGAGCGCGACGGCTATAGCATCCGGAAACGATACATTGCCCGCGATGGCGATTTGATTTGGGCGCGCCTCACCGTGTCGTTGATTCGCGATCGGCACGGGGCGCCGAGCCATTTCATTTCCGTCATTGAAGATCAATCGGCGCTCCACTCGGCCGAAGAGAAAGCGCTGTCGGCCGAACGACACTTTAAAGAGACCCTCAACCAGACAGCTGTGGGCGTTGTGCTGACGAGCCCCCAAGGTCGCTTTTTGTCCATCAACACCTACTTTGCAACCCTTCTCGGTTACCGGCCCGATGACCTCGTCGGTCATGATTATCGGACCTACAGCGTGCCCGACGATGTCAAAGAGAACTCGCCGCGCCGGTCCGCGCTATGGGACGGAAAGCTCGACCGGGTCGTTGCCGAGAAGCGCTGGCTGCATCGGAACGGCACACATATCTGGACCCGCATGACGATCTCGATTGCCCGCGAGCTTGAACGGAAAGCACCGTATTCGATCGCCATCGTCGAAGATATCACGGCGGAGAAGGCCTATGCGGAAAGCCAGAGGCTGCTGGTGGGTGAGCTGAACCATCGCGTGAAAAATACGCTTGCCATGGTCCAAGGCATGGTCCGCAAGACGCTGAGCAACGCCGCCGATCTGACCCAGGCAACCGATCTCATCGAAAGCCGCCTGCAAAGCATTTCGATTGCCCACGACCTCCTATCGAAGTGCGACTGGCGCGATCTCGATTTAAAGAGCCTGGTGCAGCGCACGATCGCAGATGTCTTTCCAGCCCACTTGCCAGCGATCCGCCTCGATTGCCCTCAGGTCGCGCTCTCGCCGCAGGAGGCAACGACGCTCGCGTTGATCTTTCATGAGCTGACGACCAACGCTATCAAACACGGCGCACTCCAATCGGAGGTTGGCTTGGTCGCATTGAGCGCGTGGACCGCGCAGACGGAACCAGCCACACAGGTACCCACCACACAGGCGCCCACCACAAATGCGCCCGCCACACAGGCGCCCGCCGCACAGGGCCCGGCAGAGCCAACCCAAACGCTCCATTTTCAATGGCGCGAGACCGGTGGTGCGCGTCCTGATCCATCGAACATGGGCAGGGGCTTTGGGACGTTTCTCTTGGAGCGAGGTATTTCACATAGCCTCAACGGGCAGGCGCGCCACTGTTTCACCGATGATGGCCTCGTGGTGAATTGGTCCTTTCCACTCATGCGGACGGAGGGCGACGGCACACCCTACGCCCAGCGCCTGACACCACGTGTTGCGGCTCCGGCCGACGACAGGTCTCCGCTATAGGTCCGAGGATGTAGTAAGCGCCGGTTCGAACTTCCGGGCCCATATAGAGAGAGGCAGCACTCAAATCCCGGCGGCAAATATGGAAGCGCGTACAGAGTTCTCAAGAATAGTTCCCCGTCTTCGCCGTTACGCGCGTCTGGTCAGTGGAAAGCAGCAGGTTGGCGACGAACTCGTTGTGGCAACCCTTGAAGCCTTGGAGCATGTCAATCCAAGCGCGCTTGGCCGCCCGAGCGTCTCGCATCTGTTTCAACTGCTTTCCCGAATTTGGAACAGCGAAGGGTATGTCCTCGGCCCCAATGGTGCGCGCACACCCGATCAATCCTCAGGCGCATCGAGAACGCGACGCGCGCTTGCACGACAGGCAGCCCTTCTGACCACCGTCGAGGGCCTGAGCGTCGCCGCCACTGCCGAAATTCTCGACATGACGCCGACAACGGTTCGACGCCTCAAAGATCAAGTTGATGACCACGACAAGAACATGCCAACAGCCGACGTGTTAATCATTGAGGATGAGCTTTTCGTTGCGACTGACCTTGAAGACATCGTGACGGACATGGGCCATCGCGTGATCGGGCTTGCCGCCACACGGCGCGATGCCGTTGCGATGGCGCGCCGCGATCAACCGACGCTGATCCTTGCAGACATCGCGCTCGCCGATGGCAGCAGTGGCCTCGATACCGCTCACGACATTCTTGGCATGTTGCCCGTGCCGATCATTTTTATTACCGCGTACCCCGAACGGCTTTTGACCGGCCTCCGACCTGAACCAACGTTCCTTATTGAGAAGCCGTTTCGCTCAGCTGTCGTGCGCGCAACGATTGGACAGGCCCTGGCGCACGCTCGCCCGGACAACGATCAGCCAAAAGCCGCGACGGGTGCGAAGGTCCCCGCCTGATCTGCGCCTGACCGATCAATCCGCGCCGCAAATTCAAATGCTGCACGCTCGAGACCACGTGTGGCACAGGGGAGCGATACCCGTTTGTCGCCCCCCCCCACCAGACCATCAAACAACCAGATCACCAGACGACCACTTAGCGCTTCCTCATCAGTTCGCAGCGCACACTCAGGCACATGCCGTTGTGCGTAATGAGTGGAGAGTCCTATGCGTCGCGCGCGCCAACCCGAAGACACGACACAGACTGAAGCCTGCAACACCGTCTCCAAGCTTGCGCTCGCTGGCACCGTCACCGTGGACGGCGATATTGGCGAACTCATTCCCGAGGCGCTGGATGCCCTGACGCATGGCGTTGCGATCTATGATCGAAACCGTCGTCTCTGCTACGCAAACGCCCGGTATCGCGCGATCTATCAGCTCCAGGCAGAAGACACACTTGTCGGAACGCGCTTTGCTGAGATCGCGCGCCAACAGGCCCGACGCCTCACGAAAGATCCGACGTTGATCGCGAACTACATCACGCTGCGAAACCAGGAACCGGATGGTCGGTTTTCAGGTCTCAGACAGCTTCCGGACGGGCGCTCAATCCACGTGACGCGACAGGCGGTGCGCGGCGGATTCACGGTTTCGGTCCACGACGATGTCACGGACCGCGTGGGCGTCGAACAACGCATTTCACATGCAGCGCGCCACGACGCTCTTACCGGCCTCCCCAACCGCACGAACTTTCTTGATGCTCTGGAACAGGCGCTCACCCGCGTCCGGCGCGGCGAACAGATCGCACTGCATTTGGTCGATCTCGACCGGTTCAAGAACGTCAACGACACCCATGGCCATTCCATCGGTGACAAACTTATTGCAGCGGTTGCTGAACGCATGCGCGCGGTGGTCCGCGAGACGGACATCGTTGCGCGGCTCGGTGGTGACGAGTTTGCAATTTTACAGATCCCAGCCGAGACGGCGTCAGCGGCCGAGGCGCTCGCCTGCCGCCTGTCGGACCAGATGACCAAGCCGTACGTCATCGATGGCAAAACCGTCTTCAGCGGCATCAGCGTTGGCATCGCTCTTGCGACGCCAGACTGCTCGGACGTCACCGATCTTTTACAGCAGGCCGATTTCGCACTCTACCGGGCAAAGGAAAGCGGCCGCGGTGCGTTCCGATTCTTCGAGCATGAACTGGACCGACAGTTCCGAGAGCGGCGCCGCCTGGAGGCTGATCTGCGACGTGCGCTCGTTCTCGACGAATTCGAGGTTCATTATCAGCCCATCATCAACATGGCGCATCGGCGGGTCGAAACGCTCGAAGCCCTCATTCGCTGGGAGCGCGATGGCGTTTGGGTGTCGCCGGGGCAGTTCGTACCCGTTGCCGAAGAGACGGGTTTGATCCTCCCGATTGGCGACTGGGTGCTGCGCCGTGCGTGCGAAGACGCAACCACGCAGCCGGAACACGTGTCCGTCGCCGTCAACGTCTCGCCACTACAGTTTCGATCGGGAGACCTGCTCGACAGCGTCGATCGCGCGCTGAGAGAAACCGGGCTGTCGCCAGAGCGGCTGCAGATTGAGGTGACCGAATCGGTCCTGCTCGATCGGTCAAACGATATCCTCGGCACGCTCACCGCGTTGAGTGAACGCGGCGTTGTCCTGGCGCTCGATGACTTCGGGACCGGCTATTCGTCTTTGAGTTATCTCGTCAACTTTCCGTTTCACAAAATCAAAATCGATCGCTCCTTCGTCTCGGGCCTCCCGGAGGCCAAAGAGAAGCTCGCCATTCTCAGAGCCATGTCCGGCCTTGGCCTCGATCTTGGCATCTCGACAACCGTTGAAGGTGTGGAAACGGAAGCGCAGTTGTCCGTTGCAACCGCGGAACAGTGCTCCGAAGTCCAGGGCTTCTATTTCGCGCGGCCGACACCCTTGCTTCGATTGACCGATGCCGTGGCAAGCGCCGAGCATCTTGCGAGCAGCATGGGCGAAGTCCCCGTTCCGCCCGCCACAAACCGAAGACGAGCGACACCAAGCGAAATCGCAGCTGTGCGCGAGGCGCTCCTGTCATGACACCACCGCTCCGACGACCTGGGATCTCGATAGACGTTACCACAACGCATGCACCGGACAGTTCCGTCGAACACGACGCGGCGCTTGTTATCGCGAGTGTCAGAGATCTGTCGAACCTTTCATGCGTTGCAACAATCCTGACGGCCGGCCTCAACCATCTGTGTCAACGCGGCCGCGTCTCACTTCCCGAAACCGCGCTGACCTATATTCCAGCCGACCCGCCCGTGCTGGGTGCGTGCAAGCGGCTTCTGGAAGAGCCGGAAGAGTACCATCGCCTGATCCAAACCTTCGACGGCTGCCTCGCGGCGTTTCGGGCCGCCAAACAACTCACACGGATTACACTCGAAGAAGCCCGGCGCAACACGATCCTGTTGTCAGGAGACATGGATGATCTTCGAGATGCATGGCGCGTTGTGTGCGCGACAAACGCGACGGCTTTTCCTCTGATCGAGCGCGATTTGGACCCGCGCTTTTTGCCTCCCGCAGATGTTCGCCGGGAGATCGCAGCCGCAGCCCACGGTGCGTTTCAGCTCGATCTTTCAAACGCACCGACGCTTCCGGAGTGGGCCCAACGGCGCCGGGAACGACGGGTATCGATGCAGGCTGATGCGATCATCAAGATCGGGACGCGTCTGGCGTCGGCCTTTGTTGTTGATGCAGCGTCCGGCGGTCTCGGCTTGAAGCTGTCGGCGCCGCTGGAGCCCGGGGAGCGCGTAACGGTCGAGCTGTCGTCCGGACGATCGTTTCGCGGAACGATTGCCTGGCGCCGCGGCATGAGAGCGGGACTGACATTCGACAAACCATTGGCGCCGACGGACGAACTGCTGACGCCCGGCTAGGGCAGCCGCCTTTTTTGTTCAGCGGCGGTCGCGGACTTTAGACTGAGGGAAATTTCCCTCTCCGCCCCCACCCGTTTCTGCTAGAGACGGGACATGGACAACCGACGCGACAGCAAATGCATCCTGCTCATCATGGGCGGTGGGATTGCGGCCTACAAGGTCCTCGAGTTCATCCGGCGCGCGCGCGATGCGGGCTTTACCGTTCGCGCCGTGATGACTGAGGCCGCAACGCAATTTGTGACACCTCTAAGTGTTGGTGCGATCACAGGCGAGCGCGTCTTTCTCAACTTGTGGGATCGCGACGACGAACACGACATCGGCCACATCCGTCTGTCGCGCGAAGCTGATCTTATCGTTGTGGCACCTGCGACTGCCAATTTGATGGCGCACGCAGCGCACGGCCACGCCAATGATCTCGCAACGACGGTCCTGCTCGCGAGTGACAAACCGATCTTGATGGCACCGGCTATGAACCCGGCGATGTGGGAGCACCCGGCGACCGCTCGCAATCACACGATGCTCGATGAGGATGGTGTCTTCTTCGTCGGACCGAACGCTGGAGAGATGGCCGAGAGCGGTGAAGCCGGCGTTGGGCGGATGGCGGAACCAAGCGAAATCTTGGACGCGGCCCAATCTGTGTTGGCAACGACCGGTCGCGCATTCGTCGTACAACGGGCGCTTTCTGGCCGACACGTCCTCGTCACCGCCGGGCCAACGCACGAGCCCATCGACCCGGTCCGCTACATTGCCAACCGCTCGTCGGGCAAGCAGGGCTATGCGATCGCTGCCGCAGCGGCAGCAGCAGGCGCGCGCGTCACGCTTGTGAGCGGACCTACCGCACTCGCTGTCCCGCGCGGCGTGATGCGGATCGACGTCGAAACGGCAGCGGAAATGGCGGCGGCGGTCGATGCGGCACTGCCAGCCGACGTTGCGATTTTTACAGCTGCCGTTGCCGACTGGCGCGTTGCGAAAGCGACATCGCAAAAGATCAAGAAAGCACCCGGTGAAGCGCCGCCGGATCTCGCGCTCGCGGAGAACCCGGACATCTTGAAATCCGTCGCAGGCCGAAAGCGAGGCCGACCAACTTTGGTGATTGGATTTGCTGCCGAGACGGATGACGTAATCGCACACGCGACGGCGAAGCGCGCGCGCAAAGGTTGCGACTGGATCGTTGCCAACGACGTCTCGCCGAAGACAGGCGTGATGGGCGGCGATTTCAACACGGCGCACGTCATCACCGCGACCGGCGTTGAGACTTGGCCAGAGTTGCCAAAGGATGATGTGGCGGCTCGCTTGGTCGATCGCATCGCCGATTGGTCAGCCGAGAACACCGCAAGCACATGATGCGGGACATCGCGACATGGGGAGCGCGGCGATGACGGCACAGCCATTGCAGATCGATGTTCGCGTCCTGCCTCACGCGGAGGGTCTCGCACTCCCGACTTATCAGACAGATCTTGCAGCTGGCGCCGATCTCGTCGCAGCTGTTCCCGATGCTGAGCCGATCGCGATCTCCGCCGGTGATTGGTCGGCCGTGCCAACCGGTCTTCAAATTGGGCTGTCACCCGACCATGAAGCGCAAATCCGTCCTCGATCCGGGCTTGCGGCCAAGTTCGGCGTTACCGTTTTAAACAGCCCCGGCACGATTGATGCGGACTATCGCGGCGAGATCAAAGTGCTGCTCATCAATCACGGCCACGACACGTTTCAGGTGACCCGCGGTCTCAGGATCGCGCAGATGGTAATCGCACCCGTGACACGCGTGCGGTTTGTCATCAAAGATCATTTGGACCAGACGGGCCGTGGCAG
>JBCBWG010000057.1:0-14915 GCA_039817205.1 Pseudomonadota bacterium
TCTCGGAAGAGATCACCAGTTCCGAAGAGTGGCGTGCGGCCAACCCTGGCCAATTTTCAGCACCCGCGGATGAACTCGTCGCGGCGGTTCAATCGGTGCTCGCGCGGTACGGCCTTGCTGGCGGCGAGCTTGGTCTAGATACCGGGGGTGATGCGTGACACCTGAAACAGCAAAGCAGTTTGCTGAGCTGGAAGCGCAAGCCCACGCTCTGACCCGATACTTTATCGACGTCGGGTATGAGCTGGTGGCGCCCGCGATTATCCAACCGGCTGAAGTCTTTCTGAATGCCGTTGGTGAGGATCTGAGGCGGCGGACCTATGTCTTTACCGATCCCGAAGGCTCCGAACTCTGCTTGCGGCCTGACCTGACGGTGCCGACGTGTCGACTGCACTGGCAAAGGTGCAAAGCCGATGGCGCAGGGCTTCTCGCCAAATATTGTTACAATGGGCCAGCGTTTCGCTTTCAACCGGCGGGCTCCCCATCGGCCCATCCCCGCGAGTTTCGCCAACTCGGCATCGAAGCGTTTGGCGACAAAGATAAAGAGCAGGCTGAGATCAACGTCCTTGGGCTGGTGATCTCGGCGATCAAGCGGGCAGGGGTGCAAGACTACCGGGTTCGCATTGGCGATTTGGGCATTTTTCATAACCTGCTCGACGCGCTGGATCTTCCCGTCCGTTGGCGCGAGCGTCTGAGGGCCCAGTTCTGGCAGCCGGACGCGTTTCGGTCCGAGTTGCGCCAGATGACGACGCGCCCTGACGCCCGGATCGCCGGGATTCCGAAAGAACTGATAACAACACTCCAGGGCTGCGACGGACCGGCGGCTGAGCACGAATTGCTCAAGTATTTGGACGCAAACGAAGTGCCCGTTCTCGGCGCGCGCAGCGTGAGCGAAATCGCGAGCAACCTGCTGGCTGCCATGGAGGATGCGTTGTCCGACGCGCTGCCTGAGGAAACGGCTGGCATCATTGAGCGCTATCTGGAAGTGGTTGCACCTGCGCGCGCTGCAGGCGCGAGGCTCGGTGACCTGATGAGCCAGAACGACGTCAACATTGACGCCGCGCTCAAGACCTATCAACGGCGCCTCAAGTTCTTGAGCGAAGTCGATATCGACCCATCGCGCGTTGAGTTTGCAGCCGAATTCGGTCGCTCGCTTGAGTATTACAGCGGCTTCGTTTTCGAGGTCTTTGTTGAGGACATCGGCGCTGCAAGTCCGATCGCCGGTGGAGGCCGATATGACGGGTTGATGCGGCTCGCCGGGGCCACGACCGATGTCCCGGCCGTTGGTGCGATGATCCACACTGAGCGCCTTCTGGCAGCTGTATCGGAGACCGGCCGTGACGGATGACGATCACCTGACGCTTGCGGTTCCGTCCAAGGGGCGGCTGATGGAGAGCACGCTCGCGCTTTTTGAGGCGGCGGGGCTCCGGATCGAAAAAGTGGGAGCCGGTCGTGGCTACCTCGGCACGATCCCGGCCCTCAAGCGATGCGATGTCGTGTTCACCTCAGCTTCCGAAATCGCAGCAGCGCTCCGACACGGGCGCGTGCATATGGGTGTGACGGGAGAAGATCTCGTTCGTGAGGAGATTGCCGACGTCGACAACACCGTGACGTTTCTAAAGAAGCTCGGTTTTGGGCACGCCAATGTGATCGTCGCCGTTCCGCAGTGCTGGGTCGATGTCCGGGAAATGCGCGATCTCGCAGAGGTCGGGTTTCAGTTTCGAAACGCGCATGGTCGACGCATGCGGGTTGCCACCAAGTACACCAATCTCACGCGGCAACAATTTACGCTGCACGCGGTGCCGGACTACCGGATTGTTGAGAGCCTTGGGGCGACGGAAGGGACACCGAGCGCTGGCACGGCCGAGCTGATCGTCGATATCACCTCGACCGGGGCCACACTTGAGGCGAACGGCCTGAAAATTCTCGAAGATGGCGTCGTGCTCAAATCCGAGGCCAATCTTCTCGCATCGAAAACGGCCGTCTGGTCGCCGCCCGTCCGAGCCATCGAAAACCAGATCATCGAAGCCGTTGGCGCGTAAGACGCTCAGCTGAGACAGGCAACCGGAAGCGCAACCGCCTCAGCGAGAGCCTCGCCAACTGAGCCAAACCCCGTCAGGCGACCGCGCGATAGCAGATGCCGTCGATCATGTCGGCAACGTATGCGCCAATCGCCAGCGACGCGGTCAGGCCAGGGCTCTCGATCCCGAACAACAGAACGAGATCGTCGAACCCGTGTGCGCTCGCGCCATCAATGCGAAAGTCGGGAACGGGTTCACCCTCGCGATAAAGTTTCGGTCGAATGCCGGTGTAGTCCGCATGGAGTTTCGATGCGTCGAGGTCCGGGTAGTAGCGCCGGATCGCATCCAGGAAACGCTCAATTTTCTCTGGCTCAAATCCGTAATCGATCTCAGGGATCCATTCGATATCGGGCCCAAACTTGCAGCGTCCGGCCAAGTCAACCGTCGCATGCAACCCGAGCCACGCCCCGTTGGGCATCGGATAAATATGCCGCGTAAACGGCGAGGCACCCGATAGCGCGTAGTATTGTCCCTTCGCGTAAAACGTCTCGGGCACAACGTAGTCGTTCGGAAACGTCATGGTCTGGACGAGTTCCGTCGCGGTCAGCCCAGCTGCCACGACGAGGCGCTGAGCAGTTGCAATCTCGCCGCCAAACGTCACGTTGAATCCCGGGCCATTGTCACGCTTCGAAATCGCATCGACGGCTGTATTCAAAACGACCTGCCCGCCGCGGGAGGTGATGTGACCCTCCAACGCGACCATCAAACCGTGACTGTCGACGATGCCCGTTGATGGCGACCGGATGGCGGCAGCGCAGCGCACAGCCGGCTCAAGGGCTTGGGCTTGTTTCGCCGACAAGAGCTCAAGATTTGACACACCGTTCTCGCACGCCTTTTCGATGAACGCTTTCAGTTGCGGCACCTGCGCGTCGCTATCGGCAACGATCAGTTTTTCGCAGGCCGCGTGCGCAACCCCGTTCGCATCACAGAATTCGTAGAGCCGCCGTTTGCCGTCGACACAGAGCTGGGCGCGAAGGCTGCCGGTCGGATAGTAAATCCCCGCGTGGATCACCTCGCTATTTCGCGATGAGGTCTCCGAGCCAACCAGGTCGTGGCGTTCAACGACCATGACCTCCTGGCCGCGTTCGGCGAGGGCCCGGCCGATCGCGAGGCCGACGACACCTGCGCCCACAACTAATGTTTCAAAATCCGTCGACATCGTAACGCTTTCGGCTCCTGATCCATCGTGCTGCCATGCCGGACATGCGAATTCTAGCTGTGGAACAAAACAAAAACAAGCGTTGACGCGGCAACCTTGTTCTTTTAATGTTCCGGTCAGAATCGCGTATGGGTCCGGTATGCAACATTTCCCATTCCTACATACGGCAGACTGGCACGTCGGGCGACCTTTTCACGCGTTCGATCCGTCGGTCCGGAGCGCACTTCAGCTGGCGCGAACCACGATCGTCAATCGGATTGCGGGGGCGGCGCGAGCGGCGAACGTTTGCGATGTCCTGGTCGCCGGTGACGTTTTTGACAGCCAAACCGTGGCCGACGGAGACGTCCGGGCTTTGATGTCGGGGCTCAGTCAGGCCTCCGACCTGACCTGGCATGTTATTCCGGGCAATCATGACTTCGTTCGCCAGCATGGCGTTTGGACGGAGTGGGCCCGCACGTTTCCCCAGAATGTACGGATCTATACCACGCCGGGCGTGCACAAAATCCGAGACCATGTCGCGCTCCTCGTTTGTCCATGCGATCAGAGCAGTACGTCGACCGATCCAACAGCCTGGATGGAGAGTTGCGAAACGCCGGACTCAACCTTTCGCATCGGGCTCGCGCATGGCGGATTATCGCGGGTCGGTGACGGCGTGATCCCCCCGCAAGCAGCTGATCGCGCGCGGCTCGATTTTTTGGCTTTGGGCGATTGGCATAGTACGCTCGAGGTCTCGGAACGGTGTTGGTACGCGGGAACGCCAGAGCCGACGAAGTTCAATGAGTGGGACGCGGGCTGGGCGTTGCACGTCACCGTCCATGATCGTGGGCCGCCAACCGTGTCGCGGATTGCAACGGCAAGACACCAATGGCTGACGGCGGATTTATCGTTTGACCCGGTTGGCACTCTCACAAAAGTCCGCCGTGATCTGGCCGCGATGCCCTCCATGGGTGGCGATCCGCTGGTGAAGGTCATCCGCTCAGGCGAGCAACCCGCCGATGTCCAACAGGCCGTCGATCGCTTGGTGTCGGAGATCGAGCCGCTTTGCCTTCGTCTCCCACAGCACGGCGCGTTTGAAACGAGCGCGGACGTAAGCGATGCGGCGCTCGACGGCCTTGACCCGCTGTTCCAACCGATTGTCGAGCGCCTCCGTGGTCCAGCGAGTGATGAGCTCGGTACGGACGCCGTCCGAAAGGCCGCACTTAGGGCGCTGATGCGTGAAGTGTCAGACGTGCGTCGTGATGGTCGGGAGGTGTGATGAGGCTCAATTCCATTCGCATGGAAGGCGTTGGCGCGTTTCGCTCGCCGGTCGAGATCTCAGATCTCGGGCCAGGCCTCAACGTGCTCGCAGCTCCGAACGAGACCGGAAAATCGACGCTGTTCCGCGGCGCGTATGCGCTGCTGGCCGAGAAACGCGGCGTCGCGAGCCAGAAGCTTCCGCTCGATCTTGTATGCGGCGAGAAGGAGCCTGCGACCATTGCAGCCGAGTTCGAAATCGATGGCGTTCGTTGGCAGCTGATGCGGCGTTTTCATATCCGACCAGGCGCGGCTCTCACCCGTGCCGGTTCAACCGAGAGCTATCGCAACGAAGATGTGAACACCAAGCTCGCAGAGTTGATCGCCAGGGGGCGCAACCTTGAGCAGGTCTTGCCGTTGACCTGGGTGGGGCAGGGCCAAAGCTTCGAGTGGTATCAGCCGGACGAGGATGTCCAATCGGAGTTGAAACGCACCTTCGTCAATGAAGCCGCAGCCGTGACGGGACAAAGCGACTTGGGCATTGTCCGCAAGCGTGTGGCGAAGCGCCTGGATACGCTGATTGGCAAGCCAGCGCCGAGCGGTGAACGCGGACGGAACGGAGCGGGCGTGTTGGCTCCCAAGGCGAAGACGCAGCTCCGCACCATGCAGGAGCGCGCCCGCGATCTTGGGAGGCAAGTCGACGAACTCGGCGCAATCCGAGACCAGGGCGACGCGTTTCGCGCAGACCGTATCGCGGCGGTGGCGCGTCAAGCGCAACTCGATACCGACGGCGATGATGCGCGGCTTGCAAACGACTTGGCAGCACAGAGCGAAGCGCTCCAGACGGCAAGCGGTGCGCGTGCCGCCTGGGAAAGTGCCAAGAGCCAGGTCGAACTCAAAGAGCATGCGCACAAACACGCGGCGAGATCGGTCGAAGGTCTAGACCAGCTCGCGCGCAACACGATGGAGATGCAGCAGCTTGGCGCACAGCTTTGCAAACGCCGTGAACAGGCTGACGCGGCGCGTGATGTCGGTCAAGTGCTTGAGGCGGAGCGGCAAAACGCAGCCGCGGTGCTGGCCCGGGTCGAGGCGCAGGCTGAGACGCAAGCGGCCGCCGAGGCCGAACGTGTTCAGTTGACGGCCACTCGCGAGCGCATCGGCGAACAACTTGTCGGGCTCGAGACCAATCTCGTGAAAGCAGCCGAACTCGATCAGCTGATCGCAACGGTGCGCAAAACGCTCAAGGATAATCCGGCAACGCCCGACGCCTTGCGAAAACTGACGGCCATCGAAACAGAGTGGGCCGGTTTGAATGCTGCTGCCAATGCTGAGGCCCCGACCGTTCGGGTGCGCTATACCAGCAGCAGCTCTGCGCCGTTCCAGGTGAATGGCGCACCCTTGGCAGACGGTGCGGTTCTCTCCCCAACACGTCCGCTCACGATTGAAGTTCCGGGTCTCGGTGCGATTGAAATCGAGCCAGCCCTGACCGCCGACAGCCAAGCACGAGACGAGAGGCTGTTGGGACTTCAGAAAAAGCGTGACGATCATCTCAAAGAACTGGGCGTCTCAAATGAGGATGACGCGCGCCAGCGTGCCGAAGAACGAGTCGTGGCTGCCACAACCTTTCAAGGTCTTCAGGCCAACCGCGAGGCCCTAAGCCAGGACGGCTGTGACCTCACTGAGGACGCCCGGAACGCGCTCCAGGGGCAGCTTGAGGCGTGCGATCAACGGCTGGCAGACCTTGTGGTTGTAAGCACGGAAGATGACCACCCCGTCATCGACGTCCGTCAAGCGAGAGCCGCTTTGAATTCCGCAACGGAGGCGCATCAGAATAAGGTCCGGATGCTCGCGCTCTGCGAGCGCGAGATCGAGCGGGACGAGGATCGTCTTGCTGTTCTGAAAAAGGCGTGTGCCGAAGCCCGCGAAAGCCTGCCAGCAGAGATCGCAGCCGCGCTGCCCAAAACGGCTCATAGCTCCAAAGACGATTTCGCAGTGCCCGCACAACGGTTGGCGGACGCGTTGGCGACCGCCATGACCGATCTCGAATTAGCAAAGGACACAGCAACAGAATGCGCGAAGGCCTGCCAAAGCCCGGAGACCATCGCGTCCTGGCGGAAGGAGATCGCAGGTCTCGAGGCGCTGATCGAGCAGCGTCGGGCCGACCGCGGCGCGCTTCGCGAGCAGATCGCCCATCTGGACGGCCAACTTCAGCGCATCGGCGGGCCGCGCAGCGTGACGGAAGAACTTGAAACGCTCGTTGACGACCTGGAGGAGGCAAAGGCCGCGGTGGTGCGCACTGAGGTTGAAGCTGAAGGGCTCTGTTTGCTCGAGCAAGAGCTCGCGCGTGAGATGCGCCGCGCCCAGGCATCAGTGATCGGACCATTCGTTGACAAAATCACGGCCTTAGCCGCACCAGTGCTCGCGTTGTCCGGACGGGATGCCATCCAATTAGCGCCAGATCTTGCAAACATCTCGGTCCGTCGACATGCAACGATGGCTGTTGCCGCGGCGTCCGGGAAATCTCAGCGGTCGGGGGACCGATCGCGTCCTGGGCTGAGCGGTGGGACGCGCGAGCAAATTGCGCTCATTGCGCGTCTGGCGGCTTCGGACCAGCTTCGACAGTCGGGGATCACGCTTCCGATCGTTCTCGACGATGCGCTCGTGTTTTCAGACGACCGACGCCGCGAGAAAATGTTCCAGATGCTAGCTGACGTCGCGACGCAGCAACAGGTCGTCGTCCTGACGTGCCACCAAAGCGGCTTCGCCCCGCTCATAGAGGATCACGGCGCGACGGTCCTGCACCTGCGGTCTGCCCATGACGCGACCGTTAAGGCGGCGTGACATGAGAAAATAACGATCGGCCCAAATGGCCAGGATCGGGCAAAAGAGGAGGTTACGGCTGGACGGTCCCGCCGACTGACGCGGCGGTCGACCTCAGACACAGCCGAGAGTTGTCATCCACAGTCCGCGGACATGATGCGGCGCGCGGAGAAGAGGGCCAGCCGACGAACCCGGCGCTTGGTTCACTCGCGGCAGTTGTTAGGACGAACTGCCGCCTGGGCCTCCGGCACTCGCAGCTGGAACGCCTGGCGGAACGTCAGGACGTTGCGCGCCGGCGGTCGGATCGTCGGCACGTCGGGACTTGCCTTCGAAGAACGCGCCTTGCTCGATCGCGAGCGACTTATGATAAATATCGCCCTCGACGTGACTGGACGCCTGCAAGGCAACTTTTTTGCCGCGAACGGATCCCATGACCTGACCGCGGACGACGATCTCTTCGGCAACAACACCGCCCGTAATCCGGGCCTTTTCACCGATCAGCACGTTGGTGCCGTGAATATCGCCCTGGACCTCTCCCTCAATATGGACTTCGCCCTTGGAGACCAGGTTGCCCATAATCGTGAGATCCGGACCGATCATAGATGCAACAGCGCGCTCGTTTGATCGGCTCGCTGCCATCGCCGGGCGTGCCGCTGCTGGCTGAGGCTGCGCTGCGGCTGGTTGGCCGGGAGTGGGCGGTGGAACCGCTGCACCGTTGGCTGCGGGCGCCACTGGTGCTCCGTCTTCTTTGTCCTTGCGGTTGCCGAAATTCGACAGCATCCGGAACTCTCCCTAAATACGCAACCCGGACCATCCCTCGACGAACTGACACGACGAGCTTTACCAGGCCCACTTTATCAACAGGCGTAATGAATGAGGCGATCGCCCCAACGACGCGAGTCCGTTCTCGGTCAATAGGGGAGATATCACGCCCAACGTGGCATGATCACGACAGTCCGTCCACGTTTGCTGATCAGAAGCCTTTATGCGCTTCGGGTCAGGCGCTTGCCAGCATGAGACGCCAGCCTTAGACGATCGCCGTGAGCGGCTTGTAAAAACCTGGCGTCAGCCCGGCCTCTGAGCGCGCGCGATCATTGAATGGCGGTTTCAATGGTCCCTTGAAGTAGCGGCGCACCAGCGCGTGGAAAGTCGCTTCCGGAGGCGCCCCGTCTCGCTGACAAAGGAAATGGAACCATCGCGTTCCAAAAGCGACGTGGCGTTTTTCATCCCGATAGATGATTTCGAGAATGTCTGCGGATGCATGGTCCTCGGCTTCCCGCAACCGCGCCATCATTGAGGGCGTGACGTCCAAACCCCGGGCCTCGAGAACGAGCGGTACGATCGCAAGGCGGGCGCGCAAGTCGTGACCGGTCGCAGCAGCGGCCTGCCAGAGCCCGTCGTGCGCCGGCAAATCGCCGTACGCGCCATTGAGTTCCCTCAGTCGACCATCAAGCAGCGAGAAATGCTTAGCTTCCTCAAGCCCAACCTGGACCCAATTGTCGAAAAACGTGCGCGGCATTTGCTGGTCGGCAAACCGGGCGACCAGGTCCCACGTCATATCGACGGCGTTGAGTTCGATGTGTGCGAGCGAGTGGAGCAGAGCAAATCTGCCGCGCTCGCCCTTGGGCGATCTTCGGGGCATGTCGCGTGGTGCGAGCAGCTTTGGCTTTGCGGGCCGCCCCGGGCGCTCGGGCATCGGCTGGCGTCCAGTGCCCGGCAGGCGCGACAGCGTTCGACGAAACCACGCGCGCGCCGTCTTCTGAGCACGGATCGATTTCAGGTGGGTGCTCGGCTCGGCGACGATCGCGCGCGCTGCATCGTAGAGGTTTGACGGAACGGTCAGCTCCGCCAATTCCGCCGGGCGTGCGTGATCGCTCGATACGCCGTCGTTGTCGTCCATTGCGCGTTCGGACGGCGCGGCGTCGTGTTCGTCTGAGGGGCTCATCTCCGCGATGCTGTCAAAGTGACTTCACCGCATCAAGAACTTCAGCCGCGTGTCCCGGAACTTTCACCTTTCGCCAGATCCGAGCGATCTTGCCTTTGGCATCAACGAGAAACGTTGCGCGCTCCACACCCATGTATGTCTTGCCATACATCGATTTTTCGACCCAAACGCCGTAGGCTTCCGCCACTCCGTTGTCTTCGTCGGCGGCGAGACGCACCTTCAGGTCGTGTTTTTTGATAAACTTGTCATGTTTTTGCGCCGTGTCGGGTGAGATCCCGATGATCGCCGCACCCGCGTCCTCGAACTCGCCGATCAGTTCGCTGAACTGGATTGCCTCTTTAGTGCATCCCGGCGTGTCATCTTTCGGATAAAAGTAAACAACGACCGGTTGACCCTTCAATCCCGAGAGTTTGATCGTTTCCTCACGATCACCGGGAAGCTTGAAATCGGGAGCTTTTTGACCAGTCTCAAGCATGGGATGCCTTCCTTTCGACGTTTTTGAGCCTGCAATCGCGAACGGAGGCGTGCTGCGATCGGTTCTGCGTCGGCGCGCGAAATTCTGCGTTGCTGGCGAGCTGACGGCAGGTCGCGGGGCAGCGCACACCGCTGATGAGAGCTGCCGCCGTTGGGACGCTTTGGTTTGGTATCAGATGCCGCGGGGGCGCATCAGATCCGTCGCGGCGACTTGAGTTGAGACGACTTGAGTTGAGACGACTGGGCTTGTGACGACTGGAGACGTGCGAACCGCATTGATGACGTCGCGATTTGGGGGACGAAGCGCGGATGCAGCCGACTGGCGATCAGTTCTCGGTTGTGAGGCAAAGGCGGGTGCGCAATGCGCGGCGCTCGGCGGGCGCACGCTTTGCGCCGCTCGGCCGTTTTTGTATCGGCTGCTTAAAAGTTCTGCTCCCGATCGTACTCCTCGCCGCAATCGCCGTTGGCGGGCTTTACACGCGCTTGTCGAATGGACCGATTTCGCTGGCCTTTCTCAAGGGAACGATCAGCGAAACCCTGGCTCGGGAACTTTCCAACATTCAGGTCTCATTCGCTGATATCGAATTGGCCTTTGCTGGCGGTGGCCTAGGACTGCGGCTGAAGGACGTTCAGCTCGCCGATCATAAAGGCGCTGTTCTTGCCCTGTCGCCGACGGCGGATATTGAGCTCAGCACGCGTGCGTTCCGCCGAATGCAACTTGCGCCGAAACGGATTGCTTTGGTGGAGCCAACGCTGCTCGCGACGCACCGCGAGGCCGATGGCTGGTCCCTGTCGTTTGCCCCGCCCGAGCCACAGTCGCCAGAGCTACCGTCGTCGGAGCAACAATCGTCGAGGCAACAGTCGCCGGGGCTTGCCGCGACCGGTGACAGGCTTCCAGCCCGATCGAGCGCGCCCCCTGCACATTCGGCTTTGAGCCAGCAATCAGTCGAGCGCAAAGCGGAAAGACAGGTGCCGGGCGACGGGCCCGCGCAGTCGTTTGCGCTTCTCAACACGCTCTTTAACCTCGTGACGACGCGCCCGAGGCGGGCGGAAGCGATCTCGCATTTTGAAGCGTTTGGCTTGCGGGCGGCCCGCATTCTCGTGCGCCACTCCGGACGGCAGGACACACTGTTTGTCGACCGGATTGATGTCACAACTGAGCGGGTGCGCGGCGGGCGGCGGCTCACCGGAGAGATCCAGCTCGGCAACTCTGCGGCCCAGCCGATCACGTTCGAAATGCAACCGAGTTGGATGTCTGAAGCGAGCCGTCGACCGCGCACGGGGACAGGCGCTGGCAGCCGTGTCGACCAAGGGTTTGCGAATATTCGCGTCGCAAGTGCCGGTCTTCGACCGAGCCGCATGTCGGCGCTTACTCAGATTTTTCCAACGCTGCAGGTTTTGACCGGCGATGTCGGTTTTGCGTTTGATTTGAACTTGAGCGCCGGTGGCCAGATCGAGAATAGCCGTCTTGAATTGCGCGCGGGCCGTGTGGATCCCGATCTCTCTCAATCGGCACGTACTGTCCCAAACAACGCTGCTGGCCGATTGACCCAGGCAGTTGTTGACCTCGCTTATGATCGCGCGCGCGGTCGTATTGAAATGGCGCCAAGCCGGTTTCGTGGCACTGGCTTCGACATGACGATCGCAGCGACGCTGACACCGATCCGTCGGCCCGGCGCATCCGGCGGCTGGACGTTCGTTGTAAACGGGGTTGAAGGGCGGATTGGTATTGCAAAGCCTGGGGCGCCGAACGCGAGTGTCGCGGTTGAGACGCTTGACGTGCGCGGGCGTTATGAGGCTGACACAGGTTGGCTTCGCTTGCAGCAGGCCCAGGTGGCCCTCGATGGCGGCAGTGTTGCGACGCTGGCCGGGTCGGTTCACATCCAAGACCCAAAGCGGCACAACTTTATCGCGGAACTTGCTGATCTCCCGACTGATCTCATCGGCAAAATTTGGCCTGTTGGCGTTCTTCATGATGTGCGGGCCTGGTTCGTCGCCAACGTGGCGCGCGGTGTGGTTCAACGCGCGCGTCTGACGTCGCAATTCCCGCGCGATGGCGGCTGGTTCCCGAGTGGCGGCGCGGTGCAAACAGATGCCGGCTGGACCACTGCGACGCGGTCAGCACCGGTCACTACGCCCCAGATATCCGGAACATTTGAACTTGTTGATCTCAAATTCCGTGGGCTCCAGTCGCTGCCTTGGATCACGGGACAGCGTGCGCGCGCACGGATCGAAGGCGATACGCTAGAGGTTACGGCGGACGCTGCAACGCTTGTGATTCCAGACGCTCCCGACGCCCAACTGTCTGATCTCTCATACCGACAGGTTCGCGTTTGGAACGGGGACCGCGGCGCGGTTGTCGGCGTTCGTGTTGCAAGCCGAGTTCGATCAGCGATTGCGATGCTGAGCGCAGATCCGTTCGGGATTGAGCCTGGCGACATTCTGCGCCGAGGCGCCCGTGGTGAACTCGCAGCCGACCTTAAAATGGCGCTTGCCTCACCAATCGCGATTGCAGAGGCTGCATCGCGCGGCGCGGCGGTTTGGCCAGTCGTGACCGGCACCGCGGAAGTCCGCAAAGGTACGCTCCGCGCGCGCGGCCTGCCGCATCAGCTGGAAAAGACAGAGCTTGATGTGAAGGCTGGCGCAAAAGCGATTGCGGTCACTGGACGAACGTCGCTCGCCGGCGTGCCTCTCACCGTCAATTGGCAACACTTTTTGAAATCGCGCGACGGTCCGGATTGGGACCGTTCAGCTCGCCAGGCCGGGTCTGAAACCGGTGCTGCCGGTACCGCCCCGCGTGCACAGCCGCCGTTGCGGCTCATGGTCAAGCTCGACGGCGCGGCGCGATCCAAACTTGGTCTTCGAACCGGGGACATTGTGAGGGGGCTTGCGGCCGTCGAAGTGCAGATCCGAGACATCGCACGCGAACCGAAAATCAGCGTCAGCGTCGATCTGAATGACGCTGCGATGAAACTTGAAAGTCTCGGCTGGTCAAAGCCTGTGGGCCGGTCGGCCCGGCTCGAATTTTCGGTTGAACCGCAAGCGAACCGGACCACGAAACTCACCAACCTGCGCCTCGTGGGCGACCGCGTCGCGATACGGGGTGACGCGCAGCTCGACCGGCGCGGTCGCCTCGTTGCGTTCTCGTTGCCGCAGTTCTCGCTTGATCTGGTTTCGCGGTTGGCTCTGAAGGGGCGATTGAAAGACGGCACCGGAGAGCAGCCCGACCGTTGGCAGATTTCTGTCGATGGGGCGGTCATCGATGGTCGCGACTTTTTCCGGAGCCTCTTTGCAGCTGAGACCACATCGGCGCCGGCGCCCGGTGTTCGTTTGGGTGTTGACCTGGAAGCCGAGATCGAAACGGTCATCGGCTTCAATGATCTGAGCCTTTCGAAGGTCAAACTGAGCCTGACGAAACGAGGGGGGCGTCTCACGTCGCTTTCGGCACGGGCCAAACTTGCGGGCGATGATCAGCTCGATGTTGTGATTGAACGGATCAGCGGTGTCCGTCGCTTGCTCGCAACCAGCACCAACGCCGGGCAGACGTTTCGGATCGTAGATTTTTACCCATCGATCCGCGGCGGCCAGCTCCGTTTGCGCATGGATCTCGACGGCGCGAATGCCGATCAACGCTTCGGTGTGCTGGACATTCACGACTTCCAGATCGTCAACAACCGTATTTTGCGCAACGTGATCCGGTCCAACGAGAGCGGCCAACCAGCCATCGCGCGACGACGCAACGCGCGGTCGCCCGCAGCCGATGCGGTGTCACTTCAGGACGTGATTGAGTTCGATCGCCTCCGCGCACCATTTGGCGTTGGCAACGGACAGTTCGTGATCAATGACGCAGATCTCGTTGGGCCGCTGATCGGCGGTTCGCTGAGAGGCAAAGCAGACTTCGCACGACGCAACCTCTTCTTCAGCGGGACTTACGCCTACTTGCAGGGACTGAACTCGCTACCGAAGTTCTTGCCCGGTATCGGCCAACTGCTCACGGGGATGCGGCAGGAGGGCATTAGTGCGGTAACGTTCGCGGTCCAAGGCGCCATGTCCGCGCCCGAGACCGTCCTCAATCCGTTCTCGCCATTCGCGATCGGCATTCTTCGCGAATTGACCGAGTTAGCTCCGGTCCAAAAGCAATTTTTGCCGAACGGTCAGCCGCCGAGCAAAGGCATCTCAACGCTCCAGCGTGGGCCGGCGTTTGAGGGCCAACGCGGAAGCCGTGGCTGGTCGGCGACAACCGACCGATGAGTGTGCCAGGTCTCTTTTGGATACACCACGGCGGTGCGACGCCGATCTCGTCGCTCTGTCAAACTGGCTTGATGAGGACGTGGCGTTTCTTGCCCATCGAGAGTTTGACGACGCCATCGACGACATCAGCCTCCGTCACGACCGCCTGATAATCATCGACCTTGGTATCGTTGACTTTCAATGCACCGCCTTTGATCTGTCGTCGCCCTTCGGCGTTTGAGCCGACGAGGCCTGCGGTCACGAATGCCGACAGAACGCCCAGTCCCTCTTGAATGACATCGGCCCTCACTTCCACGGTTGGAAGATCGGCAGCCGTCGCCCCCTGCTCAAATGTTTGGCGAGCGGTCTCCGCTGCTTGGTCAGCCGCTGCACGACCGTGCATAAGCGCCGTTGCCTCAGTCGCGAGCACCTTCTTGGCGTCGTTGATTTCGGCACCGCCAAGTGCTGACAAGCGCGCCACTTCGTCGAGCGGAAGGGTCGTGAACAGCTTCAGGAAGCGGCTGACGTCGGCGTCCTCGGTGTTGCGCCAGTATTGCCAGTAGTCCCAAGCCGACAGCATATCCGAGTTGAGCCAGATCGCCCCGTCGGCGGTCTTCCCCATCTTTGCGCCGGACGCTGTCGTGAGAAGCGGGCATGTCAGAGCATGTAGCTGGTGCGTGCCCATCCGGCGGCCGAGGTCGATCCCATTGACAATGTTGCCCCACTGGTCAGACCCGCCCATCTGCGCGTTGCAGCCATAGCGTTCGGCAAGCTCAACGAAGTCGTACGACTGCAAAAGCATGTAGTTGAATTCGATGAACGACAGCTCTTGTTCGCGCTCAAGCCTCAGGCGCGCTGAATCCATCGTCAGCATGCGATTGACGGAGAAGTGACGGCCAACGTCTCTCAAAAAGGCGATGTAGTTGAGGGGCGCCAACCATTCGGCATTGTCGACCATGACGGCATCGGACTTCGC
>JBCBWG010000058.1:0-14742 GCA_039817205.1 Pseudomonadota bacterium
CGGGATCATCGCCGTCGTCGGCCTTCTCATCAACGCCATTCTCATTGTTGCGGTGATGACGCTGCTCGGCTCAACGCTGACGCTGCCCGGCATCGCAGGTCTCGTTCTCACCATCGGAATGGCGATCGACGCGAACGTTCTCATCTACGAGCGCATTCGCGAAGAGTTGCGCAACGGGCGGTCGGCTGTGTCAGCGATCGATATCGGGTTTGGCCGCGCGATGGTGACCATTCTCGACAGCCAGATCACCACGCTTGCTGCCGCGATCATCATGTTTTGGCTCGGCTCCGGCCCGATCCGCGGATTTGCCGTCACCCTATCGATTGGCATTTTCACATCGGTATTCACGGCCGTCGTGTTTGTCCGCATGCTCGTTGCCCTTTGGTTCCGCAGCGAGCGAGCCAAGACGCGGAACGTGGACGTTCCGATCTAAGCGCAGGCCGATCTAATCGCATGCGCCGGTTGGCAAGATGAAAACCGGGGCTGACGACCGGTTTCGGCAAGGCACCCGTGTCGACACGACAAAAAATCTGAAAGCGACGCTCAAATGACGCTGCTCCCACACTTCAAAGGCCGCCACTTCATTCCGGACGGCACGAGCGTCGACTTCATGCGCTTTCGGCAAGTCTGCTTCTGGGCGTCAATCGGGATTATGGTCGGTGCCTTCGCGCTGTTCCTGACGGTTGGCCTGAACTATGGCGTCGATTTCAAGGGCGGCACCATGGTGGAGCTGCGGACCAAATCGGACCAGGCTGCCGATATCCCGAAGTTGCGCGACACCATCGGAGCGCTTGATCTTGGCGACTATCAGATCCAGGAATTCGGCCAGCCGAGTGACGTGCTTATTCGGGTCGAGCAGCAGGCGGGCGGTGAAGACGCGCAGCAAGCGGCTTTGAAGAAAATTCAGGCAGCGATCGATGCCGAGTACGTGCAGCGGCGGGTTGAGGTCGTGGGCCCCGCCGTCTCAAGCGAACTCAGAACAACCGGCCTGATCGCGGTCCTCGCATCGATATTTGCGATCATTCTCTACATCTGGTTCCGATTTGAATGGCAGTTTGCGATCGGGGCTGTTCTGGCACTCGCCCACGACGTTCTGATCACGGTCGGCGTCTTCGTGATCTTGCAACTTGATTTCGATCTCTCGACGGTCGCCGCGCTGCTCACCATTCTCGGTTATTCGGTGAACGACACGGTTGTCATCTCAGACCGCATCCGCGAGAACTTGCGCAAATACAAAAAGATGCCGCTGCACGATCTCCTCAACCTCTCGATCAACGAGACGCTGCCACGGACTTTGATGACGTCTGGCACGACCTTGATCGTGCTGTTGTCGCTATACTTCCTGGGTGGCGAGGTGATCCGTAATTTTTCCTTCGCGATGCTGTTCGGCGTGCTGATCGGAACCTACTCGTCGATCTTTATCGCCGCGCCAATCCTTGAGATCCTTGGCGTGAAACGCGACTGGTCCGGCTTGACGAAAGGCGAGCAGGCCGCAGCGGGCGCACCGGCGGAATAGCGCCTGGGCTTTAGGCTGCCGTCAGGTGCCGCCGTGCGCCAACGCGCTTTGCCTGTTGGCCTGCCGTCGGAAGTTTCTGGAACGAACGGAGGGCCGCGCATGTCGGATGGACCAGAAAGGCGACCCAGTTTTCCGACGCCCGCGCCCATCGATAGCTATGGCAACGGCGGCTTTCGTTTCGCCGAAATGAGCCACCGCGGATCGCTTCTTTGCCTGCCCACCGGCGTCTTTAGCTGGCACGTTCAAGAGGCCGACGCCCTGACGCTTGCCGATTTCCGCGAAGCGCTCGATGCGTTGGCACCGCCTGGCTTTCTGCTCCTTGGGACCGGTGCCCGACAGGTGTTTCCAGCGATCGAAATTCGTCGTGCGTTCATTGAGGCAGGCGTCGGCCTCGAGCCGATGGACACCGGAGCTGCGTGCCGGACGTATAATGTGCTGCTCGGCGAAAAGCGCGCGGTCGCGGCTGCCTTGATCGCGGTTGACTGACGTGACGGTTGGCGCTGAGGAAACATCTGCGGAACGAGGCGCGGTGGGCGACAGGCCCGCCACGGCGCCGTCTGACCGCCAGGAGTTGCCACCGATCGATGCTGTTGCGCAAAGCGCACGCGCCCATGAGTTCGATCTTTACCTGACAGCCCTTTTGATGCCCGCGGCGGTTCGTGCCGACGCGATCGCCATTGCCGCGTTCGTCGGCGAACTCAACCGGGTTCCAATGTTTGTAAGCGAGCCGCTGATCGGCGAGATCCGATTGCAGTGGTGGCGTGATGCCCTTGAAGCCGGCGTTGACGGCAAACAGAGCGGCAACCCCATACTGGACGCAGTGACAACGACGGCGCGCAACCATGCGCTCCCGATCGGACTATTCCAGGGCATAATCGATGCGCAGTCGTTGGGGCTTACGGACGCGCCGCCCGAGGACGAAATGGCTTTACGACAGCACCTCGCGAAGGTGTTCGGTGGTGCGTTCGCGCTGTTGGCCCGCCTGATCGATCGCGACGGTGCGCGCGCCCACGCGGAATGGGTCCGCGATGCGGGAATTGCCTATGGCACGGCCCGCGCGGCGCTTGAGTTCCCGGCGCTTCTGGCGCAGGGGCGCGTGCTCGTCCCTCAAAGCTGGCTTGACGAAGAAGGCGTGAGCGTCGACGCCCTGCGCACATCGGCCGGAGACATCGCCGCGCGCCTACTGGATCGGATGGTCCAATCCTCGAAGTCTTTGGGGGATAAGCTCGCCCGACAGCCCGTAAAACCAACTCGCGCAGTCCGCCGCGCGTGCCGCCCGCTCGCCATGGTTGCGCCTTATTCCAACGTTGTCGGACGGTCTGGGTTTGCCAGTGGACAAATGGCCGGCGACGTCTCGCCGCTGCGCCGGGTTTGGGCCATCTGGAGAGGTGTCAGGTAATTCAGTGCGCGCGATGGATTTGGCGACCGCCGCGCGATTTTTAAGGCAAGTATGAGCTTCGGTGCATGCCACCACGGGGGAAACTGCCAATGACGTCTCGTCTACGCCTTCTCACGGCCTGTTCGTATGCGTCCGCGACCACCTTTGCCGTCATCGCAATCGGTACGGCGATCGGTTTGGCAGCGGTGGTTTTCGCTCCTCTCACGACGACCATCGGCACGGCACAGGCCCAAGACCGTTTTGATTTTCGCAACGCGTTCGGGACCCCAGGCGATCGGAGTGCCACACGTGGGCCTGAAGCCCCGCGCCAACCGTTCGTGGCCCGCGAGCGTCTCGACCGACCAAAAATCCGGTGGCGTGTCGAAAACCCGTTCCGCTTTTTTACGAACCCTGACGACGCGGACCTCCATCGAGAGGTCTATGAGAGCTTACCACCCGAACAGCGACGGTCCCCGATCCTTTCGGCCGAACGCACGCTCGGCCAAACGTTTCGCTGGGGCTGGGCCGCTGAGCTTAAGGGCCGCGTGTGTTGGGATCCGGCGGCCAACCTCCACCGCTGCCCCGGTGGCGGCGACTACGTCAATCCGAAGCGCCACCGGGTGCTCGTGCGGGTTGCGGGGATCGACGAGGCCGAGACCATCCGCTGCATCTGGCGCGTGCGGCTCCGCGGCTCCAGGCGTGAACGGGACAGCGGACGGGAAAAGCTCAACGGTCGTACGCGTGTCACACGGCCCTGCCATCAGGCGGCGGTCGTCGACATTCCCTATCCAAGCGGTGCTGTTGTTGAGGTTGCCATCGGCGGCCGCGTGATCGCGCGCGAGAAGATCCGCGTTGAGGATCTTTTGGTCGTCGGCGTTGGCGACAGCTTCGGCTCAGGCGAAGGCAATCCGGACGTGCCGGTGCGGTTTGATCCGAGCCGGGTGGCCGACTACGGAGTTGTGCGACGCGACGTGCTGTTGGCAGGCTACCCCGCGCGCATCGGTGCCTGGCGTTCCTTCGGCGATCCAGCGTTTCAGCGCGAGAATGCCAAGTGGCTGGATCAGGCGTGCCACCGGTCGCTCTATAGCCACCAGATGCGGGCGGCTCTTCAATTGGCGATCGAGGACCCGAAACGTGCGATTACGTTTTTGCATCTGGCCTGTTCTGGAGCCGAGATAACGCGCGGTCTGTTCCTTCGCTACAAGGGCCACGAGTGGGTGCCGAACCCACCGAAGCATTCGCAAATTTCAGCCATCGCCCACGCACAGTGCGGGCGTCGCTCGGCGGTTCTGAAGGGGCTGCCCGAGGCCTATCATATGCGCGGCAAGATCCCGGCGCTGAAAGGCTTCTTGCAGCTTTACGAGTGTGACCGTCGGCGCTCGCGCAAGATCGATCTGATGTTTGTGTCGATTGGCGGAAACGACATCGGCTTCGCCCGACTGGTCGCAAATTCCGTGCTGCGCGAAGAATCTTTTCTCAAGCGCCTCGGTGGTTGGTTCGGCCAGATCCACGATCGCATCAAAGCCGAGACGCAGTTGGTCGAACTTCGCCAACGCTACAAAGCGCTCAAGCGGGCGCTGCACTACATCCTGCATGTGCCGTGGAACGAAAGCGATCGGGTGATCCTGACAGCCTATCCGGCGATGGCGTTGTTGGAAGACGGTCGGAGTACGTGTCCGAGTGGAAAGGCTGGCATGGAAGTGTTTCCCGCATTCTACCTCAGCCAATCGCGCGCCGCCGAAAGTCAACGCGCAGCCGACCGGCTCGATCGCGAAATGCGCCGCGCCGCCCGCCGCAATGGGTGGAGCTTTGCGCAGACCCATCGGGCTCAGTTTGTCGGGCGCGGGCTTTGCGCGGGTTACGACGAAGTCTCGCTTTCGAGTGTCGATGACCTGCGGTTTCCGCGCCGCGTCGATGGGCGTTGGGCGCCGTTTAATCCGGCTGATTATCGGCCCTACGCGCCCCGTCAGCGTTGGTTCCGAACGCCCAACGATGCATATTTGACGGGCCACTTTCACGTGGCCGGCCGGACGCTTTTGCGTGTTTTGCAAAACCGAGGCCTTGAGTGGACCCAGGTGTTGCTCGCCTCAACCTACTCAGGCGCGTTCCACCCGACCGCCGAAGGTCATGCCGCTATCGCCGATAGCGTCGCGCAAGTGGCGCGCCGCGTTCTCGAGAAATACTCTGGCGGCAATCTCCGGAAGTGAAACCCGCGATGCGGCGCGCTCCTGATTGCTGTGAACAGGGGCTGCGATGGCGGTCTGAATCTGAGTGCGCGCGTAGACCAATAAAACACGCTGCACTCAGACCCACTTCGCTCAAACACATTGAGCTCAACCACGTTCAGCTCAGACACATTCAGCTCAGGCAGGGGCTTCCATGCGCATTCTGGTGACGAACGACGATGGCATCGACGCGCCGGGGCTGAAGTCCTGCAAGCGCATTGCGGACGCACTGAGCGATGACGTTTGGGTTGTCGCGCCGCAGACAAACCATTCCGGCGCCGGTCACTCGCTGACGCTGCGCGAGCCTTTGCGGATGATGGAGGTCGACGAGCGGACGTTCGCCGTGCGTGGCACACCGACCGATTGTGTGATCATGGCTTGCCGCAAGATCCTCAAAGATCACCGCCCGGACCTGATCTTGTCCGGTGTCAATCAGGGTCAGAACATCGCCGAGGATGTGACGTACTCAGGCACGATCGCTGCCGCCTTTGAGGGCACGCTGATCGGCGTCCGTTCGATTGCGCTCAGTCAAGCCTATGGCGGCGCCGCTGGCCGACACATGTTCTGGGAAACCGCTGAAACGCTTGGTCCAGATCTTGTCAGGCGCTTGCTCGATCAGAGTTGGGGCGAGAACCTCCTGATGAATGTCAACTTCCCGCCGGTTGCCCCAGCCGACGTCGCCGGAATTCAAGCGACACGGCAAGGGCGCCGCGATCAGAAGCTGATGGAGATTGACACGCGCCAGGACACCTGGGGCTCGCCGTATTACTGGCTGGGGTTTCAGCGCCATCGTTCCGACCCAGCCGAAGGCACCGATTTATGGGCGATCTACAACGGGTATGTTTCGGTAACGCCGCTCGATATGAATATGACGCATGGGGCGATGCGCGAGACGCTCACAGCCGAATTCGGCAGCTGACGATCTGCGCTTAAGCGAGCAATCCGTCATATCTGAATAGGCGCCGATGCAACGAAACGGTCACTAAGCCGACCGCTTCGCGCCAACGCGTGCCCACATTCCACACCTAACACACATGTTGTTAGGGCTTTTGGATCGGCAACTTGAGGGGGATGTGCCGGACCTGAAGCGTCGGATGCGGCCGGCGCAAATCGCAATTCCAGCCGCGCATTAACACGACGTTAACTGAATTAAAGTTAATCGTGCGTGACGGAGGTGGCTTATGTTGCGTTTTCCAAGTTCCAAGGTTCAGAGCCCCAGATTTCAGTCCTCACGCGCTCCGAAGGCGACTTTGATTGGCTCGGCAGTTTTGCTGACGGGTCTTGCCGGTTGCAGCGCAGATGTGACGCGGTTCGATCGCTCGCTATTTGATGGCAAGTCGACAACCGGTTCTGTGCACCAGCCGGCCGGTTATGGCGCAGCCCCGCTCGCATCGCAAACACCAGAACGGTCGTACAATGCGGTCGGCCTGTCTCGGCCGAAACCTGTGACCACGCCGACTACGGCTCGACGAAAGTTCGATCGTGCGCAGTTGGAGCCCGTGCGTTCAGCGGACGCGCCTCGAGATTTCACACAGCGTGTCCAAAGCCGAAGTGCCGGTGGCATCTCTGAGCCGTCGGCACGCACGCGGCCGGTGCGCGTGGCTGACGCGTCGCCGTTTACCGGCCAGGCAACGCTCAACGATGCGACGACCGGTTCCGGCACGATCATTGTCCGCTCTGGCGACACGCTCTACGGCCTCGCCCGTCAGAACCGGGTGAGCGTTGCGTCCTTGAAAGCCGCCAATGGCCTTACTTCGAACGTCATCCGTCCGGGCCAGACACTGGTCCTGCCGGGCTCGTCGGCTGTGACCGGCGGTGCGCGTCCTGTTCTTCCGCCGCAGACGAACGCTGAACTGCCGCGCAGCAACCCGCAGGTGACATCGGGGACGTATGTCGTCCAGCCGGGCGACAGCCTTTATCGCATTGCGCGGCAGACCGGTGTTTCAGTCGCGCAGTTGCAGGATTTGAATGGGGTCGCGAACGTTCGCCGTCTGATGCCCGGTACCGTGCTCCGGTTGTCATCGGACGCACGTACGACGGTAAGCGCAGAGCGTCTTCCGCGTCGGTCGACACGGACCGCCGCGGTCGGCAACACGCGCCTCGTTGAGACCCCGGTGACGTCAACAACGCCGCGTGGCCTGCCGGGTGGTGCGCAGGTGATCAACCGCCCGACAACGACAACTCGGATTGCACCGCGTCGTGCCGAGCCAGTGACCGAAACCCGACGCGCCGCACTCGATCGCCCGAAGGCCGATGATGGCGCTGCGAAATTCCGCTGGCCTGCAACCGGCCGGATCATCTCAGGCTTTGGTCGTCGTCCCGACGGCTCGCACAATGATGGCGTCGATATCTCCGTGCCGAAAGGCACCGACATTCGCGCGGCAGAGGGCGGCGTCGTCGCCTATGCGGACGATGAGTTGAAGGCCTATGGCAACTTGGTTCTCATCCGTCACGACAACGGCTGGGTGTCGGCCTACGCGCATGCCGATCGGTTGCTCGTGAAGCGGGGCGATACCGTACGTCGTGGCCAGGTCATCGGCCAAGCCGGGATGACGGGCAACGTCAAACAGCCAACGCTGCACTTCGAACTGCGCGACGGTTCAACGCCCGTCGATCCGTTGCCGCATTTGCCAAAACTGCGCGGCGGCGCGTGACACCATCTCAATGTCGACGAAAAAAAAGCTGCGCGCTCCAACCGAGTGCGCAGCTTTTTCTACAATGTCCAATCCGTTCGATTACTCAGCAGCGATCGGCACGACATTCGGGTTCTCAAGCGCGAACACCAATTCCGTTTCGCGCGCTTTTGCCTTCTCGGCGTTTGCGAGCTTCACGTGCCCGAAGCCTCTGATCTCCAGCGGGATACCGGCGAGCGCTGTGGCTGTTGCGTGCGTCTCGTTTGAGAGCGAGGTCGCAATCTTTTCGAGAGTTGCCTCGTAGTCGGTGATCATCTGGCGCTCGCGCCTGCGTTCGTCGGAATACCCGAACACGTCCCAACGACCGCCTCTCAGGCCCTTGCGCTTTGCCAAGTGCTTGAATATCCAAAGTATCCAAGGTCCGACCTTGATTTTGCGCGGATGGCCGGTGGCTTTGTCTTTGTAGAACCAGGACAGCACAGGTGGCGCGAGGTGCAGCTCGACCTTACCCGCGCCATCGAAATTCGCCTTCAGGTGCGCGTCGAATGCGCCGTCGGTGTACAGGCGCGCGACCTCGTACTCGTCCTTATAGGCGAGCAGTTTGTGGTAGCCGCGAGCCACAGCTTCGGCGAGCCCGGTGCGGCCCGGTGTGCGTTCCGCCTCAAGGTCTTGGAAACGTTTGATCGCCGCCGCGTAGCGCTCAGCCAGGGCTTCGTCCTGGTATTTGGTCAGGTGATCAACACGAAACGCCACCACATCATCGATCGTTTTCGGCGTCTCGGCTGTATCGTCTGCATCCGTCGCAGGCTTAACGATGCGGTCGATCGCAGCGCGGTCATGGACGGCGAGACGACCAAACCGGAATGCCCGCTTGTTCATATCGACGGCGGCACCATTGAGCTCAATCGCTTCTTCAATGGCCTCGGCCGGAACAGGGATGCGCCCGAGCTGATAGCCGACGCCGAGGATGAACATGTTCGATGCGATGCTGTCGCCGAACAGTTGCACGGCATACGCGTTCGCGTTCATCGTCGTCATGTGCCGGGCATCGACCTGCTGTTGGATGGCGTCGAGGAGTGCGTTGCCGGGCACCGTCAATTTCGGGTCACGCGTAAAGGCGCCCGTCGTTGTTTCGTGGGTGTTGACGACGACCGCCGTGCGATCGCGTGTCATCGTCTCGAGGATCTTGTTCGATGCCGTCGTGACGATATCGCCGCCGAGAACGAGATCAGCGCCGCCGACCCCAATGCGGATTGCGTGAATGTCGTCGGGCGTTTTGGCAAAGCGCATATGGCAGGCCACGGCGCCGCCTTTCTGGGCGAGGCCAGTCATGTCGATCGCGCCAAAGCCGATGTTGGCGATGTGGGCCGCTTGGCCGAGCACGGCTGAGATCGTGACGACGCCGGTGCCGCCGATGCCGGTGACCAGCGCGGAATAGGGCTGGCTTGTCAGTTCCGGGTGGTCAGGCTCCGGCAGGCTTGCGAGCATTTCGGCCATGCCGCTCGCGCCAGCCACACCCGTTGCCTTTTTGGGCTTGGCGCCGTGGACCGTCACGAAGCTCGGGCAGAAGCCTTCGAGACACGAGAAGTCCTTATTGCAAGCCGACTGGTCGATCCGACGCTTGCGACCAAGTTCTGTCTCAAGTGGCGCGACGGCGACGCAGTTCGATTTGACGCCGCAATCACCGCAGCCTTCACAGACCTCCGGGTTGATGAAAATGCGCTTGTCCGGATCAGGGAATTGGCCACGCTTCCGCCGCCGCCGCTTTTCCGCTGCGCATGTCTGGTCGTAGATGAGCGCTGTCACACCGTCGATTTTCGCAAGCGTCTCCTGGACCGGGTTGATGTCGCGCCGATGATGGACCTTCACGCCCATGGGCAGCTTGAATTTGAGGCGGTATTTTTCAGGCTCATCGCTCACGACATCGACGCGTTGGCAGCCCTCGGCGAGCAATTGCTGTGCGACCTGCGGGACCGTCAGACCGCCATCGAGGCTTTGTCCGCCGGTCATGGCAACTGCGTCATTGTAGAGAACTTTGAACGTCACGTTCGTCTGAGCGGCGACAGCGGCTCGGACGGAGAGCGAGCCCGAGTGAATGTAGGTGCCATCGCCGATGTTCTGGAAAACGTGGCGCCGCGTCGAGAACGGTGCTTCACCGATCCAGTTGGCACCTTCGCCGCCCATCTGCGTGAAGCCGTCGGTCTCGCGATCCATCCACTGGACCATGTAGTGACAGCCGATGCCCGCATAGGCCCGAGCGCCATCGGGAACCTTCGTTGAGGAATTGTGCGGGCAGCCGGAGCAGAAGTAGGGGATGCGATCGAAAATCGCCGGTTGGCTCGGTCGGTTGCCTTTGACCTGTCGGAGCTTTGCGAGCCGCTCGGTGACGCCCGGCGTCGCCCGCCCGCATTGGACGAGCCGTTCGCCGACGATGATGCCGATGTCCACCGGTTCGAGTGCACCTTTGGCGGGGAACAGCCAGTTGCCGTTCTCGTCCTTCTTACCGAGAACCTTGGGACGAACCGTCATATCAAAGAGCTGCTCTTTGATCTGGGTCTCGATCAGCGAGCGCTTCTCTTCGATGACCAGGATCGTGTCGAGCCCGTCTGCGAACTCGGCAATGCCCGTGGGTTCGAGCGGCCACGTCATCGCGACTTTGTAAAGGCGGATGCCGAGTTCAGCTGCCTTCACTTCGTCAATTCCAAGCTGATCGAGAGCTTGGCGGACGTCGAGGTAGCTTTTGCCGGTCGTGACGATGCCAATCGACGGGGTCTGCCCGCCGCGCATGATCATCTTGTCGAGTTTGTTGGCGCGGGCAAAGGCGAGAACGGCACCGCGCTTGTAGTCGTGGAGACGGGCTTCTTTGTCGAGCGCTTGGTCGCCGACGCGGATGTTTAAGCCGCCCGGTGGGAGCGCGAACTCGCCCTGGTCAGGGATGACAACGTCAACGCGGTCCGGGCGTCCATCAACGGTGCCGGTCGATTCGATGTTGTCCTTGACGCATTTCAATCCAACCCAGACACCCGCATACCGCGAGAGCTCAAAACCAAGGAGGCCAAAGTCGAGGATTTCCTGAACGCCAGCCGGATTCAAAACTGGGATCATGAAGTCGACCATCGCGAACTCAGACTGGTGCGCCGAGGTTGAGCTTTCGCAGGTATGGTCGTCGCCCATCAACGCAAGCACGCCGCCATGTTTGGATGAGCCTGCGTGGTTGGCGTGGCGGAAGACATCGCCCGTCCGGTCAACGCCCGGGCCCTTTCCGTACCACATGGCAAATACGCCATCGTATTTGCCCTCGCCGCGCATCTCAGCTTGCTGCGAGCCCCAGACCGCCGTTGCCGCCAGGTCCTCATTCAGTCCGGGTTGAAACACCAGATCGTTCTCGGTCAGCATTTTGCCAACGCGCTGGAAGGCGCCTTCGAGGCCTGCAATCGGTGAGCCGCGATAACCTGAGATGTAGCCTGCTGTGTTGAGCCCCGCGGCCCGGTCGCGCGCCTTCTGCATCAACGCGAGGCGGACCACGGCCTGGGTCCCAGTCAGAATTTGATGGTGTTGATCAAGGTCGAATTTGTCGGCGAGTGTCACTTTATGCTTGGGCATCTGGGGCTCCGTGAAGTCGCCAGGGCTGGGATTTGCGTGGTGGACACAAGTCCTGATGCGAGCGCCGTGTGATGGCAGGTTGCGCCGTACGAGTGCGGGAACGCAAATCAAATGCCGGATGGCGCCGTTCGAACGTGTGACGGAGAGTAGGTCAGCATTGCTGTCCTATTCAAGGGCGATCCGCACGTGGACGCCGTGAAAATTGCGACTGATAATCCGGGCATTGGCGTCGGAGCGGCGCGGAGATAAGCAAATACGGACCGAGGGCGGACGGACATGACGATTGCGGCTTGGTTGGAGCAATTCAGCGCAGCGCTAGAAAATCGCAACATCGACTGTGCCTTGGCCCTGTTTGGGACGCCCGCTTACTGGCGGGACATGGTCGCATTCACTTGGAACATTCATACAGCCGAAGGTGCTGATGCGATCGAGACGATGTTGCGATCGCAACTCGACCAAACAGCGCCACGCAACTGGCAGATCGACGGCCCGGTCAACACATCGCCCGAAGGCTTTGACGAAGCTTGGCTCACGTTTGAGACCGCGATCGGTGAGGGCAAAGCGCACGTTCGCCTGAAGGACGGCAAAGCCTACACGCTGTTGACGACGCTGACCGCGCTTCGAGATCACCCGACGGCGACCGACAGAAACCGCCCACGTGGCCAGTCGCACGGTGCGGCACGCGGACGTAAGCACTGGCACGAAATTCGCGCGGAGGCGAAGGCGCGGATCGGGCGCGAACACGATCCGTACGTTGTGATCATTGGTGGCGGTCAGGGCGGCATGTCGCTCGGCGCGCGCCTCGGCCACCTCGGCGTGCCCTACATCATTCTCGAGACGAACGCGCGTGCAGGCGACAGCTGGCGGAACCGATATCCATCACTCTGCCTGCACGATCCGGTCTGGTACGACCACATGCCGTTTATTCCGTTTCCGCCGGATTGGCCGGTCTTCACGCCGCGCGATCGGATGGCCGATTGGCTGGAGATGTATGCCCGCGTGATGGACCTCAATTACTGGACGTCGTCACGATGCGCCGAAGCGCGGTATGACGATGCGGCCGGGGTGTGGGACATTACGATCGATCGGGCCGGCGAGACCGTCAAAACGCGCGCAGCCCATCTTGTGTTCGCAACGGGTATGTCGGGTTATCCGCACGTGCCGGAGTTTCCGGGCCAAGAAGACTTTGAAGGCCTCCAGGTGCATTCGAGCGCGTATCCCGGCGGCCGAGAGTTTGCCGGTCGTCGTGCGGTTGTCATCGGTTCAAATACGTCGGCCCATGACATCGCAGCCGACCTCTGGGAAAACGGCGCCGACGTCACGATGCTGCAGCGGTCCGGCACGCTCGTCACGCAGTCCGAGACGGTGATGGAGTGCCTCCTCGGAGCGTTGTATTCGGAAGACGCCCTGGCGCGGGGCATCGATACGGAAACTGCCGATTTCGCTGGGACGACGTGGCCCCACCGTGTCCTTGAAGAACGCCATAAGCAGATTTGTGCGACGATGAAGGCGCGCGATCGTGATCTGCACGATCGTTTGCGCGCGGCAGGCTTCATTCTGGATTTCGGGCCCGACGAGACCGGTCTTGCGATGAAGTCGATCCGGCAAGGTGGCGGTTTCTATATCAACGTCGGCGCGTCCGAATTGATCGCGGACGGCGACGTCAAATTGCGCAGCGGCATCGGGATCTCACGGTTCAGCCGCGACCACGTTGTCCTCTCGGACGGAAGCAGCGTGGTCGCCGACATGATTGTCTACGCGACGGGCTATCGGTCGATGAACGAGTTCGTTGCAGACATCGTCGGGCGTGACGTCGCCGAACGCGTTGGTCGCTGTTGGGGCGTCGGTTCCGGCATCGAGAAAGACCCCGGCCCATGGGAAGGTGAGCTTCGCAACATGTGGAAGCCGACCGGCCAGGAGGGGCTTTGGTTTCAAGGCGGCAATCTTGCCCAGTCGCGCCATTTCTCGCGGTTCCTCGCGCTGCAACTCAAGGCCCGGCATGTCGGTCTGCCGACACCCGTTTTCGCGCCGCCTGTTCAAACCGAGGGGATCGCGGACCGGACTGCTCCGGCACTGCCCGGAAAGGCCGACGTCAACGAAGTTGAACCCGCTCAATAAAAAAAGCCCACCGAGCACTCGGCAGGCTCTTTCCGTGCGTCTCGATCTCTCGAACAACAGCTTACAACTCATTCGCTGCCGTTGGTCGAACCCTAAGCGAGCGCGTCCATCTTCCCGAGCTTGTCGGCGAGCAGGTAATAGAAGATCACGCGATGCTTGCGCTGATCCCCTTTCATCGTCTCGCAGACGTCTTTAATCGCGGCATCCAGTGTCGCGTCGTCGTCCGAGCACGCGAGCTTCTTTTTGCAGTAGCTATCGCGAACCCGAGCCAGTTCATCTTTCGATGAGCATGATACGAGCGAGGCATCCTTGCTCCTCAGCGCGATCCCGAGATGCTTGACGATCGTCGCGATCTTGGCCTCGTCCGGATTGTCTACGTAGCGTTTTACGTCGGCGACGTAGTCAGCGTCTGCCATGGCGGGTCTCCCATTGCATCGGCGCTCGTCCAACCGAGGTCTATCGGCCGAGGTATGGCGGCGCGTGTCTTGGCTGTCAGTGTTTGCACGCAGCCGCATCAGCGAATCAACCGTGCCTGACATCAACCAGATACCCGACAATGCGGAAGCGGCCAAATTCTTGCGGTCTCTTATGGTTTGCAGCGATCTCAGTCGGGTTGAGGGAGACAGCTTGCGAGCGCGTCAGCTCATGCTTTCGATCACGCCAGCGGCCGAGGCTGCGGCTCCTCAGTGAGCCGCACCATCGCACTCAGCAGAACCAGCGCATCGCGATCCGCTTGAATGAGATCTTCATGGGTCTGCCGAACGCGCGCGGTCATATCACCGGTCGACGACCAGTCCGTCAGCGGCCGAGGCGTGGGCAGCGCCGCCCGCAAAGATGGCGCGACCTCGCGTTCAAAAACCTGGCGGTGGCTCAGCATTTCGTAACGCGTCAGATCAGCAGCAGCTTTGATCGCCGTCTGCTGGTCGGGCGTGAAGCCGTTCCAAATCGCCGCTGGAATGTGCGCTGCGATGACGGGGCCGGTCAGATGCATCCCAAGGTCGTGGCTGCGTCTCGTCGGCAGGCCACCACCGACAGCTGAAACATCGGTATCTGAGAGACCGGCCCAGATGGTCGCGACGGGTCCGGTTCGCCGGCCAAAAGCCTGATCGACGATCGCCCCATTCGCGCCGAGACCGACCGGGCCGGATTGCGGTGGCGTGTTTCGGAGAGCGGCTCCGTTCACCGCCATCAAAAAACGACTTCCGCCAAGCATGGCGATCGGCAGGATCTTGTAGCCAACGTCCGTTGAGATGCGATCGAGGTGCGCCG
>JBCBWG010000059.1:0-14702 GCA_039817205.1 Pseudomonadota bacterium
GGATAATTCCAAGCGCCGATTGCGGCACAAACGCCGAGCGGTTCGCGTGTCGTGTAGGCGAAATCCTGCCCGAGCGGAATGTGATCGCCAGTCAGGCTTGCTGCGAGCCCGCCGAAATACTCCAGCGCATCCGCGCCGCTCGCAGCGTCGGCAACAAGCGTTTCTTGAATGGGTTTTCCCGTGTCGAGCGTTTCGAGTTCGGACAGCGCTCGGTTGTGCGTGCGCATGATGTTGGCCGCACGCTTCAAGACGCGTCCACGCTTTGCCCCGCTCAGGCGCGCCCAATCCAGTTGAGCGCGTGTCGCCGACTGAACGGCCTTCTCAATCAGATCGGGCGTTGCCGCATGGACGGTTGCGATCGTCTCTCCCGTTCCAGCGAATACCTGCGGCATCGCTTCGCCGCCCGGGCTTTCAACATAGCCGCCGTCGATGAAACAGCTGGCAACGGGCTGCGCATGGTGCAGCTCCAGCCCGTTCTCCGTCGCGCTCATGGCAGCCTCGCTCGTTACGTATCGCGGGTGTTGATGGGGAAGAGATGGCCGACGCGCGACCACCTCTCTCCCGGCGCCAGTCAATCCACGTTGCGCGCCAGAACGCGCATGCGGCTGTCCCACTCACCACGGTCCACATAACACCCGTGGAGATGTCGATGTCCCGTTGAGGGATCGAAAGCATCGCGACCATGCAGCACCCGCCGATTGTCAAAGACGACCATTTCACAGGGCTCTAGCCGGAGCGTCACCTCGAACGCGGCGCTCCGGCTCATCGCCATGTACATGCGGTACGCCCGGTAGTACGCGCTCATGAGGTGCGCTGGCATATCAAACGTCGCGGCGATATGTGCGTTGAAACGGACCTCCTGCAGTCTGCCGTCGAAGTCTCGTCGAATGACCGTGTCGCGCTTGCGGATGTCGCACGTGGCGTCATGAAACCGAAGTGGGATGGGTTGGCTCGCAAGCAGATCGAACGCGGCTGGGTCCTCCTTTTGGATCGCATCGGCAACGGCAAAGCCGTCGCAGAACATCGAGCCACCCCCGTCGGCGCTGTTGGCGATGCAGTGGAGGAACTGGAAGCCTGGCGGCAACTCCTGGTTGGGCAGGTCGGTGTGTAGGGGCAGGCGCCCCGCCGTGTAGGCCAGATTGTTGGGATCGGGTTTGGAGACGACGTCAAATTCAACGCCGAAGTTTGTCTCCCTGAGAAAGCCGATGCGCCGCGCGATCTCCATGCCAGCATCAACGCGATCGTCGAGTTCGGTCACCAGCGCGAGCCCGTGGGCCTTCGCAGTTTTGAGCCAATCCGATAAAGCCCGATCGCTGTCCAGCAGCGACGAAGCCGTCGCGCTTGGAAGCGCATCCTTCGTGACGGTGCCTCGCCAGAGAACGGGGGACACGTCGGCCGGGTCGTGGGCGCGTTCTCCAGGTCGATGTGCGGCCAACCAATCGAGGTCAAGTTCTGTCGTGTGGTCCGGCCAGCGAATGACAAGACAGTCCGTCTCGATTGTTGCGCCGACGGGAGCCAGCGTATCCGGCACGCTCAAGAGCTCGAACGTCCGCTCGTGCGTTTCGGGATGGAGGCCCGTTGGGCAATTGTCTCTCAGCCAAAGAAACGGGAAATCGGCCGTCGTGCCGTCTGGCCATGCGACCGCAATGGTGCGCGCGCCCGCATTGATGGATGCAGTTGCCATTGGAGGTTGTCTTTCGAGAAATCTGGTGCGTTCAGCCACGGAACAAGCATCGAGACCATGGAACGACGAACCGCCGTCCCACTCGGCGCAAGTTGGGTCACGCAGGTGTCGGTGACCTGTGGCGATGATTTTTAGCTGAAACGCAACACCCCGGACGGCCACCACCAAGACGCTTTGGCCGAACGCCAGCATCGGTCCGGGGTCCGGCACGTACGGCGATCGCACGCATCCCCCGAGGCAGACCAGGGCAGCTTTGGAGAGTGGGCGGGATTATCCATCGGCCAAAAACATAGCTGCAAACGCACGCGGCATCTGTCCCACTGCCGACATCCCTGCGACACGGGTCCCAGACCAAAGAAAAAGGCGCCTGCAAAGCCAAGCTGCAGGCGCCTTGTTGTGTTGAGACTGAGCGGGCGTCGGTCGGATGAACCGTCCACCAAGCGTTGCTAAGCGATAGCAGCCGCAACAGCCCGGCTTGCCATGACAGGGACCATAGCTCCGCGATACTCAGCTGACCCGTGGAGATCGCCCATCAAGTCGCCGCCGCCCAGAGTTGCACCTTTGGCCGCTTCAGGCGTGAAGTTTGCTTTGAGAGCGGTCTCGATTTCCGTTGCCCGGAAAACACCGTTGGCGCCAGCACCCGTCACAGCGACACGAACATCGTCGCCGGTTTTGGCGACGAACACGCCGACCAACGCATAGCGCGACGCGCGTTGTTCAAACTTGGCATAGGCCGCAGCGTCCGGCACCGGGATGCCGACCGAGGTGATGAGTTCACCGGGCTCGAGAGCTGTCTCGAACATACCGCTGAAAAACTCATCGGCGGTGAGCTGGCGCTTGTTGGTCATGATGACGGCGCCGAGTGCGAGCATCGCTGCGGGATAGTCGGCTGCCGGGTCGTTGTTTGCGATTGAACCGCCGAGCGTGCCGCGGTTGCGGACCTGGGGGTCGCCAATGTTGCCGGCGAGCTTTGCAAGCGCTGGAATATGCGCCTGCACATCCGCTGAGTTTGCGACCTCGTCGTGCGTCATCATCGCGCCAATCCCGACGGCACCGTTTTCTGCGTGGATGCCGCGCAGCTCCGGCACACCTGACAAATCAAGAAGTGTGCCCGGCGCGTTCAGACGCTGTTTCAGCGTCGGGATCAGTGTTTGGCCGCCTGCCAGAAACACGGCCTCGTCGTTGGTCAGAACGCCGACGTCATGCAGCGATCCGGGCTTTGCGTAATCAAAGCTATACATGTTGTTTCCTCACCATCCGGCCCCGGCCAACTGCTCGCGCAAAGTGTCTGAGCAGTCGGCCGAAAACCGTAATTATTCCGCCGCCTGTTTCATGCTGCCCGACTGGATCGCGCGCCAGACTTTCTCGGGCGTCGCCGGCATGTCGATGTGCTCGACCCCGTAGGCAGACAGGGCATCGCAGACGGCATTAATGATCGCTGGCGGTGAGCCGATGGCACCGGCCTCGCCGCACCCCTTCGCGCCAAGAGGATTGTGCGTGCAGGGCGTGCAGGTCGTCGCAACCTCGAACGAGGGCACGTCGTCGGCGCGCGGCATGCAGTAGTCCATGTAAGAGCCGGTCTTGAGCTGACCGTTCTCGTCATACTCGGCGACTTCAAGAAGTGCTTGACCAATACCTTGCGCCAACCCGCCGTGTACCTGGCCCTCGACAATCATCGGATTGACGATGTTGCCGAAGTCGTCGGCTGCGATGAAGCGCTCGATGTGGAGCTGACCGGTCGCGGGATCGACTTCGACCTCGCAAATGTAGGTGCCGGCAGGGTAGGTGAAGTTCTTCGGATCGTAGAACGCGGTCTCTTCCAATCCGGGCTCGATGGTCTCGATCGGGTACTGGTGCGGCACGTAAGCCGTCAGTGCGATCTCGCCAAAGGTCTTCGATTTATCGGTGCCCTTCACGGTGTAAGCACCGTTCTCGAACTCGATGTCACCTTCGGCTGCCTCGAGCAGGTGCGCCGCGATCTTGCGGCCCTTGTCGATCACCTTGTTGAGCGCACCGACGATCGCTGACCCACCAACGGCCAGAGACCTCGACCCATAGGTGCCCATGCCAAACGGCACTTTGTTGGTGTCGCCATGGACGATGTCGATCTGGTCAATCGGGATGCCAAGCTTCTCTGAGACGACTTGGGCGAACGTCGTTGCGTGGCCTTGTCCGTGGCTGTGCGAGCCCGTCATCACCGAAACCGAACCGGTTGGGTTCACACGAACGGTTGCGGCCTCATAGAGACCCGCGCGCGCGCCGAGCGAACCGACGAGGCTTGACGGCGCGATCCCGCAGGCCTCGACGTAGCTCGAGACGCCGATGCCACGCAGCATGCCGTTCGCTTCCGACTGCGACTTACGAGCCGCGAAGCCCTGATAGTCGATGAGTTCCATCGCCTTGTTGAGCGAGGCCTCGTAGTCGCCGGTGTCGTACACAACTGCGACCGGCGTCTGATACGGGAACTGGTCCGGCTGGATGAAATTCTTCCGGCGGAGTTCGGTCTGGTCCATGCCCATCTCGGCGGCTGCCTTGGACATGACGCGCTCAAGCAGGAATGTCGCTTCGGGGCGACCGGCGCCGCGGTATGCGTCGACGGGCGTGGTGTTCGTGAAGATCGCTTTCACGTTGCAGTGGACCGCGGGCGTCTTGTATTGGCCAGCGAGCAACGTGCCGTGCAGCCAGGTCGGGATGCAGGGCGCAAACGTCGACAGGTACGCGCCCATGTTGGCCTTGGTGTCCACTTTGAGCGCGAGCGCGTTGCCGTCGGCGTCAAACGCCATTTCGACGTGGCTCAGGTGGTCGCGGCCATGTGCGTCGGAAACAAAGCTCTCGGAGCGTTCCGCAACCCATTTGATGGGACGACCGACCTGCTTGGCAGCCCAAGTGACGAACGCTTCTTCGGCATAGTGATAGATCTTAGAACCGAAGCCGCCGCCTACGTCTGGGGCCCAGACGCGGAGTTTATGCTCTGGAATGCCGAGGACGAACGCACCCATCAGAAGGCGAATGACGTGTGGGTTTTGGCTCGTTGTGATGAGCGTGTGCTCGTCGGAGGCCATGTCGAACATGCCGATGGCAGCGCGGGGCTCCATGGCGTTCGGGATGAGCCGGTTGTTGACGAGATCGAGCTTCGTGATGTGGTGCGCCGATTGGAAGGCTGCATCGACCGCGGCCTGGTCGCCCAGTTCCCACTCAAAGCAGAGATTGTTCGGCGCTTCTTCGTGCACCGACGTCGCGTTGGTTTCGGCGTTCGTCATGCTGACGACGGCTGGCAGTTCGTCAAAGTCGATGACCACGGCTTCAGCGGCGTTCTTGGCCTGCTCAAGCGTTTCAGCGACGACGGCAACAACGGGATCACCCACGTGGCGAACTTTGCCATGGGCCAAAATTGGATGCTTTGGCTCTTTCATCGGCTCGCCGAACTTGTCGGTCACCTGCCAGCCGCACGGGATGCCACCGACTTCAGCGAAGTCGTCGCCAGTGAAGATGCCAACGACACCCGGCATGTCGGCGGCGGTCGCCGTGTCGATCGCCCGGATCGTTGCGTGGGCCAGGGGCGAGCGCAGGAAATAACAGTGCGTTTGGCCTGGTTGGTTGATGTCGTCGGTGTAGCGTCCGATGCCCTTCAAAAAGCGAAAATCTTCGCGGCGCTTCACGGAGGCGCCAATTCCATTGTCATTCACGGGCGTTGCGTCTTGCATCGCTTATTCCTCCAGAGGAAACTTCATCGGGTGGAAGGACGCGGCGGATCTGAGATCGGTTGATCCGGCTCAGGTCGGCCGGTTGTGTGACCGGTTCGCCGCGTCGTCACGCACGTCTCTCGCCGCAACCGTTACTCGGCTGCTGCTTTCTGCGACATCTCGTTGGCCGCGATCTGAATGGCTTTGATGATGTTATGGTAGCCCGTGCACCGACAGATGTTGCCCTTCAGCCAGGCTCGAATTTCGTCTTCGGTCGGGTTCGGATTGGTGCCGAGCAGGTCGACGGCCGACATCACCATCCCCGGCGTGCAGAACCCGCACTGAAGGCCATGTGCTTCTTTAAAGGCGGATTGCATCGGGTGAAGGTCTCGGCCGTCCGACAGGCCTTCAATGGTTGTGATCTCGGCCCCGTCCACCTGCATGGCAAAAAGCGTACAGGCTTTCGCCGATCGTCCATTGACGTGGATGACACAGGCACCACACTGGCTGGTGTCGCAGCCCACGTGGGTGCCGGTGAGGTCCATGTCTTTGCGCAAAAAATCGACGAGTAACGTGTTGGCAGCCAAGTCTTTTTTGACGTCTTTGCCGTTCACGCGAAGGGTCACTTCGGGCACGAGGCACCTCCCAGTTGGAACCAGCCTTGCTGACGCGCTTCATCCATCAGCGCTGTGATTTTTATGAGAATGATTGAACAATGAGCAGGGCAACGAGCGCAAGCGCTAGAGCGCTTGCCCCATACCAAAGCCAGGGTGTCTGCGACGAACGGCCACTCGATGGCGATCTGGCGATTGGTTGATCGGAACTGGTCGCGTCGATGGGCGCTGCATCATCCGCCGCTGCCGGAGCTGGCGCAAATTCGCTTTGAAACGCGTCAAAAAATTTGTCGGCCAACTGGTTTGCGGTCGCGTCGATGAGGCGTTGCCCCAACTGAGCAATCTTTCCGCTGACCGCTGCATCGACATCATAGCTGAGTTCGGTCCCGCCCTCGACGGCTGTGAGCTTCACGTCCGCACCGCCAGAGGCGCGGCCGGCCACACCACCGGAACCCGAGCCTTCAATCCGATAGTTCTCGGGTGGGTTCAGATCCTTGAGCGTGACGTTGCCTGTGAACTTTGCGTTTATCGGCCCGATCTTCAGCCCGGCGGTTGCCTTCAGTTCGGTCGGCGACAGCTGTTCCAGACTTTGGCAGCCGGGAATGCACCGCTTGAGGACGTCTGGATCGTTCAGTTTCTCCCAGACCGCCTGCCGGTCTGCCGCGATATGTCTGGTGCCAGCAAGTTTCATCGAGTGTCCTTATCGGTCGCCATTCTTGATCGCCGCCAGTTTTGTCCTGTTAGGTCCAGTTTCGGCGCTGGCGACGCTCATGTCGCCGCGCCGACGCGTACGTTGTTTGCGGCCAAGGTGCTATCTGAGAGATGCGCACGTCGCATGGGGAAGGGATGACCAACGGGGCGACCACAACATCGTGGTCCGATGATCCGGTCCAGCCGTCAAGTTTGCCGCAGGTCACTCATACGTTGATTGAGACGAAGTCCTCAGGTGGCTTAGGTCTTAGCTCCGCGTTGCGGCGCGCCGACGCGCTTGCCGTTTCTCCCAACGCGCAAGCACAACCTTCCGTCGGCTGGTTGCAATGAGTGTGTCGTCCCGTTCCGTGCGCCGCACCTCAGCGATCGGGTAGAGGAGGAGATCGTCTCCAACACCGCTGCCCGGGATGTCGTAGCGAAACACGGTGTCTGAGGGCCCGAGAAAATCTGCAACGTCAAAAATCATCCAACCTGAGCGCGCGTTGATCCGATCGACGGGCCAGAACTCGGGAAAGGTTTGGGCGGCTGACTTGATGGCAGCTTGGCGTGCGGCCGCGCGAATGGCTGGGTGAACGGCGTCGCCTGGCACGAACTCGGTCGCTGGGCGAGTTCGACCGTCGCCCGCATCGTACTGCGTTCGAATTCGACTGCCGGTGGACTTGTTTTCGTCAGCCGGCAATGGAGGTGGCACGTCTCGGCGGACGGGTGTGGGTCCTTGGGCAAGCGCCTCGGACGCAAGCGCTTTGGCCGGGTCGCTGCTTGCCAAAGATACCCGTGCGTTGGCTTTGGCTCGGGCGGCTCGGTCGCGGCTCGCATCGCCCGGGTCCGAACGCGTTTCATTACGTTCATCGTCAGACGCTGTGATGGTTGCCTGGCTCAATGCAGACCCGGCGAACCAGCCCGCGCGCCAGGCGTAAATGACCAATGCGGCGAAGAAGACGCCGAACAAAACAGCAAAATCGCTAAGGACGCTTGCCATCCGGGCACACCTTAAACCTGCCGTAAGATCGGAACATTGTTGAGCGGTAGCCGCACGGTCAGCTCTGGTTCAAGCTTTGGACGCTGGCTGCTGCTGATACCTTGGCCACGTGGTCTCAGTAAACACGACAATAAGAGGGATCGCGCGGACTTTTCGGCGCGCAAAGCGGTTTGCAACAGCTCAAAGCGCACCGTACTGACATGGGTGAGCGGATCGGGTCACGGAAGACTGTTAGGGATAGGGCGATGATGAGCGATGTGTGGCGGGCAGGCGTACTCGCACTCTTTGGTTTCGTTTTCTTAGTGTCACCCATCGGCGGAAGCTCTTTTGCCGATGACAAAAGCCAACAATTTATCGGCACGTGGCTTGGAGATGGCCGGATCAATTTTAAAGATGGACGCAACGAGGCCATCAAATGCCGGAGCTACAACACGCACCGCGAAGCGGAATTGCGGCTTGCGCTGCGGTGCGCGTCGGCCGCCTACAAAATTGAGATCCGGTCCAAGCTCAAGATTGAAGGTGATGTGATCGCTGGAACCTGGGAAGAGCGCACGTTTAATGCGGCCGGTCAGGTCACTGGGAAAGTCGCCGGCAAAGCACTTGTCCTCGAAGTGAACGGCGGCGGATTCAAAGGCGATATGACGATCTCGCGGACAGACGATCTGCTCGCCTACAGCATTGAAACGACCGGCATCAGCCTCAGCGGTGTTGCCGTTGATTTGCGCCGTATCCAATAGGTAGACCGCGAGATCGGGATCTGTCTCAACTGAGCGAACTGCCCAAAGTCCCGCGTGCCCCAGTCAGCTTCATAAGTCAGCTCACCGTCAAGCAGCAGACCGATCGACGTTTGCGAGCATTTCAGCGGCAGCCGGAAAGTCGGTTTTCCCGGACCCAAGCAGCGGGATCGCTTCGACCGCCACGATCCGGCGTGGAACCCAGAGTTCCGGGACACCTGCCGTTTTTGCGGCCGTCATCAGGCTCTGGCGATCGGCCGCTGGGTTCTCACTCATGAGTACAAGCTGCTCGCCCTTTTTGTCATCGGCGACAGCGATGACGACATGGTTGTGGTCGGGCCAAATCTGCGCGATCAGCCCTTCAACGGCTGCAAGCGACACCATCTCGCCGCCGATCTTCGCGAACCGTTTCGCCCGCCCTTTGATCGCGACCAGACCCGCATCGGTGAGCTCAACGATGTCGCCCGTATCGTGCCAGCCGTCCGCGGGCGGGACTAAAACGCCCGGGCGATCCGCCAGCATATACCCCATCATCACGTTCGGCCCGCGCACGCTCAACCGGCCGCCCGTTTCGATCCCCGGCACAGGATCGATCCGGATCTCGACGTCTGGCAGGAGCGGACCGACGGTGCCGGACGTGTTTGTCGGCGGAATATTACACGACAGCACCGGCGCACACTCGGTTGCGCCGTAGCCTTCGAGGAGATTGGCCCCGGTCCCAGCCCAAAGCTGACGGGTGCGGTCCTTGACTTGCTCGGCGCCGGCCACGACCTGTCGCAGCGAGTTGAGATCTCCCTCGCCGGCGCTGCGCGCATAACCTTGCAGGAACGTATCGGTGGCGAAGAGAACCGTCGCTTCCCGCTCACGCACCATTTTCGGGATCTCTTTGTAGTGCAGTGGCGTCGGGTAGAGAATGACGCGCATGCCGTTCAACAACGGCATGATGGTCCCGGCCGTCAGCCCGAACGAATGGAACATCGGCAGCGGGTTTAGCACGACATCGTCGGCGCCAAGCATGCCGTCGGCATGGGTGAAGATCTGCGTGCTGTTCGCAACGACGTTCCGGTTTGAGAGGACGACGGCTTTCGGCGCGCCCTCTGTGCCTGACGTGAAGAGAACGACCGCTGGACGGTCTGGGCCAAGCGCATGTTTTCGATGAATGGCTTTCGCGCGCGCCGCGTCCAAGGCTCCGAACAGCTTGTCAAACGTTCCGACGGTTTTGCGGACGTCTTCGAGATAAATGATCTGCCGCGGCTGCCCGTCTGATGTTTTCGAGGCGGCGAGCGCGTCCCGAACTGCCTCAAGCTCGGCCATCTGGATGAACCGCCGTGAGGTGATGATCGTCTTCAGCTCGGCGGTGTTTGCCGCCGACAGAATGTTGCGAACGCCAGCTGTGAAATTCATCAGAGCGGCTGGCCGCCCGAATGCATTCGACGCGAAGACCGACACCGCCATGGCGTTTGTGTTGGGCAACAGAAGGCCGACCGTTTCGCCGGGCTTCGAGAACTTCGCGAGTTTTTTGCCGAGGACCAGCGCCCCAATGATCAGCCGCCCGTATGTCAACGCCGGGTTTTCCGCATCCTCCAGAATTGGCCGTTTCTTGCCCTGCTCACCGGCCGCGTCGATCAAAGCCTCGAAGAGCGTCCGGCTGTACCGCGCGTTTTCAGTCTGGGCAGCTTGAGCCATGGGGAACCACGTAAGATTGGAGATGGATCGTTGCTTAATAGTGCGACTTTTGGCGAAACGGCAACGCGTCGGCCGCTGATTTCTTTCAATCCGTGTCACCGAACTTCCGCGAAGGCCCAAACCTGATGGGGGATCTGTCCGTCGATGTGGTGGGCAAGGATTTGGTAACTCTTATTGCCCATCCATTAACCACGGCGTGGGCTTTGTGCGCACACACCCCAGTCTTGCGTCCCTGCTCTCGCCCCATTGTCTCCAACGTTATGAAAGACTCTCGCCCGAATCGACGCGGTTGGGGCAAAGCGGACAAGGCACGATGACACCACGCACCCGAAGCTCACGGAACAACAGTCTGCACCGGCCTGCCAGGGACTGGGCATCTCTGGCGCGTCTCGCAGCGCGATCGGCTCTGGCTTTGGCCCTGGTCGCCGTTGCTCTCAGTTTGGGTCCGACGTTCCCGGCTGAGGCAAGGAGCAAAGCGCGGGCATTCGCCGCCACGTTGACCCCTGCCGATCGACAGGCGTTCGAGGCCTATTACGCGGCGCTTAAGTTCCATGAAGCAGCCGTTGACGCCTACTGGGCCCGCGTGGCGCGGATTAAAAAGGTGCGCCGCGCGCGCCTCCGTAAGCGCCAACTTGTGACCGAGCAGCACTACGTCACGGACAAGCCGCCGAAATATTCCGGGCCACCGATCTCGAAAGCGCTCTCGCGAGCATGGCGGCGGTTTCGCAACTCCGATCCTGCGCGCCCATCGCGGCCCCGCCCGAGCCTGCCAAATCTCGCGGACTACCTCGCCTATGCCAAAACGCACTACAACTTTGCGCCGGAGCGCATTCCGGAGGCCGAGTTCAAGCGACGCTACGCAAAAGAGGCGCTGCGGCTCGGGCTGACGAAAGAGCAAGTGGTCCGGGTGTACGCGCTTGAGACCGGTGGGCTTGGCACCGCTGACATGGTCGCCGGCATTCACCCCATTCGTCGGACCGGCCGCCCGATCTCGAGTGCCATGGGCTATGCCCAGTTGCTGGCGGCCAACACGCTCCTCGTCCTGCAAAAGCATGGCGCGAGTTTTGAGAAACGTCTGATCGGCCTGCGCGACACTGCGGTGGAGCCGCAAAGGCGTGCGATTTTGGTCGACAAAATTCGCAAGCTTCGAGCGATGCGCGCCTACGTCAACCGCATCCCGCGCAAGTGGCGGGTGCTGCAACGGAAATCGCGGACCGGTCCCGGCCGTGGCGTTCACGCCATCAACATCGACGGCGACATTGGACCGTGGGTTCAGGTGATTAAGCTGCGCGATGTCAAGCGGTTTGCCGAGCGCAAGGGTCGTTCGACCTTGAGCTCCGAACAGCTTGAGTTGATGAACCTCGCGGGGCCCGGCACCGGGATAGAAATGATGTCGTCGATCGGCAGCCGCATGCCGACGTCGAACTTTTTCTCGCGTCGCGGCTATTACCGAAACTCGATCGTGCGCGGCCGCGTCGCCTCTGAACTTTTGCAAGCGCTCGGCGACCGGATGAACGCCAATGAGCGGAATTCAGGTGCCCGCGAGTTCGCAGCCATCTTCGATCGCCTGTTGCAGCGGCGGCAGGCGCGCCGCGAAGCGCGCTCGGAACTGCGCCTCGAAAGCATTCGTTAGATAAAGCAGCGAACGCCAACACTGGTCGTCAAAGGAGCCGCCCAACACCGTTGTGTTTCGGCGGCCCCAATGACTGCGCATTGCGCGTTCTCGCTTCGACGCTCCGTCTAAGCTCTCTCTTCAGCTCATGGCCTTCTGAAGGTTCTGGTCGACAGCGTCCAGGAAGCCGGTGGTGGAGAGCCAGGGTTGGTCGGGACCGATCAAGAGCGCGAGGTCCTTTGTCATTTGGCCCCCTTCGACGGTGGCGACGCAGACGTCTTCGAGTGTTTGTGCAAACTTGGCGAGATCGGCGTTGTCATCGAGCTTCGCGCGGTGCTTGAGGCCGCGGGTCCAGGCGAAGATCGAGGCGATCGAGTTGGTCGATGTCTCGAGGCCTTTTTGGTGGTTGCGGTAGTGGCGCGTCACCGTGCCGTGTGCCGCTTCCGCTTCCACTGTTTTGCCATCGGGCGTCATAAGGACGGATGTCATCAAGCCGAGTGAGCCGAAGCCTTGAGCGACGGTGTCGGACTGGACATCGCCGTCGTAGTTCTTGCAGGCCCAAACATAGCCGCCGGACCATTTCATCGCGCAGGCGACCATGTCGTCGATCAGGCGGTGCTCGTACGTCAACCCGGCCTTTTCGAACTTGTCCTTGAATTCCTCGTCGTAGACCTGCTGGAAGAGTTCCAGGAAGCGACCGTCGTACTGTTTCAGGATCGTGTTCTTGGTCGACATGTAGACCGGGTAGCCGCGGTTGAGACCGTAGTTCATCGAGGCGCGGGCAAAGTCGATTATGGACGCATCGAGGTTATACATCGCCATCGTGACGCCAGACCCCGGCGCTTGGAACACTTCGTGCTCGATGACTTCGCCGTCTTCGCCGACGAATTTGATCGACAGCTTGCCAGCCGTTGGGAATTTGAAGTCGGTCGCGCGGTATTGGTCGCCAAAAGCATGGCGGCCGATGACGATCGGTTGGGTCCAGCCGGGTACGAGGCGCGGGACGTTGGAGCAGATGATCGGCTCGCGGAAAATGACGCCGCCGATGATGTTCCGGATCGTCCCGTTGGGCGAGCGATACATGCGCTTCAGGTTAAACTCTTCAACACGCGCTTCATCCGGTGTGATAGTCGCGCATTTGACGCCGACACCGTGCGTCTTGATGGCTTCGGCTGCATCGACGGTGACCTGGTCATCGGTTTTGTCGCGATATTCGACGCCGAGGTCGTAGTACTCCAGGTTCACGTCGATGTAGGGGTGGATCAGCTTGTCCTTGATAAACTGCCAGATGATGCGGGTCATCTCGTCGCCGTCGAGTTCGACAACGGTTCCGGAAACCTTGATCTTGGACATGACGTGCCACCTTCTTGGTTGGGTGCGGTTGCGCGTTTCGCGACGCTGACGCGGCCAATTCACGAGGGACGACGCGCGCAAATCTCCCGCACCGCATAGCGCGGCGACTGGGCATGGCCAATCGGCGGAAGGGATGAGGGGGCGGCATTTGTCGAAGAAGCGCACGGACGTGGAACGTAAAGCTTGGGACCGCAAGGTTTGCCAACGCAAAACCTTGGAGCGATGGCTGCGCGATGAGGTCGGCGTGGATCCGTTCGCCAACGCGACGCTTTTGAGACATGTCTTCGGGCATGCCGACCCGGATGTCGGCGCGACCGGTCTCGCAGCACCAGGCGCGCTCATCTGGCGCCAATTCGATGACCACGAGATCTTCTTTGATCCGCGCGACGACAAAATCGGGATGACGCTGCTCGCGGGGCGACCGTGGCAAAGGTGGGTGGTTGATCGCGCGGTTGCAGCCCTCAGGCTCGCCGGCCGTTTGGATCAGAGGTGCACATTTCTCGATGTCGGCGCCAATATTGGCTGCACAACTCTTTATGCGGCGCGGACTGAGGCGTTCACATACACGATCGCTATTGAGCCGGAACCAAATAACGCGCGCGTTCTGAGACGCAACATCGCCGCGAACGACCTTGACGATGTGGTCCGGGTCTTTGAGTTGGCTGCAACAGACACCCCCGGGCAGCAGACGCTCCACGTCCATTCCCATAATCGGGGCAAGCACTCGCTGAATGCCGACGCAGCAGAGCCCGATGCTCGAACGGTTTCGGTGCCCGGGATCACAATCGATGGCTTGCTCGCCGCAAACGGGGTCGCCGTTACCGGTGTTGGTCTTGTGAAAATCGATGTTGAGGGCCACGAGGGTGCCGTGCTCGCGGGGATGCCGTCTCTCTTACGCGTTGGTTGCCCTGTGGTCATAGAAGTGACCGGCACCAATGTGGGAACAGCTTCCAACGCCTGGCCTGCAATCCGCTCCCACTTTGGGTCTCTTTATCGGTCAGTGATTGATCTCGAAAGCGAGGCAGCCGAAGCGCTGGCAGACCGCGTTCCCGCAGCCCGCACGACCGCTCCGCCATATGATCAAAATGGCGAGCCCGTTGAGCCAGAGGCGCTCCGCGAGGCTTTGTCGTGCGCGCAGCAAGATATTCAGTCGTTTCAACCGGACCGCGCGCATCTTGAGCTGCTCATTTTCTAGTGGCGGCTTCTGCATCTTGGCGAGGGGGCGTAAGGGTAGCCGCGCTCCGAGCAACAGACACGTCTGCAACAGACACGTCTTCAGCGAAAGCCGATCGAGATGACCACGATCCGTGTGATCGACCGCCAGCCGAGCCTGGCCACTCACGTGGCCGGGTCCGCGCCCACCGTGCGTGAGATCGTCCACGAAACGCATGAGACCGGAATTGAGACGGGGCTCGAGCGATTTGGTCTGGACCGCGACGGGCTTGAGCAGGCTCTCACCTACTGCGCGGAACAGCAGTGCGAGACGGATCTGGCGGCCTGTGCCGGGTGTCGCAAATATGCCGAGCGGGAAGGTGTCACCACACTCGACGCATTCTGTCAGCGTTTTGAGGCGATCACGTTTACCGCGGGGTCTGCATCGCTCACCGGCCTCGGCGGGCAGGGGACCTTTCATACGGAGAGCCTGT
>JBCBWG010000005.1:0-30354 GCA_039817205.1 Pseudomonadota bacterium
CCAGTTGAGGCCTGTTCGCGGAAGAAGCGCGCCGAAATTCGCCCGTTACGGGTCCCCGTCAGAGAAAGCGTCCCACGGGCCTGGTCAGCAACGAGGCGATCTCCGGAGAGCGTGTTTCGTCCCTGGGTGACCCGCACGCGACCTGTCAGAACAGCGCGCTGCGCAGCTTGGTCAAGGTCTGCTCGGGCTGCAACCGCGCCCTGGTTGTTGCCGCCCGAAATACGCACGTCGCCGATCAAGGTCGCTCTTTGCGCTTTCTGATCAAGAGATGCCGTCGTTGCGCGAACGGACTGACCGTTGCCTTGGCGGATGGTAACACCGCCGGTGAGTTTCGCCGTTTGCGCTTTTTGGTCGAGCGTTGCTTCAGCTGCTCGGACCTTGCGGCCGTCGGCTTCGTCGATCCGCACGCCTCCGCTCAGCACCGCGACGCCGCTATCCGGTTCAAACTCAACCCGTGGTGCGTGGGTTGTGCGCCCGCCTTCGACGATGACGACATTACCGGACGCCACCAGCGCTTTCAGCTGCCCTGTGCCGCCAGCGGCTGCGCCCAGAGGGTTGTCTTTGCTGGCCGGTGGCTCCGTCCCATTCGCCTGTTGGCCAGCGGGAGGTGCGGCGACCGTATAATCGATGAGGAGCTGATCAGCGGTAAGCTTCGTCGCCCCTTGGGCGGCGTGGACGGGTCCAATGAAGGTCGCACGCTTGCTCCCATCTTCGATCTTCAGGGAGCGGGCGCTGATTACGATCGGTTGTGCTCGTCGGCCGTCGGCAGCGGACCCTGAAAGTTGCAGGTTCTGAAGTGTGTCCGCGCCGCCGAGCGATACTGACCGGTCGCTCGGCTTCAGAGTGGCGCGGACGCCGTCCTTGAACGTGATCACGCGCTTTTTCTGATCGATGTCCATCGCCCGGCTGACGATTACGCCGGTTGGAAGCTGCACCTCGACGGGTTCTGCGGTTTTGATCTTGCCTGACTTTGGGTTCACGTCAGCGCTGACAAGGCGCGCTGTCATCCCCTCGGATGACCGGATCAGAATACCGTCGCGAAGCGTCAGCATGTTTGAGGTCTGGTTGAACGTGCCGCGCGTGGCCTCAAGCCGCACAACGGACTGGTCGATTTGGAACAGGCGGCCGTCGATCGCTTCGAGTTTGACCGGCCCTTTGACACGCAAGTCTGTGACTGCCCGTTTCGCTTTCACAACATAGCGGCTGCCGTCTTTATTGAAGCCCTCGTAGCGCGGGGCCACCATGCCGAGGCCGGAACGCGAAATAATAGGGCCGTCGAACGTAAATTTGGGGGCGTTGGCGCGTTCCGTGCTGGCGAGGCCCAGGTTTTGCACAAGCCCAAACGCGTAGAAGCCGATCAATCCAACGCTCAACCCAGGTAGCATCAGGCGCAGCGTGCGGACGACCGTGGTGTTGCGGCGCGCGGCCTTAACAGCCGTCGGGCGTGGTCCGTTATGTCGCCGAGCGCCGGATGCGTCCGGCCGCGCGTGCGCCACGTCGCCGAGGGGTGGCGGGGCAACCGACTTCGGGCGGGTGACCGGCGTGGAAGTCACGAGGGGAGCGGTCCTCAAATGTTCGATGCGCTGCCCGGTTTGCGACGAGTGACCAATAGCCACTCAGCGAGGCAGCCGCGCTTTGGTGGTCGTGGTGGTCAGCGCCAAATGCGGGCGAAATACGGCGCTGCAACATAGATGACTTCGCCGGATGGGCGCCGGTGTATAAGCGCCGCAACGGGTGCCCACGGTCGCAGCTCCGGTCCGGTACTTTTCGTGCCAAAGACTTTTAATCAGGCAGCTGCCCGAGTGCTGCCCAAGTGCCACCCGAGTGCCGTACGCTTCAGTGGGAAAAGATGTCGAGATCGTTGAACCCAGCGATGTCGAGGTTCACCCGATGCTGAAGGTAGTCGAAAGCGGCCGTAGCCATCGCCGTGCGATCCTCCCGGGCCAACATAAAATCGAGACGCTCTTTGATCTTGTGCAGGTAGAGAACGTCTGAGGCCGCATAGGCGATTTGCTGATCGCTTAGGGTTTCAGCGGCCCAATCAGAGCTTTGCTGCTGCTTCGACAACTCGACACCGGCCAGTTCCGAGCAGAGGTCCTTCAGACCATGTCGGTCGGTGTACGTGCGAACGAGCTTTGACGCGATCTTTGTGCAGTAGATGGGGGCCGTCTCAACGCCGAGATACGTTTTCAGGATGGCGACGTCAAAACGTGCATAGTGAAAAATCTTGGTGGTGTCCGGATCGCGCAGCAGACGTTTGAGATTGGGCGCGTCGTACTTGTCCTTTGCGATTTGTACGAGATGAGCCGTCCCATCTCCGCCCGAAAGCTGGACAACGCAGAGGCGATCTCGACGATTCTTCAGGCCGAGCGCTTCGGTATCGACCGCGACGGCGCCGCCGAAGGTCAGATCAGCCGGGAGATCGTCCCGATGAACTGTCACGTGTGGCTTCGCCATGCCAACCTAAGAGTTTGATATCACGCGGAATTCCGCAGAAATGGTGCCCAGAAGAGGACTCGAACCTCCACGAGGATACCCTCGCCAGCACCTGAAGCTGGTGCGTCTACCAATTCCGCCATCTGGGCCTGAGCGCGACGGTGTATGGTGGTGGGTTTGCGTTGTCAACGACTGTCGCCGCCCGTTGGCATCGTCTGCTGCTTAGCTTTTGGCACGGCGCTCGGTCGATGCCTCCGTCGCAGTTGCGGGACAACCGATAGGCCGGTAGCTAGGGACCGGTCGCATACGGCGTTTCGGGGGCGGGACGTGGCGGGGCATCTCATGCGCCCAACGACGACGCGTGAAAAGGAGACCAATTCTGCATGTCGGATACGAAACGCGACAGCGACGAGGTCCCGACTGCCGGTGGCGCAAGGGAAAGCGATAGGACTGGCGCCCAGACGGGTTCGCGTCGGACCAAGGCCGACGAACGAAAGGACCGGCTCGGTCAGGCGTTGCGTGAAAATCTGTTGCGCCGAAAACAGCAGGCGCGGGCGCGCAAGCAGGCGAGCGATGTCCCCGACGCGAACGACCTTGCCGATCCGCTTTACGATGGTGCGCCATCCGACAACTGAACGCTAAGCCTGAACGGTCTGACGCGACTTTGTTTCTCAGTTTGACGGAATGAGCCCGTTGGATTTGCCGTCGCGGCAAAGCATCTGCATAACGTGGACGCCTCATGCTGCGGTTTGGATGGGCCGCGATGGCGTGGGGTGGCACGTTCGATTTGGCCATAGGGCATTCTGGGGGACACGACGTATGGACCGGATCAAAGTCGTCGGTGGGCACACACTGAACGGTGAAATCCCCATCTCCGGCGCAAAAAACGCGGCGCTTCCATTGATGATCGCGTCGCTGCTGACATCTGACCGGCTAACGCTCAAAAACGTGCCCAACCTAGCGGACGTCAATCTGCTCGCGAGAATTCTGCGCAACCACGGCGCTGATCACCAGGTGGACGGCAAACGGCGAGACCAGCACGAGACGCTCGGTGAGACCTTTCATTTCACGGCGCGCGATATCGTCGACACAACAGCGCCGTATGAAATGGTCTCACGGATGCGCGCGAGCTTCTGGGTGCTCGGTCCACTACTGGGGCGGATGCACGAAGCGCGTGTGTCGTTGCCCGGCGGCTGTGCCATCGGAACCCGTCCCGTCGATTTGCATCTGATGGGGCTGAAGGCGCTCGGTGCAGAGATTGATATCGAGAGCGGCTACGTGGTCGCGCGCGCCCCACGCGGTCTTGTCGGCAACCGAATTGTTTTTCCGAAGGTGTCGGTCGGCGCGACACATAACGTTTTGATGGCGGCGGTGCTCGCAAAAGGTGAGACTGTCATCGAGAACGCGGCTCGGGAGCCTGAGGTCGGCGATGTTGCTGACTGCCTGGTCAAGATGGGCGCGCAGATCGACGGTATCGGCACGTCAACGCTCGTCATCCAGGGCCGTCCGGAATTGAACGGTGCGGTGCATAGTGTTCTGCCGGACCGCATCGAAACAGGGACGTTCGCCATGGCCGTTGCGGCGGCTGGCGGCGATGTTGAGTTGGTTGGCGCGAGGGTCGATCTGCTCGATGCGGCGCTGGAGCAACTTGGCCATGCCGGTGTTGAGATCGCTGGCAGCGATCGTGGCATCCGCGTCAAACGCAACGGCGCCGGTCTGGAGCCGTTGACGCTTGAGACGCAGCCGTTTCCCGGCTTCCCAACCGATCTTCAGGCGCAAATTATGGCGCTGATGCTGAAGGCGCAGGGCACGAGCGTGATCCGGGAGACGATTTTCGAAAACCGCTTTCTGCACGTGCAGGAGCTTGCGCGGCTTGGGGCAGACATTCAGTTGAACAATGATACGGCAACCGTCCGCGGTGTGAAAAAGTTGATTGGTGCGCCCGTGATGGCGACCGATCTCAGGGCATCCGTCTCGCTAGTCATTGCTGGACTGGTTGCCGACGGTGAGACGATGATCAGTCGCGTTTATCACCTGGACCGTGGTTTTGAGCAGTTGGAACAGAAACTCGCAAACTGCGGTGCTGAGATTGAGCGGATTGCGTCAGGTTGATGAGCGCCGCCAAAAAGGTTGCCGACTGATCGCCTGATGCTTCTGACAACAGCAAACTGCGGTTTCATGAGATCGCGATCCTGATGCCTGAACTCAAACTCCTCGCGCTCGATGCCGACGACTTGAATGTCGTCTCGGCGCATCTGCAAGACGCGGTCGCACGCGTTTCCGATTTGGCTTACCTGCCGACGGATAAACGGTTTGTTGCGATGGTGAACCGCTTCGACTGGCTTGGGGCGGAAGAGATGGGCTCCGGGTCGTCCTGGGGGCGGCGCAAAAAGAGCTTTGAGCGACGGCAAACAGCACTCAGGTTTGATCGTGTTCAAAGTGCGCGCCACCAAGGTCTCGATCTCACGGACACACGGCGGGTCTTATCGCTGCTCGCAATTCAGTTTGAGCCAAGTGGCGAAGAGCGACCCGATGGCCGCGTCACCCTTGTCTTTTCGGGCGCCTGTGCGATTGCTCTCGAGGTCGAGTGTATCGAGTGCGAAATGCGTGACCTTGGTGCGGCCTGGGTGACCGGATCACGGCCGACGCACGCGGGCGATGACAGCTCCGCTTAGGTCCGGTCGGTGCGTGGCACGACGTCTGTGCAGCCTGCGATCGCGCCTCGGAGCGACTGTCGAGCGCTCTCGATCAATGAAAGCCGGTCGCGATTTGGGCGATAGTAGATTGGGTGAAGGACGGGCCGGATGGCGCAAAGACTCATTTCATCGGCGCCGAATTTCGGTGCGCAGTTCCAGGCATTTCTCGATCTGAAGCGCGAGGTTTCAGACGATGTCGATAAAGCGGTTCGTGGCATCCTAACCGATGTTCGTGAGCGCGGTGATGCGGCGCTCGTTGCACTCACCGAAAAGTTCGATCGCCTCGCGCTGACGCCGGAACGTTTGCGAATTTCAGACGCTGAGCGCGCCGATGCGGTTGCGAACTGTCCGCTCGATGCTCTGGAGGCTTTGAAGTTTGCGCACGCGCGAATTGAAAAGCATCACCGGCGCCAGAAGCCTGCGGACGATCACTATGTCGACGATCTTGGTGTCACGCTTGGAACACGCTGGACGGCCGTTGAAGCGGCCGGACTTTACGTGCCGGGCGGGCTTGCCTCCTATCCAAGCTCAGTTCTGATGAATGCGGTCCCAGCCCGTGTCGCCGGTGTCCCGCGGGTTGTGATGGTTGTGCCGAGCCCCGGCGGCACGCTCAATCCGCTGGTTCTTGCGGCAGCTGACATTGCAGGTGTCGACGAGATTTATCGGATCGGCGGTGCGCAGGCGATTGCAGCATTGGCGTTTGGCACCGAGACGATCGCGCCCGTTGCCAAGATTGTCGGGCCTGGAAATGCGTTTGTCGCGGCCGCGAAACGACAGGTGTTTGGAGCCGTTGGGATCGACAGCGTTGCGGGTCCGTCCGAGGTGCTGGTGATTGCCGACCGGCACAATGATCCGGCATGGATTGCAGCTGATCTTTTGGCACAAGCTGAACATGACACGGCGGCTCAGTCGATCTTGATGACGGATGATGCAGCGTTTGCCGACGCCGTCGAGGTCGAGGTATCGCGTCAGTTGTCAGACCTCCCGCGCGGCAACATTGCTGGGGAAAGCTGGCAGACGTTTGGCGGTGTCATTCTGGTCGAGAGCCTGACGGCTGAGGCCCCTCGTTTGGCCGATCGCATTGCCGCCGAGCACTTGGAAATCGCAACGGCCGATGCCGACGCGTTAGCTGCCCGGATCCGAAACGCAGGCGCTATTTTTCTCGGCGCCCACACGCCGGAAGTCATCGGCGACTACGTTTCGGGTTCAAACCACGTGCTGCCGACGGCGCGCAGTGCGAAGTATGCCTCTGGCCTTGGCGTTCTCGACTTCATGAAACGTACGTCGCTCTTGAAACTCAACGAAGCGTCGCTGAGTGCGCTCGCGGGTCCGGCGATGAAGTTGGCGCGCGCCGAAGGTCTGGAAGCGCATCGCAGGTCCGTTGAAATCCGGCTCGCACCTCGAGCGGTGTCTCGCGATCATGGCGTGGATTGATCGATGTCTGAGATCGAACCGGACGCGATACCGCACGGACCCACAAAGAAGCTGATCGGCATTGAGCTCGACGAAAACTCCATTCGTCGGAACAATTCCAACGTCGAACACGAGCGCAAAGTTGCGATCTACGACCTGCTCGATGAGAACGCATTCGCCCTCGCGAGCGGCCATGACGGTCCCTATCGCTTGAAGCTCGCGATGATTGACGAACGCCTCGTGTTCCAGGTCATGGATGAAACAGGCGCTGACCTCATGACCCACGTCCTGGCGCTGTCCCCGTTTCGCCGCGTCATGCGCGATTACTTCACCGTCTGCGACAGCTATTACGAGGCCATCAAGACGGCGCCGCCCTCTCGGATCCAAGCCATCGATATGGGCCGACGCGGCCTCCACGATGAAGGCAGCCGTATTCTGATCGAACGGCTCGATGGGAAAATCGCTTTAGACACCGGCACGGCGCGACGGCTTTTCACGCTGATCTGCGCGCTGCGGTCGAAAGGCTGATCGTGGGTGGCGGACACGAACTTCCAAGCGCGGTTCTGTTCGCATGCACGATGAATGCCGTGCGCTCACCCATGGCGGCTGCAATCCTCAACCATCTTACACGCCGCCGTTGTTACGTGGCATCGGCTGGTGTCCGCGCTGGCGACCCGGATGGGTTTGCGATCTCTGCCATGGATGAGATCGGGATTGATATGTCGACGCATACGCCGCACACGCTGGATGAGCTCCACGACACAAGCTTCGATCTCATCGTTACGCTGTCGCCCGAAGCGCATCATACGGCGTTGGAGTTGACCCGGACGTTGGCTGTCGATGTTGAGTATTGGCCAACGTTCGATCCGTCGCTGATGAACCATGAGGCGCGTCGCGACGAAATTTTGGAGCACTACCGCAAGGTCCGTGATCAGCTTTTTCAATCTGTAAAGATGCGGTTCCAGCTGACGGGCGGCCCGGACGTCTGAGCCGCATGGGTCCATCAAGATTGCGCGTTCAGCGGTATGCTCGAGCCGATGGGGTCGCCGACAAACCAAACCTCACGCAGACCGACACCACGGATCTCCAGTTCGCCGCAACTCGTCAGCTCAAAGTCCGTCATGAGGGCCGCTTTACAGTCCGGGCATACAAGCACACGTCCGCGCTCGCTTGCCCCTTCGAGCCTCGCCGCAAGGTTCACCGTGTCGCCCCAGATGTCGTAGCTAAACTTGCGCGTTCCGATGACACCGGCGGTGAGCGGTCCCGTTGCGATCCCAATGCGAAGCTCAAGGTCCAGGCCATCGCGCGCGCGGATGTCCGCGACAACCTTGAGCATAGCTTTCGAGAAGTGCGTGAGTTGGACGACCGGCTCATCGACGGGCTCTGGCACTCCGGCGGCTGCCATATAGGCATCGCCAATGGTTTTGATCTTTTCGACGCCGTGCTGCTCGGCGAGGGCATCAAACGCGCGCACCAACTCGTTCAGGAGTTCAACGATCCGCTGCGGTCCGAGCCGCTTTGATAGCGCAACAAATCCCGAGATGTCGGCAAAGAGGACGGCGACATTGTCATGTTCGCGCGCAACCGTTCGGCTCGGATCGGCCTTGAGCAACTCAACGATCGCATCCGGCAAAATATTGCGGAGCAGTCGATCGGTCTCAGCTTTCGCGCTCTCGACCAGCTGGAATGCGTACCAGACGGAGGCCGCAATCAGCGCCCCGGTTGTGATGGCGGCCTGCGTGTAAATTCCGTTGACCATCTCAGGCGTGGCATCAAGCAGCGCAGTGCTCGGCGGAAATTGGTACCAACACACCAGATGAAGCACGATGCCGCTCACCACGGTCGCAAGCACCAGCCGGATGCGCTCGAGCCCGAACACGACAAAGGGTGCGGCCGCGCCAATGAAGTACTGCAGCTGCACGCCTGCGTGAGAGCCAACGAGCGCAGTGATGAGCGTGAGGGCAATCCACTCGGTAATGACGACGATCAACCCGCCGGCGATGGGGCTGATCCGATGCGAGAGTGGGACGACGACTGCGAGTGAGACGAGCATCGCGTTGACGAGAGCGAGCGGCCAGAATTTTGCGATTTCAATGAACAGATGTTGGAGCGTGTAGATGAGCGTGGTGGCCCCAATCAGATACGCGATCATGTTGAGGATTTTGAGCCGTCGCCGGGTCACTTCCGGATAGCCTTCGGTCCCGATGTTGGCGAGCCAGTTCAGTCCGTCAAGACAACGTTTGAGACTGTTCGACCGCGTAATCCATCGTAAGAGCCACCGCGCGCGTTTCGGCAGAAGGCGTTGCAATGACGACGGCGCGGGCGTCGCAGGCATGGCGGTTCGTGAGCCTGGCGCGAAGCTTGCTCGCCGGCCTTGGGGAACGGGATTGGCCGTCAACGTTTTGTCCCCCCGTTGTAAAGCCCGTGTTCTTAAAGCTGCCGGAACCGCCGCATCGATCGCTGAAGCGCCGAAAAAACTTAGGCTTCAGGCGTCGATTTCACCGATCAAGCGCAGGTTGTCGATATCGCAAACGATGGTGCTACCCGATCGCCGGATGGCCTCACCGGTTTCGAGTTCGGCCAACGCCCCATTAACTTTCGGGCGGCTTGCGCCGAGCAACAGCGCCAGTTCGCCCTGCGACACCGGCACTTTGATCGTGACCTCGCCTTCGTCCTGATCCGGTGCAATTTGGCGGCAAAGCGTGTCCAGATACCGCGCCAGCCGGACCTCGATCCGATGCAGGGCGACGCCTTCGAATTGCAGATCCGTTTCTCGCAGTCGCGCGCAGAGAAACCGAATGATGCACGTCGCAAATTCGGGTGACTGGCGAATAATGGCATCAGATGCTGACTGGCTCAGCGTGAGCACTTCGACCGCGGTCAAGGCCGTCGCATCCGCCGTTCGAACGCCGCCATCGAGCATGGCGATCTCGCCGAAGATGCTGCCGGCGTCGATGTGCGCGAATGCGAGTTCGCGACCCTCCGCCGTCAGCACCGACGCCTTGACCCGGCCTTTGACGACCAAATAGAGATCGCGACCCGCGTCGCCACGGCCGAAAATGGTCTGCCCTGATTTGAAGCTCGCGCGCCGCACATAGCTTGCAACCAACGCGCATCCCGCCTCATCGAGGCCTGAGAAAAGTGGCGACGTGGCAATCAGGTTTTGGATCTTTGGCTCATCGGACATGGGGAAAAGCGTCCTGTCTTCACGTCGGGCGCAGACGAAAACCATAGGCCATCACCGGCGCTTGCCGTTTGAACCGATGCAGAACACCGGCGTTGATCGCGGTAATATGCCACGATTTCGCCGCGGTCGAGGCGACAACCGCTTGCAATCGTGAAACGCGCGCCGCAAACCCTTGCTTTCGCGGTCGCCCGGACGCATTTTCCAGCCAACCCAAGGCTGGCTCGAGAGGATCTATGGCCAAAGAGGAACTTTTGGAATTTCCGGGCGTCGTCTCGGAGCTTTTGCCCAATGCGACCTTCCGCGTGAAGCTCGAGAACGGGCACGAAATCATCGCGCACACGGCTGGTAAAATGCGCAAGAACCGCATTCGCGTCCTGGCCGGGGACCGCGTCCAGGTCGAGATGACACCGTATGACCTCACCAAGGGCCGGATCACCTACCGCTTCAAGTGATGTCGAAGATGGCGGCGCGGCCACGAACCCTCGCTCCGCTCTGCGCACCGATACCATCAAACCGAAACGGCGTACGTTGCGAGAGGCACGGGCCAGCGGACGCGATATCGCTCCCGAAGGGCCACCGCGGCTTATTCTTGCGAGCGCCTCGCCCCGCCGTTTGAGCCTGCTGGCCCAGGTTGGAATTGATCCAGACGCGCTGCGACCTGCTGATATCGACGAGACGCCGTTACGCCGCGAGATGCCCCGCACGCTTGTCTCTCGGCTCGCCAAAGCAAAGGCGGAACGCGCCAGAGACCAGATCGCCGAAGACCAGGACCTCGCCCACGCGCACGTTCTGGCCGCTGACACGGTCGTGGCCGTTGGCCGCCGCGTCCTATTGAAGCCGCAGCATGTCGAGCAGGCCGTGGCCGCACTTGAGCTGCTGTCTGGCCGGTCGCACCGGGTCTATACCGGTGTTTGTGTCCTGACGCCCGACGACAAGGCGCGCACGCGGGTTGTTGAGACCCGCGTCCGATTCAAGCGTTTGTCGCGATCGGAGAAGGAGGCCTACATCGCCTCTCGCGAGTGGCGGGACAAGGCCGGTGGCTACGCGATCCAAGGCATCGCCGGTTGCTTCATTCAGAAGATAAGCGGGTCCTACACCAACGTCGTTGGTTTGCCGGTGACAGAGGTCGTCGGCCTTCTCCAAGGCGAGGGCTTCCCGGTCTATTTCAATTGGGTGGACGGTGCCCTACCGGGTCGCTGAGGTTGAAACCGGGTCAATGAAGAGATCACGCTGATGGAGCGTGCAGGCCAATGACACAGAAATCGCGCAAGTCGCGCTGTCCGATCTGCAATGCCGAGACGGTGCAGGCCTATCGCCCATTTTGCTCCAAGCGCTGCGCCGATATCGATCTCGGCCGCTGGCTCGGCGGCAACTACGCGGTCCCCGATCGGGCGGTCAACGAAGACGACGATTGGTCGAGCGACAGCGACGAGGTTGCGCGCGTCGAAGGTGAACTTCCGCCACGCCGATTGAACTGATCTACGTGGCCTCGTCAGATGGGGCCTGAAGCCCAAAAAGCTTGTCCCACTGAGGTGAGCGACGGCAACCCGACCGTAGTGCATGCAACGCTGCGCAAAGCTCTGGACAGCCTCGCGCAGCAACACTATACACGCGGCTCCGGGGGTCATTTGCGCCGGTGTTTTCGCGCGCCACAGCCTTGGAAAGCCCAGGTAGCTCAGTTGGTAGAGCATGCGACTGAAAATCGCAGTGTCGGTGGTTCGATCCCGCCCCTGGGCACCATTTCACTGATTTCGTGCGCTTGTCGCGCTCCTCTGAGCTGGCTCTTCGCTGAATGCGGGGGCTCGCCGGGTCGCTTTGCTCCCCGGCCAGGGTTTCTCGCTTGGTTTGGCCGTGCTCCAGACGTCGGCAATGTGGGTGAGGAATGTGCCTGAGGAATGAGCGGGTGCAATCGCAAGGCATCGGTTCTGTGCCGTTAATTAGAGTGCCATCGCGACCAGCATCCACACAGCCATCGCAACCATCATGACGTTCTCGGTAAACGAGATAAACCCGAGTGGCACGTTGCTGTTGCCGCCGACGCAGGCGCACTTGAGTTCGCGTTTGTCGATGTAGACGGCCTTGAAAACTGAGACAGCACCAATGCTGCCGATGACAAGAGCCAGAGGCGCCGCAAACCAGGTGAGCGCGCCCGCGAGCATCAGGACGCCTGCCAAACCTTCGGCGTAGGGGTAGATGTAGCCGTAAGGCACCCACCGCTGTGCAAGCAGGTCGTAGTTCAGAAACATCGTCGAAAAACTTTCGACGTCTTGAAGTTTCTGAAGCGCCAAAAGGCACATGGCGATCGCAATAAACGAGCCGACGGTCTGGGCGTCCAACGGCTTCTGATTTGACAGATAGCTCACGGCGAGCGCCATAGCGGCGGCCATGCCAAAGAGCATCGCAACGGGGCGATAAGTGGTTGCGTTCGGATCGGGGATGTGCCCGCCAGTATGCTCAACCAAGGCATCATATCCACCAATTCGGGCGCCATTGATCCAGATCTGGGGCGTGGTTTTCACGTTGTGCTCGTCTTTGAACGCATCCGTCTCTGACCGACTGGTCAGGTGATGGTCCTCAACTTGGAACCCCTTGCTCTCAAGCAGGTGCTTCGCCTTCAGCCCGTACGGGCACGTGTGCTTATCCATAACCATGCGGTGAAGAACGGCGGTCGAACTCATCATCTTGCTCCGCGGGCTTGCTCTCTGATCCCGGTCCGTCGAGGTGCGTCTTTGGCCCCGTTCCCACAAACGTGGACCGTCCCGGAGCTAGAAGGTCAAGCGGGGAGCAAGGCGGCAAATGAGCCGGTCTAGATGCGGAGAAATGGAAGAAGCTCGGCGCAATACATAATCAGGGGCGTTATGAGGGGCGCCATTCCGCGTCGCGCGGATCGCCGACACGACCGTGGAAATCCGGCGCACCTACTTCGGGCAGTAGCCAGTCAGGAGCTGCTTTGGAGCCTTATCGCAGTAGACAACCCACCAGGCATCCGTCGATCCAATGACGAAGTCTACGACCCGCCAGCCCGTCGATGTGCGCCGCAGAAACACCTCGGTGCGCACGCCGTCCATATACTCGGCGTCACTGCGCATTGGTGTCTTGGTAATATCGATCTTGCGACCGCCGGGGCGCTGAGGGATGACGCGGGCAAATGCCCACGATTTCAAGACGCGCAGGTCTTTGACCACGAACTCGATCGGCGCATTCAGTTTCTTTGCGATCGACGGCCGCATGGCGTTCATGATTTTCGCGCGCTCGGCAGATCCACGTGTCGGTGTCGTCCAGGCGCGCGCATCGGCGGAACTTGACGTGATCGACAAGCTGACAGCGACGACGCTTGCGAAAAGCATAGTCAGAAGAACAGGCCGAGTTCGTGTCTGGTTCGATGTCATCTTCGTTCTCGTTTTCATTCCGCGCTCTAACGCAGTTTTGTCAAAACCGACACGCTTCCATCGCCAGCGAGATGCTTAAACGATCCATCGCTTTGCCGATGATAAACCCAGGAGCGTGAGTTTGCGTTTGGTTCACCGTCGTACAGTGTGAGGCGGCCGCCGCCCGCATCGAAGTAGGCTTTGTAACGCTTACCGCCCCAGTCAACGAAGAAGTAGCTGTTGCCCCATTCCGTGATCTTGATCTGGCCTTGGCCATTCACTGAATAAGACCCAACAATGGCGCTCCCATTTGCGTGGGCGCCTGTCGTCGGGGTCGTATTTTGGCGGTTCGCCGCGGCAGTGCTTGTGCCGTCGATGGGGCGGAAGCCTGCTCGGCCTTGGCCGTCGCGTGGTTGGAACGATCCGTCGGCCGCCCGCGCGAAGACGGCAATGGGTTGCGTTGTTTGCGGATCGCCTTCGTAGATCGAGAGCGTGCTTCTCGCCGCATCGAAGTATCCGGTCAAACGCTGGTTGTTTGCCTCGACATAGTAATAACCATTTCCCCAGACGGAAATCTTTATGCGTTGGCCAGAACCAATCTCGGTATAGAGGCCGCTGATATCGGCAGTGCGCTTTTGTGTTCTCGTGCCATCCGTTGTTGACCGCGTCGTTGGAGCTGTGGTCGTCGCTGGGGCTTGGCTCTCATCAATGTTTCGGTTGAGTGCGGCGAGCGTTGCGGTCCCACCGGTCTCCGGACATTTCTTTCCGCGCTCGAGAACGGCGAACAGACCCGTGTCCTCGCTCTCCGTCAGACGCGTGCGCATTTGCTTCCACGCTGCGTTCTTTTCGTAAATCGCCCGGAAGACGGCCGCAGCATCGGCGGTGAGGTTGCCGAGCGCTGCATTGACGATGCAGGCGCATTTTGCGCTCTTGTCGTCAGCGGTGCCGGGCCGCCGTTTGAACGTGACGCAAGAGCCGTGCACCGATCGTTGCCAGGCCGGGTTCATCACGCGGGCGGCGGCGGATGGATCGAGATGCGAGAAGGCCACGTTTTGAAGCTTGAGCCGCACCACATTGGTGCCGAGCGTGTCACCGGACGTCGGGTAACCGAAAGCGGCTTGCCACTGCCTGCTGCCGGTGCTCTTCAAATGCTCGTAGCGGACGATCTTGAGCGCTTTTTTGCTCAGAATGAAACTGCTGCACGTGTCACGCATCTCTCGAACATTGAGCAGATCGCCGGACCGGCTCAGCACGAACGACGTGTTCACCAAATTGCCGAGCAACGGGCGCACGGCATCTGCGAGTTCTGGGTCTAAACAGGTCGAGCCACGCAACTGTTGCTGCACCTTGCTGACGACCATGCGCAGCCAGTCGGCCCGCGCAATTTCCGCATTTGTCGCCACAATCCGTTTCGGCGCGACGAAGAGAAAGCTGTCGACGGTTTGCCCCTGTGCAATCGCCGGTTTGATCGCCGACATCGTGCAAATGACGGCGACGACGGGGACTGCGAAACGTTGAACCATCGACAGTGAGCTCCTTTTCGCTCGTGAGCCGATAAAGCGTGAGCGCGCTCTCGTTCGGTCTACCGGCCGCAACGATCGGCGAACTTTTGGGTCCAGTAGGCGCCGTATTGGCTGCCGGTTGCTTTGCCGATTCCGATCAAGCGGTAGGTCGGGTTCATGATCGCTTCGCAGTGGCCGCTCGTGCTCGACATCCAGCCGGCGACCGCGCCGTCAGCCGTCGGGTTGGCTGCAATGTTTTCGCCCATCGCGACCTGCCCGCAGACGGCGGTGATCCGGCCTTGCATATCGCCGTGCGTGAAGTTGCCGGTGTTGAGCATTTGCTGGCTCCAGGCTGTGGCGGCCTGGCTCAGCGGTTGATGCAATTGGAGCGGCGGGGCTGGCCCAAAGCGCGTCCCGGTGCCCGTGCAGACGGCGCCGTTCGCCCGATGCTGGTTGACCAACTCGAGGATGCGCATGACGTCGCCATCGGCCGAGGTGGCACTGCCGTTTGGCTGACGTGGCGTCGTGGCGGCGGCCTGCTGCTGGGGTTGCCGCTGAGGCTGCGCCTGCGCTGTATTTGTGTTCGGCGCGGCGTTAGACCCGCTCGCATAACCGACCATCATGGCGGGTGCGTCGACCCGCACGACGCTCAGGCACACTTCGTTCTCGTCATAGACGGAATAGTAGTGTCCTTGAGCCGCGGTAATTTCCTGCATCTGACCAGGATCGATCCGCACGAGCGGTTGGTCCTGGTTTTGGTAATTGCGCTCATTGCCTTTGTAGTCGATCCAGAAAACGTAGAGCGGGATTGCACCCTCGTTGCGGATCGCAAGCTGTGATCTTTGATTGCCCTGAGACGCCACTTGCCCGCGCAGTTCGCAACCGTTGCCGCGTGCTTCGGCTGATGGGGCGCTGAACGGTGCCGCTGCTGCAATGATTGCTGCGACCGCAAGGGCCTTTAAGGTCGTCATAGGTTCCTCCAAAAACTGCGTCGCTCGAGCCCGGGCAAATCGAGAGCCAGCAGTTGCCGTCTTCTTACTTTTTCGGTGCCCAGTTTTTGAGGTTGACGAGAAGTCCAGCGTTCCCACTGCCATGGGCGGTTATGAAGAGCTGATAACCAACAACCTTAATCGCACGTGGATCTCGGATGGGACGGCTCGGCCGGATGTGCCGCAAAAGCTTGCCGTTCGAAGGGTCCAAGAGAAAAATGTCACCGTCGAGCGCTACAGCAAACACGTGGCCTTCACTCACGGACATCAGCCCGATCGGTTTGGGCAACTCGCCCTCGGCAACCGGTTTCATACTCTTCGCGTCCACGAGCGCGAACACACCCCTTTTCTTTGCGGTGTCCGTTCCGCCGACCGCAACGATTTCGCCATCGGTCGCGACAGATCTCAGCTGATAACCAGCTTGATTAAAGCGCTCCAAAACGCGACCGCTCGAGGCGTCCTGGACAACGACATCGCTCGAGTTGAAGCCAAGCCAGACCTTGCCTCCCGCAACGGCAAACCCTTGCGTGTTGCCCGTGTAGTCGCGCCCGGCGCGGAGTGCAGGAAGTTTGCGCTGCTTGCCGCTGCCTGGATCAATCGCCACGACCTGGACTTGGGCGGAGCTGTCGTTCGGCCAGGTCACGGCCCAGATTCTTTTTCCGCTGACGTCCATCCGATCCATTGATCCGCGAACATTCGCGACCCGGGCGACCTTGGACGAGCCGAGCAGCACCCGCTTGATGACGCGGTCCGTGACAATGCTTGCGTAGAGCGTGTCATTGTCGTCCGACGCCAGAGCGACTGGGAGACGCCCAACTTTGAGACGCCGCCGAACTTTCAGCTTGAACGGATCAATTTCGGCGATCGTGCGCTGACCGCTTTCGGCAACCCAGAGGCTTTCGCCAACGAACGCCAGGCCCTCGGGCCATTTGCCAATGGTCAGGGTTTGAACTGGGATGACTTCGGGCTTCACACCGGCTGGCGATTGCGGGACGACGCGCTTGGCCGTCGGTGCCTTCGGCGGCACGACCGCTGGCGGTGACACGACCGCAGCAGGCGGGGCTTTCGGCAGCTTAGATGCCTGCGGTTTTGCGTTGGAAGGCTTAAGAGGCGGCGGTGCTGACTGCTTCTGCACGATCGGTGGCGGAGGTGGCAGACCCTGACTTCCGCCCGCCGCCCCCGTCTGGGCAGTGACCGATACGGCGCCTGAACCCGTTTTGGGCGCTTTTGGCAAGGTCACGGCGGGAGGCGTTGGGAGGCGTGGCACTGTTTGGCCAACGCCACCCGTCGCGTTTTGCGACAGGAGTGTCGTTCGAGGGGCAACGACTTCCTTTTTGTCCAGAATGGTCCAGACATGTTTCGGTCGGCCATCGCATTGCGGCCACGCGAGCACGTTCCGCCCTTCACCATCGTGGTCGGCTGAGTCCGCCTCGTTCACCTGAAGACACCATTTGCCATCGTCGAAATCTGAGAAAAAGATCCCGGCCCGGCTAAGTTTCCAGCGTTGCTCAGGTCTGCCGGTACAGCCGCGGACAACCCGAACGTTGCGCCCGACGGCTGCTTCCCCGCTCACGAGATTCGCCTGCACGGCAAGACAGTACGAGACGCCATCAACCGACAGAGTGAGTGTTTTGCCAAGACGCCAACGACGCAACTCATCATCGCGGCAATCGCGCCTGACGATGGCGTTTGGCGTCGTCGAATCCGTTCGGGTCTCAACCGTAAGGCATGCATCGCCGAGCGCTGTCTCGATGAGCCCGGTGGCCTCTTTGCTGACTGCGTTGGTCGCGAGGCCTGCAACGCACAAAGCACTCAGACCGCCCACAACACCGCGTGTACGAAAACTGTGGGATCGCAAGCGCATGTCCGGTCCGTCCTTGTGATTGGCAACGAGCCGGACCATCGTTTGGCTGCGACAAGATGTCGAGTCAACCTTCGTGCATTAAGTCTCAGAGCAGTAACGAGATCAGGCGCGTCATCGAGCGATCGCTGCGACCCAGCGCTTTATGCTCGTGCGAGTTGTCGTTGCTGCGGGGATCGATCCACTGGCGGCGCTTGCACCACAGTCAGTCGCAAAACGCGCGGCGGTCGCGCCACTCAACGCGAAGTGATGTCCGAGGCGCTGGTCGAAGTCTTTCTTTGCTTCAGGGATCGTGGTTCAGCTCAAGCCTCGACGAAACATCCGGGACAGCTCAACATGCGCGTCGCCATCGGTCTTCCAACGCTTGTCGTCGCGCTGACCGCTGCGAGCGTTGCGCTCGCATGTCAGCCAAACCAGCCAGGCAAATTGAAGTCGGGGCGCACGATTACGATCGATGCGAGCGCTGGCGTGGCGCATGGCTCGGTGAGCTACGGCGAAACAGGACTTTTGCGTGACAAAGAAGTCTTGCTCACGTTCGATGATGGTCCGGTCGCTGGTCGCACAACGGCTGTGCTCGACGCGTTGGAAGATCACTGTGTCAAGGCGACGTTTTTCCCGGTCGGCCGAATGGCGATTGTGCGTCCGAATATTCTGCGCGAGACGCTGCGCCGCGGCCATACAATTGGTGGCCATACGTGGAGCCATCCAAACCTGAGACGTGTTGGTCCGTCGCGCGGACGAAACGATATTCAAAAGGGATTTGCGGCACTCGAAGCGATTATCGGCCCGCGCGTCTCTCCGGTTTTCCGTTTTCCGTACCTGGCTGAATCGAAGAGCCTTCTCACCTACCTGAAGTCGAAAGACATTGCGTCGATTTCGATTGACGTGGATTCGCGCGACACGCGACGCGGGTACCGAAAGCGGCGGGTCATCGAAGCGGCGCTGTCCGGGATCCGCCGTCGCGGTCGAGGGATTTTGTTGTTCCATGACAGCAAGCGCGCGACAGCTCTGGCGTTGCCAGAGGTCCTAGACCGGCTTGCGAGAGATGGGTTCCGGGTCGTCCATTTGAAAACTGAGACGTCTTTCAGAGCTGACCCGGATCTCGTGGCGCGCTACCGGCGACGTCTGGATGGCGCCCCGGTGGAACGCTCCGTCGGGCCTGTCGCAGCGCGGCCGAGGCGAAGCGCGCCAACGCGCCGCCGTACCCAGGCGACGCGCCGACCGATCGCTCAACGTCAACGTGCACAGAGCCCGCGTGCGCGGCGCCAAACACAAAGCCGGCCGCGGCGACGTCGGCAGACGACGGACTGGAGACGCAGCATTTTCTCTATTCAGTGAGTGCGCTGCCGGCCGAGCGCCAGTGAATGTCAGTGAGCCTCATGCTTCTTGTATTCTGCCGGCCCAAGCGAGCGACAGTATGTAACTTGCGGGTTCGACAAGTGGAGCCGGGGAATGACGCAAAACCTGAAAATTGATTATGTTGAGTTTTACAGCTCCGAATTGGAGGAAACTCAAAGTTTCTTCTCCGATGCGTTTGGTTGGAGTTTTGTAAAATATGGCCCGGATTATCGCGATATCCAAGGTTCTGGAACGGGTGCTGGGCTTGAGCGCAGCGAAAACAAAGCACCGTTAATCGTGCTCCGTGCCAATGATCTTGAGGCAGCGCTCGACCAGGTCCGTGACGCCGGAGCCAAGATCACCAAAGAGATCTTCATCTTTCCCGGCGGACGGCGCTTTGAGTTCCAAGAGCCAGGCGGCACGCTCTTGGCCGTCTGGTGCGAGACCTAAGTCGAGGCTGAACCGAGCGATTGGCAGCCGAGATCAATTTCCTCTAGCATTCGGCTGTTGGGTCCATTTCTCAACCAACTAAACGTCTGAGCCGGTCAAGCGCTTGAAAGGTCTCGCTGCTGTCGATGCGAGCACTTTGGCGTTTTTTGGCGAGGCTCGGCGCACTCGACCGGAGGAAATGCCATGGAAGATCTGAAGCTCTCTCGGCGTCACGCATTACTCGGTACGGCCGCACTCGCCGGTGCAACAACCGGTTTTGGGCTGCTTGCTCAAGGCCTTGGAAGCGGCTCAGCGTTTGCGAAAGCACCGATGGCCGAAGGACAGGCCCCGTACTTCTACCGGTTCAAGCACGGCGAAATGCAAGGAACGGTCATTTCTGATGGCCGCTTGCCGTTGGGTGAGCCGTCGTCGAGCTTTTTGGGAACCACCAAGAAAGAAGTGGGAGATATGCTGACGAGGCATTTCCTCGATCCCTCAAATGTTATTCTCGAGCAAAACATCCTTGTTCTGAACACCGGACAAAACCTCGTCCTGTTCGACACGGGGATGGGCGAGTCCACGATGTTTGGTCCGACGACGGGCCAGATGATGAAAAACCTGAAGGCTGCTGGAATTGATCCGGCGACGATCGATGCGATCGTTTGTAGCCACGGGCATTGCGATCACGTCTGGGGTATCATGACAGACGATGGCAAACGCAATTTCCCGAACGCTCAGATCTATATCTCGCAAACGGATTTCGACTTCTGGACAGACGAAGCGAAGCTGTCGATGACGGAACCTGGATACATGAAGTCCTTTGTCGAGGGCGCGCGTCGGAATCTGATGCCAAACCGGGATCGCATCAAATTCGTGAGCGACGGCGAGGAGTTCCTGCCGGGTATCCAGGCGATGGCCGCGCCGGGCCACACACTCGGTCACACGGCGTTTGTTTTGACGTCGGCTGGTAAGACAATGCTTGCCATAGGTGACACCACGCACCATCACGTCCTGCTTCTCGAAAAGCCGCTGATGGAATTTGCGTTCGACACCGATCCGAAACAATCGGCACAAACGCGCAAGCGCATTCTCGACATGGTGGCGGCACAACGGATCCCAGTTATTGCGTACCACTTCCCGTGGCCCGGTATTGGGTATGTCGCCAAGCGGGGTGAAGGGTTCCAGTATTATCCGGCACCCATGGTGATGCAGGAAATGCCGACGTAATTGAGAGCCGAGTGAGGCGCATCACTCGCGCGCTGCGTGCCGGGGACTGCTCAGTCTAAGATAAGATGGACCCGGCACCTTTTCGGACGTGCATAATCAATCCGGCCGATGCAATGTCTCGGTCTTGACCCGGTTCGCGGAATGAACGACGAGCGGTGAAACACCTCACACGGGTCCTGTTTCAGGAAGGAACGACATGAAAACTCGTGCAGCGATTGCCTGGGAGCCGAACCGCCCGCTGGAGATCGAAGAGATTGACCTCGAGGGTCCGAAGGACGGCGAGGTTCTGGTCCGCATCGTCACGACGAGCCTGTGCCATACCGATGTGTTCACACTGTCGGGCGAAGATCCGGAAGGTTTGTTCCCGTGCATCCTTGGTCACGAGGCGTGTGGTGTGGTCGAAGAGGTCGGCAAGGGCGTCACGTCGGTGGCTCCGGGCGATCATGTCATTCCGCTTTATGTGCCAGAAGATCCGAACTGTCCGTACATCAAGTCGGGCAAGACCAACCTGTGTCAGACAATCCGCAAGACCCAGGGCGCTGGTGTCATGCCGGATGGCACGTCGCGCTTTTCGTACAAGGGCAAGCAGATACTGCATTACATGGGCACAAGCACGTTTAGCGAGTACACCGTGCTGCCGGAAATCTCGGTCGCGAAAATTTCAAAAGACGCACCGCTTTCGAAAGCCTCGGTGATGGGCTGTGCCGTCCCAACTGGCATTGGCGCGGTCCGCAACACAGCTAAGGTCGAAGCTGGTGCGACGGTTGCCGTCTTCGGTCTCGGCGCGGTTGGCATGGCCGTAATCCAGGGTGCTGTCCTTCAAGGCGCATCTCGGATCATTGGTATTGACGTCAACCCGGCAAAGTTCCAACTCGCCAAAGCCCTCGGCGCGACCGAGTGCATCAATCCAAAAGATCACGCTGAGCCCATTCAAAACGTGCTCGTCGAAATGACCGACGGCGGTCTCGATTACACGTTTGAAGCCGTTGGCAACGTGAACCTCATGCGGGCAGCGCTCGAGGCCTGTCACAAGGGATGGGGAGAATGCACGGTCATCGGTGTTGCCGGTGCGGGCCAGGAAATCTCGACGCGGCCGTTCCAGCTTGTAACAGGACGCGTATGGCGCGGCACGGCGTTCGGTGGTGTGCGCGGACGAAGCGAACTTCCCGGCATGGTCGATGAGTGGATGCGGGGCGAGTTCGACATCGATCCGTACATCACGCACCACATGACGCATGATCAGATCAACACAGCCTTTGATCTGTTGAAGTCGGGTGAATCGATCCGGTCCGTCGTGCACTTCCGCGAGAAGGACACGATGACCGTGAACTCACTTCCAGGCAAAATCGTCCCTGCCTAATCACGTCTGTTTCAGACGGCAGTAAGCGGACCCAAGTCGTTCCCGGGCACTGGTCATGCAGGACCCTGGAACGGCGCTTGGATCGGTGGGCGTTTGGATCGGTGAAAGTGTTCCATGCTCCAGTTGTACTACGCGCCGGACAACGCGTCCCTCATCGTGCGTCTGGCACTTGAGGAAGCCGCAGTTCCGCACAAAATGGTGCTCGTCGATCGATCGGTGCAGGCGCAGAAGTCAACCCAGTATCTCGCGCTCAATCCGACCGGCCAAATCCCGACCTTGGTGACGCCCGACGGTGTCATTTCAGAAACTGGCGCCTGTCTCCTTTGGCTCGTCGATACCCATCCGCAGGCCGGGTTGGGTCCGTTGCCGACCGACGCCACGCGCGGTGGCTTCCTGCGCTGGTTGTTCTTTCTTTCCAACACGGTCCACCCCGACCTGAACCGTATCTTTTACCCGGATCAGTTCGTCCCGTCGGGTGCACGCGATGCGCACCATGATCGGATCGTGACGCGTCTCCAGCGCCATTACGAAATACTGGACGCAGCCGCGCGCGCCGAGCCGTCCGTGTTCGCGCCGCCGTCGGTGGTTGCCCTTTACCTCGGCGCGTTGCTGAGATGGTCCGCCATCTACCCGCCAACGCGGGATCGCTGGTTCGATGTCGCGGACTACCCGTCGCTGAAAGACGTGGCACAGGCGCTGGATAAACGCGCAAGCACACGCTCCGTCGCCGTGGCTGAGGGGCTTGGCGATGCACCGTTCGGACAACCGCAACCGCCGAAGCCACCGGTTGGCAGCGCTTTGTGATACGACGTCACCGCCGCGCGTCAAACTCCACCGGCTGAGGGAAAGAACAAATCCATGACGCCATTTGTTTTTTACACCACCGGCTCAATCGTGTTTGAGGCGGGCGCCAGCCGCATCGCGATCGTCCGAGCGTAAAATCAATCGGCAACAGGAGCCGCATTCGGCATGCCAACGAACGAGCGATACGTACCGGATCCGAGGCATGCCACGCTAGGAGATGCGTTCTTTGATGCGGTCGAACCCGCCGCGTTTCCAAAGCATCGTATTCGGTACCGGAACGATCGCGCGGCTTCGACGATTGGCCTTAACTCGTTATCGGATGACGCGTGGATTGCGCATTTCGGTCGCTTTGAGCCTCTGCCGGACAATCTGCCCAAGCCGCTCGCGCTCCGATATCACGGCCATCAGTTCCGCCACTACAATCCGGATATCGGTGACGGCCGTGGGTTTCTGTTTGCGCAGGTGCGCGAAGCGGCAACCGGTCGGCTTCTCGATCTCGCAACCAAAGGGAGCGGTCAGACGCCGTACTCACGGGACGGCGATGGTCGTCTCACGTTAAAGGGGGGCGTGCGAGAGGTGCTCGCGACTGAGCTTCTCACAGCGCTTGGCGTGAACACGTCGAAGTCGTTTAGCCTGATCGAGACGGGCGAGAACTTGCACCGGCACGATGAGCCGTCGCCGACCCGCGCGAGTGTGTTGGTTCGGCTCGGGCACAGCCACGTGCGCTTCGGTTCGTTTCAGCGGCTCGCGTTTCGCGGCGAGAGTGACAACGTCAAGCGCTTGATCGATTACACGATCGAGACCTATTGGCCGGAAACGGCATCCGATGACGATCCTGTTGCAAGCCTGTTCCGGCACGTCACGGTTGCCGTCGCTCAGCAAGCGGCCGAATGGTTCGCAGCTGGCTTCGTTCACGGTGTGCTCAACACGGACAACACCGTTGTCACCGGTGAAAGTTTTGACTATGGGCCCTGGCGGTTTTTGCCTGAGTTCGAGCCGGGGTTCACAGCCGCGTACTTCGACCAGACCGGGCTTTATGCCTTTGCGCGTCAACCCGGTGCCTTGCATTGGAACTTGCAACGACTGGCCGACTGTCTCCTGCCGTTCACAACCGAGGCTGCGCTCGTCGATGCGTTGAACCAGTTCAATGCGGCCTTTGAATTTCGTTTGACGCAGATGACGCTATCGCGGCTCGGCTGCGATCCGGCCGCGGCAACCAAGCCGGAAGCGTTCGCGTGCGTGCAGGCGTTTTATACCGCGCTCAATCAAACCGAACTGCCATTTGAGCAGACGTTCTTTGATTTGTTTGGTGGGGGACGTGACGCGGCGCGTCGCAGCCGGAGCCCGTCGCTCGACGAGCTTACGAACGCACAATGGAGCGCGGTGATCGACGCACTCGAAGCGCTTCCAGCTCATCCGAGCTTGCAAACGGGCGAAACGGATCGGCGCGCCTTTGATGGGCAGCCGGTCACAATGCTGATCGATGATGTTGAACGGATCTGGGCACCGATCGCCGAGCACGATGACTGGTCGGCATTTGAACAGAAGCTCGAAGAAATCCGTGCTTTCGGTGCCGTGATGGAGCCGCTCTATGCGCCACGGGCATTGGCTGCAGAGACGATGGCCCAGGCCACAGAGGCCACAGAGGCCACAGAGTCCGCTGAGGTCGCTGAGGGTGTAGCTGCCGGTCAGACCGAGACGTGACGGACAAAGGACGGGCAGCGACTGGGAGGCGATTTATGGCGAATACTGGAAATGGTTTGGGTCAGGATCCTCATGATCCGAAGGAAAAGCCAACGAGCCCGCGTGCGCAGATGCTCGCCTTGATTTCAATTCTGCTCGCTATTCCAGCCGTGTTGATTGCGCTGTTTTTGTTCGTGGTCTTTGCAATGCGTTCGTGACCGGTTGCGTCGCGTTCGTGTCCTCAGCGCAAACAAAAAAACCCCTCCCGCGGGACGCGAGAGAGGTTCATTGGTTCAGGGCTGCGACCGACGCTGCTCAATCGCGACCGATGGGCGAACTCAGGCGAACGAGATGCCTTCGTCTGTCATCGGGAGTTTTAAGATGCGTCTGCCGGTCGCCGCGAAGATTGCGTTGGCAAGTGCAGGTGCAGCGGGTGGCACGCCGGGTTCGCCGACGCCCGTTGGCGCCGCTGTGGATGGCACGATATGCGTCTCCACCGTTGGCATGTCGTCGATCCGCAGCGGTTCGTAGTCGGGGAAGTTGTTCTGGTCGACGCGGCCATCGGTCATTGTGATCTTGTTGCGCATCACGGCGCCAAGACCAAAGCCGACACCACCTTCCATTTGTGCCGCGACAATATCCGGGTTCACAACGCGACCGCAGTCGACGGCGCAGACGACGCGATCGATCTTGATGTCGCCGTCGCGAACCGAGACTTCGACCACTTGCGCCACAAAGCTTGCAAAGCTTTCGTGGACCGCAATGCCGCGCCCACGACCTTCGCCCAGGGGCCGGCCCCAATCGGACTTGGCAGCCGCCAATTCCAAAACGCCGAGATGGCGCGGATGATTGGCGAGCAGCTTGCGGCGGAACGCTACCGGATCGACGCCCGCCTGTTCGGCGAGCATGTCGATCGCAATTTCGGTCGAGTAGGCCGTGTGGGTGTGCCCGACCGCGCGCCACCAGAGTACTGGCACTTGGGTCTTGCTGTTCCGAATATCGACGCGCGTATTCTCGATCGCATAGGGCAGATTAAACGCGCCTTCGACCGACGTTGCGTCCACGCCGTCTTTCACAAGCATCTTCTCGAATATGGTCCCAACGAGAATTGATTTGCCTGCGAGCTTGTGCACCCAGGCCGTCGGGTTTCCATCCGCGTCAATGCCAGCCTCAATCCGATGCGCGTAAGCCGGGCGATAGCAGCCGCCGTGCAAGTCATCTTCGCGGGTCCAAATCAACTTGACCGGCGCGCGACCGTCGATTGCTTTTACGGCAAACGCCGCTTCCGCATGATAATCGGCGTAAGGCACGGCTCGGCGGCCGAACGAGCCACCGGCATACACCGTGTTGATCGTTACGTTTTCAGGTTTGATCCCAAGAATACCGGCGACGGTCGGCTGCGTCATCGATGGAAACTGACAGCCATCCCAAAGCTCGGCTTTCCCATCCTTGAACGCGATCACGCAATTGACCGGCTCCATCGGCGCGTGCGCGAGGAACGGGAACTCAAAGTCAACTGCAATCGTTTTGGCAGCCGACTTCAGTGCAGCGGCGGCGTCGCCCGCATCTTTGGCGACAAGCCCTGGCTGATCGAGGCTTGCTTTATGCTCAGCGAGGATCTCATCCGATGATCGCGTCTCGGCCTTGCTTTCATCCCACTCAATTTTGAGAGCGGCACGACCTTTGATGGCAGACCACGTGTTCTTCGCGTAAACCACCACCCCACGTGGCGTCTGCTTGACGTCTTCGACGCCCCGAATGGCGCGCGTCGCTGTATCGTCGAACGACTTCACGGTGCCGCCGAACACGGGCGGTCGCGCGATAACCGCGTACAGCATTCCCGGCCGTTTCACGTCGATCGCAAACATCGCCGTGCCGTCTGTCTTGGCAGCACTGTCTTTGCGTCGGGTGGTTTTGCTCCCGATCAACTTGAACTCGGCTTCTGATTTGAGCTTCGGCTTCTCAAGCGGAGAGAGTTTCGCAGCCTCTCCGACGAGCTCGCCGAAGCCAGCCGACTTGCCGGAGGGATGTGTGATCTGCCCATCGGCGACTTTGATCTCGCGAGTGGGAACAGACCACATCTCGGCTGCGGCGCGCACAAGAAGGTCGCGCGCCATGGCGCCTGCGGTGCGGTACTGCTCGTACGAGTTCGCAATCGCGGTCGAGCCACCCGTGCCTTGTGCGCCAAATGCGAGATTTTTGTAGACTGGCGTGTTCGCTGGCGCGAATGCGACGTCGACCGCGTCCCAGTCGGCGTCCAGTTCCTCTGCGACCAGGGTTGCGAGGCCGGTCGAGGTGCCCTGGCCCATCTCGAAGTGTTTCGCGATGACGATCACGCGGCCGTCGGCACCAACTTTCACAAAAGGGTTTGGCACGAGTTCAGAGGCAGCTGAGGCTGCTGCTTCGCCTGCGCGGCCAAAGCCGACGTAGAGGGCGCCGGCGGTTGCAGCGGTTCCCGCGAGAACGGCACGTCTTGAAGCTTGAATGGTCATGGCTCAGGCCTCCAGCTTCTTGGCTGCCGCGTGGATGGCCGCGCGGATGCGTTGGTACGTAGCGCAGCGACAGGCGTTGCCACCCATCTCGGCGTTAATGTCTTCGTCCGTTGGGGCCTTGTTGTTTGTGAGGAGACCGATGGCTTGCATGATTTGCCCAGACTGGCAGTAGCCACACTGGACCACGTCGAGCTCCCGCCACGCCGCTTGGACGGCACGCGCGACCGGTCCATCGACGGCTTCGATCGTGCGGATGTCTGAGCCGACGGCATCGCTCACGGTGAGCTGACAGGACCGGGTGGGTGATCCATCAACGTGGATGGTGCACGAGCCGCATGCGGCGACGCCGCAGCCAAACTTCGTGCCTGTTAAGTGGAGTTCATCGCGCAAGACCCAAAGGACGGGCGTGTCGTCGTCGACGTCAACCTCGTGCGTGCGGTCGTTCACGGTGAGTTTGAACATGGAACCTCCGTGGAGCTGGATCAGATTTCGGCCGCCCATCTTAACCGAAGCGGTGCCTTTGACAGACTTAAGGACTGGAAAGGTGGCGACATTTGAAAGACGCGGAGACAGCCCGATGAGTCTACAGGGACGGGTTTCCAGGGCACGTTCTTTCAGTGCCGACGTTCCGGTTAGTCCGCACACGGTGCGCCGAGCGATATCCACCGTGCGAGCCGCTCTTTGAACGCATCAAATGGAACAGGCGGCGTCGAGCGATCCGAACCCGGCGTCCAGGCCCAGGCGATCACGGCATCCTTTTCGACGTGCGCCAGCACTTCCGCTAGGCTTCTGTCGCCGTTGAAGCGCCGATCCTTGAGGTTCGCGCAAATGTCGGCTGCCTCAAGACCGTCCCAGCTCATCTCATAGGGTGGCATCTTCCAATGTGGCGCACCCGGGATGCGACTGATCGGGTTGTTGTTATCGCGATGGCAGATCGTGCAACGTTCGCCGCCTTCGCCAGCACCATCACTGGCCGGCCGCACGCGGGGAACATGATCGCGCCCATCTTCGCGGACGCGCGGCAGATCGGAACGATGACAGTTCATGCAACGGGGCGATTGGAAAACGGGGGCGACCTCGTTGAATGCCGCGACCCCTTGCGCGCGATGCGACGCATGAACCAGCCCGGCGTACAGTGCAGCGAGCGCGACCATAGAGGCGACACCGAAAGCCAGCGGCAAGGAGACTGTTTGGAACTGGCGCAAAGATGAGTTGGTCCTGAACGATCGGTCGCTGATCTGCTTCGATGGCGGTTCCCCGGAAACTAGGCGGTCGGGTTGCGCCGTAACAAGGTGCTCGTCCCTTCGGCTCAAGCAATTTCGAGTGATCCCATGCCGGGACGCCCGTCGTTGTTGCTTGGCGTCGGGTGCGCCTTGAGCGCCGTTGATGCTGATCATTCAGAGAATTTAACCTGGCGCGATTGACCGCAAATGCCGTTCGGGGTGAGCGTTCCCGTCGGATGCGCTATGTGCTGACGACCGCCCGGTCTAAACCACGCTTTAACATCCTCAAGTCCCAGGAACTTCGCTGTCCCTGCCCGTCGGAGCCCAGACATGTCTCAAATGCTTGATGCGTTGACGCCGAGCGCGCGTTCGGCGCCAGAAAGCGGCATCGTGAAAGTTTTCAACTATGGCCGGACCCGCGAGGGGCTCATTCCGCTGTGGGCCGGTGAAGGTGATAAGCCGACGCCCTCGTTTATTGCCGATGCAGCGTCACAAGCGCTGGCCGAAGGCAAGACGTTCTACACCTACCAACGGGGCATGCCCGAAGTAAGAGAGGCGTTGGCCGCCTACTTTACTTCGCTCTACGGGCGTCCGTTTTCGGATGAGGACTTCTTCCTGACGTGCGGCGGGATGCAGGCAATCCAGCTGGCGGTCCAGCTCATCATCGGTGAGGGCGATGAGGTCGTCGTGCCGGCACCCGCTTGGCCCAATTTCGAAGGTGCCATTCTTGCCCGCGGCGGTGTCGTCAACTACGTGCCCATGCAGTTCGAGCAGGAGTGGACGCTCGATATCGATCGTCTGTTTGATGCGTGCAGTCCGAAGACCCGAGCGATCTTCATCAACTCACCCTCGAATCCAACGGGGTGGACAGCCTCAGAAGCTCAACTTCGCGCAATCCTGGAATTCGCCCGTGCAAAGGGCATTTGGATTATTGCCGACGAGATCTATGGACGGTTCTTTTACGATGATGCCCTGGCGCCAAGTTTTCAGACGTTGCGAGAGCCGGGAGATCGGATTCTCTTCGTGCAAACGTTCTCGAAGAACTGGGCGATGACAGGCTGGCGCATGGGCTGGCTTCAGGCGCCGCCCGAGCTCGGTCAAACGATCGAGAACCTAATCCAATACAACACGTCCGGGGTGCCGACGTTCCACCAGCCCGCTGCGCGCGTCGCGCTTACGGACGGGGAAACGTTTGCCGCGGGCGAGATCGCACGCGCCGCTGCCGGTCGTGAGATCGTGTGCAATGCGCTTCGAGGCCGAAATGATCTGCATTTCGCTCCACCGCGCGGCGCATTCTATTTGCTGTTCGGCATCGAGGGGGAAACGAACTCACTCGACACCGCGCTCAAGCTCGTCGACGAGGCCAGGATCGGCATCGCGCCGGGGTCAGCTTTCGGGCCGGGCGGGGAAGGATTTTTGCGGCTTTGTTACTTGCGATCGCCGGATCAGTTGAGCGAGGCGATGGGTCGTCTGACCGACTGGCTCGATCGGCGCGCATAGGCGTTGTTGGACGAAAGCCACGCGGCAATCGCTGCGTTGCATGGCGGGGAGAGACGGATGGGCTGGTTGCTGCTCACGCTCACGATCATCCTTGAGGTGGCGGGCTCGACGTTCATGAAGTTGTCGCAAGGGCTGACGGTGCTCGCACCATCCCTTGGCGTTTTCGTTTGTTATGGCCTTGCACTGGCGGGCCTCGCGCTTGCGCTCAAGCATATTGAGCTGTCGATTGCCTATGCGATCTGGTCGGGCGCCGGGACCGCGCTGACAGCTGCAATCGGGATCTGTGTGTTCGGCGAAAGCCTCACGCTCGCGAAGCTCGGGTGTCTCGCGATGATTATTGGCGGGGTCGTTGGCCTTGCGCTGATTTCCGAACCAGTGAAGTCGTAAGGCGGATCGGCCCGACCGGCCGCGTTTGGGGCCGCATCCGATCGTTTTGGGCCCGCCTCTAGTGTGTCGGCATTGAAGTGACAGGTTTGCGTTTTTCGGCCCAAAACGTCGCGTTAACGCGGCTGTGAGCCCATGTGTTCAGAAAATTGCATATGATTGGTGCTCAAGATCTTACCAACGGCCAACTTGCGCGAGGCTTCCCATGCAAATTTTCGGTGAAATTTCGGAGCCGGTCCTTCGCTTCGGTATCTTCGCCGGCGTTCTCGTTGCGATGGCGCTGCTTGAGGTTGCGATACCAAAGCGCCAGCTGAGTGCGCCACGATCGCGGCGTTGGTTCACGAACTTTGCGATTGTCGGCATTGACACCTTCGCGGTCCGCATCCTTTCGCGGCTGCCGGATATCATCGGGGCGGTTGCCGTTCCGCTCGCGGCCGTGGGCGTCGCGATCTACCTTGAAGG
>JBCBWG010000060.1:0-14652 GCA_039817205.1 Pseudomonadota bacterium
TCGAACCTTCTTTTCATCAAGACGCCGGAGACAGCCGACGCCACATCTGTTGCCGGCCCATTGCCTGATCGGTGCTCTAACCGCGAAGTCTTATCCTCCGCCAGTCGTACGATGTCCGCGCGTTTTCCGCTAGCGGCCAACCACACCGGCCAATCAAACCGGCACGTCTTTGCGCGTTATCCACGGGGCAGCATCAAAGCGAAGCAACGAGTCGGCTAAAGGATCGGGGGGAGCGCATGTCCGGCGCAACAGGGGACCAGTTCGATGGTGCGATGTCATTGCTGCAATCAGATGGCCGATACGCAGCCTTTCGATGCGAACACCATTGCATCTCAGCGCGGTCCAGCTTTGGGGCCGGTGCCTCCAACCGAGCATCAAACGGCTCGTATCGACGGGCACGTGTTGGAGGTCTTTGACGAGGCCCGCCGCCACGCGAATGAAGCTGGCCGCAAAACAGTGCTCTGGCGCGACGTGATCATGGCGCTCGCTCGCATGATTAGCGTCGCCTCCGATCTGGTTGACTTGGGCGTCGATCCCCGCGCGCTTCGACGTGCCTTGACGGCACTCCCAAGCGACGCGAGCGATGTTGCTTTTGACGCTGAGCGGGCGCGCGCTGAACTGAGTGAGGCGGCGCGGTTCGGCAGTTGGACAAATATCACCATTCCGCATCTCCTTGGTTGGCTCCGCCGGACAGCGCCGGACACAGACGCAGCCCGCTTGTTCGCGGCCCACATTACAGGCACGGCAACACCACCGGTCAGAAGCGCGACCGCGGCGGCCCGGCGTCAAACGGAAACAACCAAGCGGGATACCGGAGAGGCATCTGAGACAGGCACCGTCGCCGCCACGCTTGGCAATGGCATGCAAGACAACGCTCAAGCCACACCGGTTGACACGACGACAGCTGGCGTGACGTCGGCCGAACTCGCGCTCATTCTTGCGCAGGTCGTCGACGCCGATGGGCAAAGCCAAGACTTGGTCGAGCTGAAAGATCAGCTGCGCATCTTACAACTGACGACGGCTGAAGCTCTCTCATCCATCGCAAACCGACTGGATGGGATTGAGCGCGCGCTTTCAGCGGACCGCTCAGCGCGTTTGGCAGATACCGCCAAGGCGTCGCATGTGTTCAACCAGGCTCCTGTAGATATAGCAGATGGCGCTGACGGCGGATCGGAACTTCTAAGAGAGCCCCCTGCTGACGCCGAGCTTCAAGCCAAGCGGCACCGCGTTCGTGGACGTAATCTGCTGCCTGATGCGCCGCCGCTGATCCGCCAGCACGATCTGACCCGACACACCAGCGAGGCCGAGCTCAACCTTGAACGCTCCCCTGAACGCTCAATAGCCGCTGAAACGGCGAGCCAAACAACCACCGCGCGCTCATCGAACCGTCGCTCAGAGCGCGGATCGCGGCAGCCGCGTCGGCTTTGGCGAGACAGCAGCCGGCTCGCACGAACGGCACGGCAAAGCCGCTCAATCGGCGCGCAACGAACCGCGTTGACGCGCCTTTGGCGTCAGCGGCGCGGGAACCGTGGTGCATATGACCCGCGCGAAGGCGGTTCACGGTGGGGAAGCTGGACCCGATCACGCTCAGAACGCCAGACCAAACGCCGTCCGCCGCGCGATGATCGCCACCATTCCGCGGCATCCCTCCCCAAGCGTGAGGACGCGCGGGCGACTGAAGCGAAACGGTTCTATCTTGCGATCGATGACGACATTGTCGACGCCCCATCCATCGGGCCACGGACAGCAGACCGGCTGCGTTCCATAGGGCTTGAAACGGTCCGCGATCTTCTCGCAGCAGATGCTGAAACGGTCGCCGATCTCGTCGAAGCGCGGCACATCAAGCCCCGAACAGTGGCGGCTTGGCAAACGCAGACACGGTTGGTTCTGACGGTACCCTGGTTGCGTGGCACCCATGCTCAGTTGCTGGTTGGCGCAGGCTACGAGACAGCTTCCGAAATTGCCGAGACCGACCCGTCGCAAGTTATGGCTGACATTTTACGGTATGCAGCGACCCGTGAGGGCCAGCGTATTCTCAGAGACGGGCCCGCACCTGCGAGTGAAAAGATCGCTGGCTGGGTCGAAAACGCCAAAGGGGCCGAACCGGCGCGGGCTGCTTGATGCCACGCGCGATGGTGTGCAAGCCATCAACGCTCGGTGGTGTGGAGCCAAGGGGCCGTGGCCTCAAGCTAGGACCGCGCCTCACGCCTTTTGGCCCAGGCCTGCATGCGCGGTCGGATGCGGAGGAACCCGCGATACGCGCGCTCCATCACCCAAGGGAGTGGCGGTATCGAAAAGACGTGGGTGAAAGGTCTCAGCATCGGGATGCGTGACCACATCGCAAGAAACGCGTCAGCCCCACTCGCCAACCGACCATCGGGATGCGCCACGTGCATACGCGCCATCGCGTCGGACTGACGGAGCCCGGGCGCAACCTCCGCCTCCGGCGATTGGTCCGAGATGTCCACGCAATCAAGTTTCTGATCCCGATCGCGCGCCTTGAGAAAGGCGATTTCGCTTCGGCAGAGCGGGCAACTGCCGTCGAAGAAAACACGGAGGGTGTCTGACGCCGCGGCGCTATCAATTGGCGAGAAGCTTTGATCACCGTTGGCTGACACGTCAACGGGTGCGCTGGGATTGGATTGCTGGGTCATTTCCGAACAACGATCTCCCAGACCGCGCAGATTAGGGCGTGATTGTCACACGCCGGGTCTACGCGAGGTCATCGAAGCTCAACAAACCTAGTAGCGGACGCGCGAACTGCGACGCTGATTACTCGAGCGCCACCGACGTCTGACCGTCCGGTCAGTTGCGCGGCCTGACCGGCGGGCCTGGCTCCGCGATCGCTGTCCACCGCGGCGCGCCAACTGCCGCCCCAGGCGTCGCTCCAGGCGCTTTTCGAGATCACGTTGCTTCCAGGCTTCCTTCTGGCCGCGCCAGGCCGGGAGCTTGCCGGTAAATTCCTTGTTACGAAACTTCCAGACATCGCGGCGCCGGTTGACGGCGATAACGGGTGCGCCGATGTGGGCGCGCTCAAACAGGTCGATCACATCCTCGTTGTACATCCGGATGCAGCCGTTTGAGACAGCCGAACCAATCGACCGACGGCTTGGCGTGCCGTGAATGCGTAAAAGCGACCAGTCGAGATACAGCGCACGCTTGCCGAGCGGATTGCCCGGCGTGCCGCCTTTGACCTTTCCAGAGCCATCGACCGGGTGCCAATCGGGATTTTCGCGCTTGGCTGACACAAACGTTTTCCCGGTCCAGAGCTCAATCCGCTCACCAACGGCCACGCGATATCGCTTGGCCTGACGGTCGTTCAGGACGTAATAGAGGCGCCGTTCGTTGTTGACGATGACGATCGTGCCGGCCGGAACGCCGAGCTTGATATCGACGATCTTTGCTTTGTGGCTCCAGCGTTTCTTTTTGTAGCGCTTCTTCGCGTCAGCGCTCTCGATGGCAATCGAAACGGAAAAACACGCCACAAGAAGACCGACAAACAACCGGAACATCAACACCACCCACAACGTCGCAAGACTACGCTCCACTTTGACAAACCACGTGAGCAACGCCGCGTCGACCCTCATGGGCCCGATCAGCGACGCCGAGCCCATGATTTGGTTAAAATTAAATTCAGTGCCACGACAAGGCGTTCTTCACGCACCTTCGGACGCGACCTGATGGCTAGCACAAGTTGGATCTTTGCCTGGCGGCTCGGCCGGATTTCCGTCAGGCGGCTGGAAACGTTCTAAGAGCATGCCGAGCCCTGCGAGCCGAACCAAGGCCTGGTTCCGACGTCCACCACGAGACGGATAGCGTAAGATGGCGATTTCCGTATGGTCGCACCAACCGCGCTGCTGCGCGCCCGATCGCTTTAAGAGACCTCAGGCCAGGACCCTATGACCAACGTGTCAGACACGCATTCGCCAGACGCTGACCAGGCCCTCCACTTCGACGGTTTTGCGCGGTCTGATCAGGCCCAATGGCGGGCTCTCGCGGCGGCGACGCTGAATGGTGCAGACTTCGACGCGAAGCTCGTTTCAAAGACAATCGACGGCATTGCGCTACAGCCCGTTTACGCCCGCGCACGTGACGACAAACCGGTTGCGCGCCTGACACCGGATGCGCCTTGGCGGATCGGCGCGCGCGTTGACCATCCGGATCCGGACATCGCAAACGCGCTTGTTTTGAGCGACCTCGAAGGCGGCGCTGATCTTTTGTCGCTGGTCTTCCCAGCAAGCCATGCGGCGCGTGGCTTCGGCCTTGGTTGCGATGATGTGCAAGCTCTCGATCGCTCACTCAAAGGCGTTGGTCTCGATATGATCCGGCTGCGCATTGAGCCAGCGCCGGCCGGTCGCATCAATGCTGCAACGGTCGCAGCGCTCGTTGACCGACGGGGCCATAGCCCCGCCAATTTGGACATCGATTTCGCGCTCGACCCGATTGGATCGCTCGTGACGCTCGGCGCACTCCCCGCAGACTGGCCAGAGCTCGGCCGAAGGCTTGCCGAAACCGTCTCAACGCTGACGGCCAAAGGGTACCGCGGACCGTTCCTTGCAGCCGATACTCGCCCCTTCCACGAGGCCGGTGCTGGTGAAGTCCACGAACTCGCCGCCGCACTGGCGATCGGTGTTTCTTACATGCGCGCACTTGAGCCGCATGGGATCCCGCCCGCGATGAGCGATCGCATGATCGGCTGGACGTTCGCTGTAGATACCGACCAGTTCCTCGGTTTGGCGAAGTTGAGGGCATTTCGAACCCTCTGGTCGCGGGTGCAGCAGGCGTCTGGGCTTCCAACCCAGCCGGTCCCGGTTCACGCGGAGACCGCTTGGCGGATGATGACGCGACAGGACCCGAGCGTGAACATGCTGCGCGCGACGATTGCGGGCTTCACGGCGAGTATCGGCGGTGCCGACAGCTTGGTTGTCCTGCCCCATACGCTGACACATGGGCTGCCGACAGCTCACGCCAGACGTGTTGCCCGCAACCTGCAGTTGATACTCGCTGAAGAGAGCAATCTCTGGCGTGTCGCGGATCCAGCGGCCGGTTCCGGCGCGCTGGCCGATCTGACAGACGCGTTGTGCGCCAAAGCCTGGGACGCATTTCAGAGGATCGAAAGCGACGGCGGCATTGTTCAGACTTTGGAGGCCGGCACGCTGCAAGCTGAGATTGCAACGCTCAGAGCCCGCCGGCTTGATGCGGTTGCCAAAGGCAAAACGCCCATCACCGGCACCAGCTCGTATCCGCTGCTGGATGAGCCGCCGGTTCAGACCTTTGACGTGGCGCCAGACCCGCGCCGCGGCCTCCCGCGCAAGCGCGCTGGGGACCCCGACATGCGTTTTGCGGACCTGACAGCCGCTTTCGTGAGCGGATCAACACGGTCTGATCTCTTTCCGCCGCCGGATGCCATCGTGACGGTCGGTGATTTGCCCTCGATCCGATTGGCCGAGCCTTTCGAAGACTTGCGCGCCCGTGCGCGGGCAGCACAGGAGCCGCCACGCGTGTTTCTTGCAGGCCTCGGCTCACTTGCCGAACACGGCGCGCGGGCCACCTGGATCACGAACTTTTTGGCAGCGGGCGGCATTGAAGCCGTCAACCCGGGCGCCGAATTCCACCAAACGCAGGACGTTGGCGCTGCATTTGCCAAGAGCGGGTGCGCGGCCGCCTGCATTTGCGGTACGGACGAAAGCTACGCTTTGCTCGGCGATGCGACCGCACAGGCGTTGCAATCCGCTGGCGCGACACACGTCATGGTTGCAGGTCGCGCGATACCCGAGCTGACGTCTGCGGCCGTAAACCAGTTCGTCTACGCTGGCTGCGATGCCATCGCGTCATTGCAGGAGATTTACGCCGCACTCGGGGTCAACTGACGCAGCGTCCGCCGCCCAAGCAGACGAAAGAGCGTTTCCGTTTTCACGTCAGCCGACACCCAAGTCGGTTGCGCGGATCGGCGCTCGACTCGCCTTTCGTTTCAGACAATGGATCCGGCGCCCGCGCGCTATCTGATTTATCTCAACTTTTCTGCGCAGAGATCTTTTTCAAGATTAGAGCAGCACCGTTTCAGAGAAGTTTCGTACTAATTTTGTTCTCATCTAAAGCCTGGTGTTCTAAACAACATCCTGGCGTCGGGTTAAGTCCAACCACTTACAACGACGACCAGTGCGTTGCTGAGTACGGTTCATATTTGCATGCCCAATGCTGATCCCTCACTGATCCTCGAACACCTGGAACACATTCGCGGAACGGTCGACCAGATTGACGGCCGCCTCGGCGGATTCGAGGGCCGGATTACGTCGCTCGAAGGCGATTTCCTGACCCTTGCGAAGGCCGAGGCGAGCCGGAGTCTCGAGTTCGTCGCACTTACCAAACGTCTGGCGCGGCTGGAAACGCGGATCGAGAAACTCGAAAAACGCCCCGCTTCGGCGAAAAAGACGTCTGGGACGTCGCCTCCGGCAGCCAAGCAACCGACGGGGCGCTCCAGAAAGTCGTAACAGGTCTGCTCAACCCCCACGTTGAACGGGCATTGATCGGCCTTGACCGCCAGATGGCTGACGGCGATGACCTTCGAAAGCACCGCGTGCGCGACACGCAACAAACCTGCTACCATCAAAGCGCTAGCGTGGTGCGGATAGCGACGGATCGAGCGTTGCGCCCGTTGCTGGAGCCCAATTCTTCAGGTCGAGACCGGAGCCCGACGATATGAGTGCCCTGCCCGATTTCACGAACGTCCCTTGGCAGTGTCCCGATGCGGCAGCTTTGGGGTCAGGTGGTGAAACCTGGCAGACGCCAGAGGGTATTGCAGTCAAACCCGGCTATGGGCCGGATGATTTGGACGGTCTCCGCACGATCGATGGTTGGCCTGGCGTCGCTCCCTTCACACGCGGCCCTTATCCGACCATGTACGTGACCCGGCCTTGGACCATCCGGCAATACGCTGGGTTCTCGACCGCCGAAGAGAGCAACGCCTTTTATCGGCGCAACATTGCAGCGGGGCAAAAAGGGCTTTCGGTTGCCTTCGATCTTGCGACGCATCGCGGCTACGACAGCGACCACCCGCGCGTGAAAGGCGACGTCGGCATGGCCGGTGTCGCGATCGACAGCATCTACGACATGCGCACGCTGTTCGACGGCATCGATCTCAGCCGTATGTCGGTTTCGATGACCATGAACGGCGCCGTTCTTCCGGTGTTGGCGCTCTTTATTGTGGCCGGCGAAGAACAAGGTGTCTCGGCGGACAAACTTTCAGGCACGATCCAGAACGACATCCTAAAAGAGTTCATGGTGCGCAACACCTATATCTATCCGCCGCAGTCATCGATGCGGATCATCTCGGATATCTTTGCCTACACGTCGGCTCACATGCCGAAGTTCAATTCGATTTCGATCAGCGGTTATCACATGCAGGAGGCGGGCGCGACGGCCGACCTGGAGCTGGCCTATACCCTCGCCGACGGGGTCGAATACGCGCGCGCCGGTGTTGCAGCCGACTTGGCAATCGACAAATTTGCCCCGCGCCTGTCGTTCTTCTGGGCGATTGGCATGAATTTCTTCATGGAAGTCGCCAAGATGCGCGCCGCCCGCATGCTGTGGGCCAAGCTGATCCAGGACGAGTTCAAGCCGCAGAGTGAAAAGTCTCTGATGCTTCGGACGCACTGCCAGACATCGGGTTGGTCGCTTGCGGCACAAGATATCTATAACAACGTGGTGCGCACCTGCGTCGAGGCGATGGCTGCAACGCAGGGCCATACCCAATCGCTGCACACGAACGCGCTCGACGAAGCGCTCGCACTGCCGACGGATTTCTCGGCGCGGATTGCGCGCAATACGCAGCTTGTCTTGCAGCAGGAGAGCGGCACCACACGGATCGCCGACCCCTGGGGCGGATCGTTTTACGTCGAGCGTCTGACGCATGAGCTCGCGTCAAAAGCTTGGGAGCATATTTGCGAGGTCGAAGAACTCGGCGGTATGGCCCAAGCGATCGACGCCGGTATTCCCAAAATGCGCATCGAGGAGGCGGCAGCCCGAACGCAGGCCCGGATCGATAGCGGCGCGCAAACCATCGTCGGCGTGAACAAGTTCCGGCCGGAGAACGATGCGGAGATCGAAATCCTGAAGGTCGACAACAACCGGGTGCGCGCGGAACAACTCGACAAACTCGCCCGTCTTCGCGACGAGCGCGATGACGCCAAAGTTTCGAGCGCGCTTGATGCGTTGCGCAACGGGGCGAAGGCAAACGGCAACCTGCTCGTGCTCTCCGTCGATGCAGCCCGAGCCATGGCAACCGTTGGCGAGATCAGCCAGGCACTGGAAGACGTCTTCGGCCGACACCGCGCGGAAACGAAAGCGGTCGTCGGTGTCTACAGATCAGAGGTGGGCGCGATGCGCGAAGGCTTTGAAGCCGTCCAAGCCAAGGTCGAGGCGTTTGCGGCTGACGATGGTCGCCGCCCCCGCCTGCTCGTCGCAAAGATTGGGCAGGACGGACACGATCGCGGACAGAAGGTGATCGCATCCGCGTTTGCCGACCTCGGATTCGATGTCGATATCGGACCGCTGTTCTCGACGCCCGATGAAGTCGCGCGTCAAGCCGTTGAAAACGATGTCCATGTGGTCGGTGTTTCGTCGCTCGCAGCCGGACACCTAACACTGGTGCCAGAGCTTCGATCAGCCCTCGCCAAAGAAGGGCGTGACGACATCCTGATCGTGGTTGGCGGCGTTATCCCACCCGGCGACTACGATGCCTTGTTCGAAGCAGGCGCCCGGGCTGTTTTCGGTCCCGGCACCAACATTCCGGAAGCCGCAGCCGACCTCATCGATAAACTCAACGAGGACCTCGGATACCACGATCCCGACGGGACGCGTGAAGCGGCTGAGTAGCCTTGCAACTTGAAAACAAAAACACCGGTCTGGCGTGATCTTGTCCAGATCAACCAGAACCGGCGTTCGTGCCACGAGGCGCTTCTCTTAAGGCACCCACTATGTCGTTCGACAGCCCGAACTACTGTGTGGCTTTCGCAACGGCCGTTCTGGCCGCTGTTGCAGCCCGCTGTTGAGCAACAGCCGTCGCAGCCTGCGTTGCAGCGGTCTGCGCCGCAGTTGCCGTCGTCGCTGTGACCGTGGCAGCCGTCGAAACAGGCGTTGCGGTTGCCGTCAACAGAGACGGGTTCGAACACTTGGACCGGTACTCAGAGTTGAGGCGGTTCAGTTCAGCAACTTTGGCCAACGCACCGCGCTTAATTACAACGGTCTTTGTGCCGCCGGTCGCAGCCTGCTCAACACGACCAACCGTGCCTTCGCCCTGAACTGCCGCAATCTGATCACGCAGCGTTGCGCATTGCGGGTCAACAACAGCAGCCGGGACGGGTGGCTTAACGACCGATGCTGTCGTCAGGCCTGGATCATTCGCGCAACCGCCAAGTGTTGCAGCCGCAAAGCCGATCGCAACCGGGAAAGTCAGATAGAAGCGCATGGGAACCTCGCTTGAGAGAATCAACACGCAGAACTTCTAAAAGCGTAGGTGCGTGTGTCGGCCATGACAAAGCATCATCGGTCTCTTTCAGGGGATATCAAATCTCTGCCTTCGGATCCGGCAACGTTTGCCGTAGAACGTGGCGGTGCGATCACAAATTAGTCAGTCAAAAAATCAAAACTGCGGGCGGTTAGCAAGGATATCGACGGGATATCCCACGCCACCTGCCTCAATCTTGGCAAAGGCTGACCCGCCAGGCTCTGCAAGATCAGGTTCCCAAGGTGCTCACGTTAAAAGCGGTGTCGAATAGAACCACGAATGCGCAGGTCATCGGTTTCTGCTTCAACCTCGGGCGCTTCCACGGTTGCTGACTGCCGGGTGCCGTACAGCAGATCGAGACCGAAATCCAACTTCGGAATAACACCAAGCTTCCCAAGCCCAGGGATCTGAATGGCAGTGCCTGTCTCGCTTCCAGACGGCTTGGTTGCGGCATCAGACTGAAGCCCGGCCACGGTCTTCGCGGTTGGCTCGTCTGTTTTCTGCTCTTCAAATGCATGAGCCGGGGCTGCAAAAGCCGCCGACGCTATGAAGCATGCAATTAATACCGCCCGCATGGTCATCGCCTGTGGTTGGGTCCGCCGCTTCGAACCTGGACGTGAAGTAAGCTCTCTTCAACCATGCATCCACAGCGGTTAAAGGGCGGTGAAAACGTTTTCAGAAGTGTGTGGTGTCCCCGCCATACTGGCCCGCGATGGGGACAGTCGGTACACAAACAAAGAGAGGGGACCGAAGCCCCCTCTCTCGAGTTCCATCGCTAAGCGGATCGCTTAGAATTGAATGCGTGCACCGACAGTAACAGAGTCAATGTCGATCGTGTCGACAACCTGACCGCCCGTGGAGAAAGCCTCACCCTCGAAGTGGTTCCAAACCACGTAGAGGTCCATGGCTGCAGAATCGACCTTCTGCTCAATGCCAATACCGTAGCCAAGAGACTCAGCACTGACAGCTGCAACAGCCGTGTTCGACGTAAGTGTGCCGATGTCACGATCATACTCGCCGTACTTGCCGTAGATGTTCGTCCGGCCAAGAGCGATGAACTTCCGCGCAATACCGGCCGTGACGTACCAGTTGTGGTCGGTTTCGTCACGGACGTCGTCACCGTTTTCACCGTACTGACCTGTCAGGTAGAGACCGGTCGGAACGTGAAGAACCGAGGCAGACATACCGAGCTGGTAACCATCGTTGGTGTTGAAGGCTGAACCGGCAACATCGTCAACGATGTCCTTGTAGCCGATACCACCAGCAACGCGGATGCCGTTGAACTCGCCAGCGTAGCGACCAGCGACGGACCACGTGTCGTCTTCACCCCAAGATGCGCTGAACGTAAAGCCCATCAATGTTGGTGAGATGTAGCGGATCATCTCGACACGGTTGCCTTCACCAGCCTGCTCGCCGGTCACACCGACAAACTCAGTGGCCTCGGCTCCAGCCGTCGACAACATGCTACCAGGCCCTGCGAGCAGGAAGTCTGGCGAGTTGTTCAGAGCGCCACCAAGGTTGATTTCGGTGATGCCCTCAATCGCCTCGGCCGTTTGGCCAAGCCAAACCCGACCGTAGCGTTTCGAGTCGATGTATAGCGCCTCGTGACGGATATCGAGGCCCTGGCTCACCCGCGGGTTATTCTGGTCCGTTGCGGACAGGCCGTTCGAGCGAACACCGATCTCGAGCAGGTAACCAGCCGAGAGATCAGACGAAATTTTCGCCGCACCCTTGAACCGGAACCGCGACCGCGAGGTGTTCGGCGTACCGATGTACTCGTTGCGCTCGCTGTTCGCACCGGCATCCACGTCAAAGAACATGATGGCCTGGTGGACGTGACCCGAAACTTCGAGTGAAACGACGCGGTTGCCTTTGCGAACCGTCGTTGCTTCGAGTTCTGCAATCCGCTCTTCGAGGTCTGCGCAGCAATTGCCGCCCAGGTCAGCCGCGAAGGCGGAAGAAGCAACAAGGCCAAAGCCTGCTGCCAGGGCAAGACGGCTAGCCGTCTTTTTCATTCCCCCAATCATAAGTGATCTCCACTTGAGAGTTGCTATTTCGCAGGAAACATCACGCGCTGCCCGGCGACAGCCCGTGTTCAGACAGAACAGCACGCACGCGCGTGTGCGCTCGCAGCTCTGACTGAACGCGATGAACCAAAACGCTAACGGGACGCGGAGACTGAAACGGTGCGGCGGTGCGTTGCCGGGCAAGTTCCCTGCAAGCCTGATCCGTTGCCAACTGGCTTTATCAGATCAGACATGAACCCTGGTGGGCTCAGCCGCACAACTCGTTACGATGGGCAAGCGTTAGTCCGAGACTCGCGACCACGCAAAGCACGCAACCAGCAATACACATGAACGTTGATGTCGCTGTTGCTGACTTGACACGAAAATACCAGAACGCAACAGTTTGTTCCTCTAATGTTCCATAAAGTCTACCACAATCGCCCCGTGCAACCCGGCTTTGAGCGATCCGGAGCCGGACGATCGAGCAAACAGAGCTTGTGAAACAGAGGTCAGCCAGAATCGCTACGGCGCGACCGAGATGAAAGCAAAGCTCCGCCAACCGGCTAAACTGATACACTTAAAGTATCGGTGGATCCGCCAGCCGCTACTGGCGCCTGAGCGCCAAAGATGGCCCACCCGCACCCAATCTCGGAAAGCGTCGCAGTCGTCAGCGACTTCAGAATGAGCTCGCGCACAGGGCGCCCGCCATCTCGCGCGACCCGCCATCTCGCACGAAAGGAGACCCGCAAAGAAAAAAGAAGGGGCGCCTGCCTCAGCAGACGCCCCTTCTGTCTCATCGTTCGTCAGTTCCGATCAGATCAACCGGATTAGAACTGGATCCGTGCACCGACCAGGACGCTGTCGACCTCGATTGTGTCCGTACCGTTGGTCTGCTCACCATCAAAGTGGTTGTAGACAACGTAGAGATCCATCACCGCAGCGTCGATGCGTTGCTCGATGCCGACGCCATAGCCCTCAGACTCCGCGTCGAATGCACCGATTTCGCGGTTGTACTCGCCGTACTTACCGTAAATGTTGGTGTTGCCGACGCCGAAGAAGTTTTGACGGATACCACCGGTGACATACCAGTTGTCATCGGTCTCATCGGTGACGTCGTTGCCATTCTCACCATACTGGCCAGTCAGGTAGAGACCTGTCGGGGTGTGCATGATCGAACCTGAGAGACCGAACTGGTAGCCGTCGTTGGTGTTGAACGGTGTACCGGACGCTGCATCGGTGATGTCTTTATAACCGATGCCACCTGCGACGCGGAATGCGCCGAACTCGCCGGCATACCGAAGCGCGACAGCCCATGCATCGTCTTCGCCCCACGATGCGGAAAAGATGAAACCTGCGAGCGTTGGCGACACATAACGGACGTTTTCCGTACGGTTGCCTTCACCAGCTTGCTCGCCAGCCGCACCAACGAAATCGGCTGCTTCGTTGCCATTGGCAGACAACATGCTGCCAGGGCCCGCGAGATTGAAGTCTGGCGAGTTGTTCAAAGCACCGCCGAGGTTGATCTCGGTAATACCTTCGGTCGCTTCACTCGACTGACCGAGCCAGACCGTACCGTAGGTTTTTGAACGCAGGAAAAGCGCCTCGTGACGAATATCGAGGCCCTGACCGACGCGGGGGTTGTTCTGATCGGTCGCCGACAGGCCGTTACTCCGAACGCCGATTTCCATCAGGAAGCCAGCTTCGAGGTCGGAGCTGATCGATGCAGAACCGCGGAAGCGGAAGCGCGAACGCGACGTGTTTGGCGTGCCGACGTAAGCATTCGACTCGCTGTTTGCTCCGGCTTCGACATCCCAGAACATGATGGCCTGATGCACGTGACCCGAAACTTCGAGTGACACGACGCGGTTGCCTTTACGGGCCGTCGTTGCTTCGAGCTCAGCGACACGCTCTTCGAGATCTGCGCAGCAGTTGCCGCCGAGATCTGCTGCTTGGGCGGATACACCGCCAAGCGAGACAGCAGCTGCCAGAAGCGCCGCTGTGCTGATGGGTTTCAGTCCCCCGAACATATACTCTACTCCTCAACGCTAGTGGCTGTGCCACCGCCCCAGAACGCAGGGCTTTACTTTTTTCCAACGAACCGTTGGCTTGAGCCGAAGTCTTGCCCGGCTCACGGCCTCGACGTGACTTCGAGACTGGGGATAACGGAGGGTCTGACCACGCCGCAACGGTTGCAACGCCAAAGTGATTCGTTCGACGTGTAGGTGTGCTTTCCGAAGCACAATTGAGACGCACACAGTGTGGAAAATGCCCGCTTGTGCGGACAATCCGGGTCAATCCGGTGTGTGCCAACGACGCCCGTCGACCGGCAGGCACGCAAATAATCGAGTGTTTACAACGACAAAGTCTCGATACGCGAGAGCATTTCGGTGGCCTCGCGCCTTGGATGGCACCGATCGCCCACCGCTCCTCCGCAGCGTATGCACACCCCGGCAGCACGTGCTGGCAGAGATGCAACGCCGTGACGGCACACACGCCACACCTCTGACCGCCAAATGATGACCACCGCGACCAACTTCACGAAGCGTAGTTCAACGACGTGATCCACATAAAGTGCCCATATTTTTATACAGACAATCTGAATTGCAATTTTATTTTGTGGGGCTGCTTCTATTTAAACCGAAGACTAAGAATTTTAATCGGTCGTGATCGCACTTTTGATCTGCGGGAATAGTATCTTGATACGGAGTGAATTCCGTCGCGCTTTGAGCCCAGCACGTTCTCGTTTGAATACGGCCATCCTCAAAAGGTCGACAGTGTTTCAAGCCCGGACATTAAAAGCTGCGAACGTGGGTGCGGGATAGCTGGAGATAGATTGCTAACGCATTGCCCTGACCGAAACTAAGCGTGGTCAGCGATGGGCGCTTTGAAAGCCGCTGCGGCGGACGCACCGTGTCGCGTACGCTTGGACCGCAGCACTCAAAAAAATCAGTTGAAAGCAAACCGCGAAGTCGAAACGAAAAATGCCGCCCGGAGGCGGCATTTCCCAAATCGTCTGGACGTCCTAGGTGGTGCGTGACTTAGAATTGGATCCGTGCACCGAGGGTGACGCTGTCAATCTCGATCGTATCGATCTGGGCGCCAGCTGCGTCGAACGCTTCACCGTCGAAGTTGTTGTAGACG
>JBCBWG010000061.1:0-14517 GCA_039817205.1 Pseudomonadota bacterium
CGGGCCGATACCGCGCCGCGCGTCCGGGCGGCGTGTTCTGCCCCCGGCGTTGAGCCATTGCCCGTGCCGCTAACCGACAATCGGTTTGCGCCCGACGATATTTTGGCCGTGTTGAAGACGGCGGGCTTCGGTAGCGTTCTGATTGAGGGCGGCGCTGCGACCGTGTCGCACTTTCTCGATGCTGGTGTGATCGACCGACTGGCGCTGTTGATTGGTCCTGTGATCATTGGATCAGGTCAACAGGGGATCGATCTCAGCCCCATTGACAAACTGGCAGGGGCGTTACGGCCCACGACGCATCCATTGCCACTCGCGGGCGGCGACGTTCTGATCGATTGCACGTTTGCAAATTAGGGTGGTTCGCATGTTAAACGCGACCGAAAAATCAACGAACGTCTGAGGTGAGCGATCATGGCGGATGGACCAACGACAACGGCGTATAGCGGCACGGCGCGTGCGTTTCACTGGCTGACGGCGATCGCGGTTTTGATCATGTTCGTCACGGGCACGCTCATGACTTGGCGTGGCGAGGCCGGTGTTTGGGATGCGACGACGAACGCACTTTATTCCGGGCATAAGCTCTTGGGCTTTTTGCTCATCTGGGTCATTGGGCTGCGCGTCGCTTACCGCATGTACAATGGTACGCCCGCGCATCCGCCGACCATGAACCCGCTGCTTGCGCGCGTGGCCGAAGCGACCCACGCGGTGATCTATGTGCTGTTGGTTCAGGTCGCGCTGCTCGGCTGGCTCGGCATCTCGCTGTTCCCGGCCCTCAACATCTTCGGGCTGTTTGACCTGCCAGCGATTGCCGCGCCCGATCAGGCTCAAGCGAAGGTCGTTTTCGGATTTCACGAAGTGCTCGGCATCGCATTGTTCGCGCTGATTTCAGTCCACATTGCCGGAGCCTTGGCCCATGCGATCGTCTTTAAAGATGGCGTGTTCCAACGGATGTTGCCGCCGCGTCAGAAGTAACGACGGCACGACGGATCAACGCGGCGGAAGGGCCAAAAGATCTTGGTGGCCGACCACCGTTATAGCGTTCGGAGCGCTCTGGCGCTGGCGCTGCCATGAGGTCAACACATTGACATTGAGCTGGCCGGTTTCTTGAACAGCTGCGGCCCAGCCATCGTCGAGCATCGCACGCATGTCTTGGTGTTGAGCGCCGACAACCCACGGGCTCGGTCCGGTGGCAACGCGATAGCCTCGCGCGGCGAAAGCCTGGCGAAGTGCCTCGGTCGCGTCCGGACCAAGTGCAGTGCCCATGCCTTTGTCGCTTTGCTGGTGCGCGTTGAAGAGACGTCGCATTTCGCCATTGGCCTCGTGTTCTGGAAACCAGGCGGCGAGGCCGTCGTAGTTGAGAACCGTGTAAAAAGCGGCGTTCGCATTAGCGACGGCACGCGCGACTTTTTCGATGATCGACTGTGAGGCGATATCGAAAAAAGCGGCCGCCGTTATGAGATCTGCGCCTCGGAACATCTCATTCAGGTCAAGCGTATTGAGATCAACGCAGTGTCCCGTCGCCATCGTCACAGTATCGGGTTTCTGTGCGGCTTCGGCAGCGTTCAGCAGTGCTTGGTCGTGGTCGAGAAGGCGCCAAGCCTGAGGCCTGGGTAGCCATGGGGCCAGGCCGCGCAAGTTCGACCCGGTGCCAGAGCCAAGGTCGACGACGGTCAATTTCTCAGGCGTACCTATCGCATCGACCAACTGACGCCGCAGTTCCGCATTGACGCTCCCATGATCCACAGGTTCGCGAAGGCTCAGCCAGTCCGAACTAAACGTCCCGCCACTCATAATGACACCTCTTTGATGACTGACGCGATCCGGGCGCAGGTTTGTTTCCATGTTGGAAGCTCGCCGGCAAAGTTCCATGCGGCGTCAGCTCGCGCCTGCCGCTCGTTCGAACTTTCGACCAAGCGCAGGATTGCATCTTTGAGTGGTTCGACGGCGTTCGGCGGAACCTTGATCGCGGCTGCGTCAGGCACCGTTTCGGCCGCAGCACCACCAGTCGTGGTCACGATGGGCAACCCGTTGGCGATGGCCTCTGCGAGCACCATGCCGTAGCCTTCGTAACGAGATGCAAGCACGAACACGTCGCTCGATCTGTAGAGCGCTGCAAGTTCTTCGTCGGACACTCGGCCGGTCATCGTGACGTTATTATCCAGATCATGAGCTGTGATTTTGCTCGCAATTGCTGCCGTGGTGTCTGCGTTGCGTTCCGTGTCGCCGGCGATGGTCAGATGCCAGTTGCGTTTGGGCGAAGCTGCCAGAGCCGTGACCAAGACATCGAAACCTTTGCGCTCGGAAATGGCGCCAACGCTCAGGAGCTGCACGGTTTCGCTGCCTGATCCGAGCGATCGCTGGCGCGGGTGTGTCCCCGGTTCCGCGACCGTGATGCGGTCGGCTGAAACGTCGTACGCGTTTGTCAGCTCGGCTGCGGTTGTCGGGCTTGCAGCGATGACGCGGTCTGCCGCTGCAAGCGCCAATCGCTCCGTTTCCCGAAAGTGTTGAGCATCCTCAACCGACAGGCCGCTTTCAAGAGCAAGCGGATGATGAACGAGCGCGATCAGCGGTTGCGGAAGAGCGGCTGCGAGATCGGCTGGAAATGCGCCGAACGCAAGTCCGTCGATCAGCAGCGGCGTCCCGTTCGAAACGTGCGCGAGCAGCCGTTCCGTCTCTGCAAGATCGTTCGCCGACGGTCGTGGAAATCCGGCTGGCAAAGCAATGTGCGCGACGTCGATATCTTGCACCGCCAAGCCCGCGATGATTTCACGCGCATACGCATACCCCCCGGTCGCAGCGCTCAGGTCGCCTGGAACCGCAAATGCGACCTTAGCCACCGATGGGCCCCTCAAACCAAGCGCGCGCAAGATGCGTCTCGCCGAGCGTCACCCGGATTTTCGAAAGCTGGTCCGAGCCGGGCCCGAGATCACCGCGCCGAACAGCGCCCGCCATTTCATCAAAGATGTGCTTGCACAAGAACTCGGTCGTCGTGAGCGTACCTTCGAACTGTGGGACCGTGTCCAGGTCCTGGTAGGCGAGCGGCTTTAGGATCGATTTGAGGGTGTCGCCCGCTTTGCCGATGTCGACGACGACGTTGTGCTCCGTCAGCGTCTCGCGAAAAAACGCGACATCAACCACAAAGGTCGCGCCATGTTTCCCAGCGGCCGGCCCGAAAAACGGATCGGGCAGGCTATGCGCGATCATGATGGCTTCGCGAACTTCGACTGCAAACATGGTGGCCTCGTCAGATGGATTGATCGGGTCGCAAGGCACGGGCTTTCGACACCGCTGTCATGCGCCTTAACGTGTTTGGTTTGCCAGCGGTTCGCCGCCGGCTCACTCAGGCCTCACTGCCGTAGCGAATAACCGGCGGCAGCCCCGCCGCGTCGTCACTGAAAACGCGGGGCAGGAGTTCGGGGAGCCTATCGAACGGGATCTCGTCAGCAACAAGACAATCAAGGCGAGGATCGTCGAGTAAATCGATGGCTTTCGCGAGGCGTCGTCCATATGTCCAACGCGGCCGTCTTGGGGCTGCAACTTGTCCGACTTGGCTTGAAATCAGTTGCAGGCGCTTCGAATGGAACTGCCCGCCGAGTCCAAGCGTTACGCCCCGTGAGCCGAACCAGCTCATTTCGATAATGCGACCCTCAAAACCGGCCACATCGATTGCTGCCTGTAATCCGGCCTCAGACGCGCTCGTATGAAAGACGACGTCAGCATCTGCAGGCATTTCGGCGGGGCTGGAAAACGGAATGTCGAGCTTTTGTGCGAGCGTTCGTTGAGCTGGGTTGACGTCAACCAACGTGACTTCGGTCCCCGGAATGCGAGATGCCACATAAGCTGTCAGCAAACCAACGATACCCGCGCCGATCACGATTATGCGATCGCCGACCGCCGTTTGAGCGTCCCAGTGAGCGTTTATGGCGGTTTCCATATTTGCAGCCAGTGTGGCGCGTTTCGGCGACAATCCAGGCGGTACAAGGGTGATTGTGCTGGCTGGCGCCACAAAAAAGTCCTGATGGGGATGAAGGCAAAATGCCACGCGATTCCAGAGGCTTTGCGGACCTTTTCGAATGATCCCGACCGCGCAATAGCCGTATTTGACAGGGAAGGGAAAGTTACCCATCTGCAGCGGCGCGCGCATCGTTTCGCGCTCCGACGTCGGAATGGCACCGAAGTAAACGAGGCGTTCAGTACCGCGCGATAGTCCACTGTATAGCGTTTCGACCAGAACATCGCTCGCGCCGATGTGAAGGTTGAGCTCTTCCTCGTGAAGAGCAACCAGTTCGCGATCAACGTACCAAAGAGCACGGGCGATCTGGGTTAGCGGGGTTTTGGTCTGCGTCATTCGGAACTCCCGGACGGCGTAGTCCGCTCGGCTTTGAATGGAAAAGGTGACATGAGCCAGACGTTGCCCTCGACCGCAACACTTCCGGTGCGCGGCCAATCCCTTGGTGCGCTAGGTGATCGTCGTCAGACGATGTTGCGCCTTGCCCGTCGTCGTACGTTCGTCGCTGTTTTGAACGTGACGACCTACGCAGCTTTTCTCTCCGGCATCGCCTATGTGCTGAGCTTTGGCGGCTGGAGCGTGATCGATATCATCATGTTAACAGCGCTTGGCGTCGGCCTGCCGTGGACCGTGCTTGGGTTCTGGAACGCGGTCATCGGCCTCTGGTTGCTGCACGGTGTCGAAGATCCCATTGCAAGCGTTGCGCCTTTTGCTGCCGATGGCGATGTCCCGGTTCCAATCACAACCGATACCGCCGTCTTGATGACGCTGCGGAACGAAGATCCTGACCGCGCGCTCCGGCGTCTTGCGATCGTAAAAGAAAGCCTGGATCGGACGGGGCACGGAACGAACTTCAGCTATTTCGTTCTGAGTGACACAAACATCCCCGAAGTTGCAGCGCTTGAAGAGCAAGCGATCGCTGACTGGCGAGCGCAAGTCGGCGCTCAAGATGCGATCCGAATTCAGTATCGCCGTCGCGCAGAGAACACCGGTTTCAAGGCTGGCAACGTGCACGACTTCTGTGCGCGGTGGGGTGACCGTTTCGATTTTATGCTGCCGCTTGATGCGGACAGCCTGATGTCTGGCGATGCGATCCTACGCCTTGTCCGCATCATGCAACGGCATCGCCACATCGGAATCTTGCAAACGCTCGTCGTTGGCCTTCCAGCCGACAGTGCCTTTGCGCGGATCTTTCAGTTCGGCATGCGGGCTGGCATGCGCGCCTACACGATGGGACAGGCCTGGTGGACGGGCGATTGCGGTCCGTTTTGGGGTCACAACGCGCTCGTTCGGATTGGACCGTTCTCGCGCCACTGCCATATGCCGGTACTGCCCGGAAGCGGTCCGCTCGGTGGCCATGTGTTGAGCCATGACCAGGTCGAAGCAACGCTGATGCGCCGCGCCGGGTACGAAGTGCGGGTGCTACCGATCGAAGATGGATCGTGGGAAGACAACCCGCCGACGATCGTCGATTTTATGCAGCGCGACGTGCGTTGGTGTCAGGGCAACCTGCAATACATGAAATTGCTGGGGCTTCCAGGGCTCAAACCACTGAGCCGTTTCCAGCTGACGTGGGCCGTTCTGATGTTCCTCGGCATTCCGGCCTGGACATTGATGATCGCGCTCCTCCCGGCAGCGACGGTCGACGCGATGGGCATTGCGGGTTTCCCGACAGAACTTGCAGCGGGCCTCTACGTCCTGTTCTTCGCCATGTACCTCAGTCCGAAGATTGCCGGTTTGATCGATGTCGCTTTGACGGACGGTGGCGTGCGCCGCTACGGCGGGTCGGTGCGATTTGCGATCAGCGCGGTCATCGAACTCGTCTTCTCGTTCCTGCAGGGTGCGATCTCAACCGTGCGAACGACGGTCTTCATGGTGGGTCTGCTGTTCGGCCAGAAGGTGGTTTGGGGCGGCCAGTCGCGCGACGCGCACGGGTTATCGCTTCGGTCAGCTTGGAACGAACTTTGGCCGCAGACGCTCTTCGGCGCAGTCATCTGCGGCGCGCTCTATGCGGTGAGCCCGGCGACGCTTCTGTGGAGCCTTCCGTTGACCGCCGGCTACGTGTTGGCCGTTCCGTTTGCGAGCATGACTGCAAGCCCAACGTGTGGCGCGATCCTGCGTCGGCTCGGCCTGTGCGCGATCCCTGAGGATGTTGACCCGCCCGAGGAAGTGCGCGCGCTCAACGCGGCGCCTGTCCCGGTGCAGCTGCTTGAGCGTGCGGCCTGAGGCAAAGATTGAGACGCGGCTGGGTCCTCGAAATATACGATCCAGCCGCGGGTGTTCACTGGTACTCAAATCTGGATGCGAGCTATGGACGATCGCCCGGATATCGCCTCTCAAGCAGGTGATCTGGACCGCTTGATTGCCCGCGCGGACGCCCTCGTCGCTCGGCCCGAGTTCGACGGTTTAATCGTCTCGCTCGATGTCTACTATCGCGACCGCACCCGAACGAGTGCCATGGACGCACTGTACGCCGGGCTGGTCCCAGACAACGGTCTTGCTTTTGACATTGGCAGCCACGTGGGCGATCGCATCGGCGCGTTTCGACGGCTCGGTGCACGCGTTATCGCAGCTGAGCCGCAGCCGGATTGCGCTGCTGCGATCCGCGCGCTGTACGGCGATGACGCCGGCGTCACCATCGTTCAGGCAGCATGCGGCGCTGAGGCGGGTGCGATGACAATGCACATCAATTCGGCCAACCCGACGGTCTCGACCCTCGCCGAACCCTTTATCCAGGCTTCACAGGGATCGGAGAATTGGACCGGGCAGAGTTGGGACCAGACCTTGAACGTGGACGTCACGACGCTGGACGCCCTGATTGGCGAGCACGGTTGCCCCGATTTTTTGAAGGTCGACGTCGAAGGTTTTGAGGCAGATGTCTTGGCCGGTCTGACAACGCGACCGCCACTCGTCTCCTTTGAGTTCACAACCATCCAAAAAGACGTGGCTCTGGCAGCCCTTGGCCGTCTCGCAGACTTGGGTGCCACGGAATTCAACCTCGCGCTCGGCGAAGGTCACGTTTTTGAACGAACCGATTGGGTGAGCGCCCAAAGAATGGCCGAGATTGTCACGGCACTGCCTGACGCGGCCAATTCCGGCGATATCTACGCGCGCTAGAACAAGCGAGTTTGCAACATGACGGGCATTGACGGGGCGCGGATCTCTCGACGCTTGCGGGTCCTTCACCTGAGCGCTTTTGGCGTGGGCCTTCTCTGCGCGGCACTGTTTGCAACAGCACCTGCGCGGGCTGCGGAGCCACGCCTTGCGGTCGATGTGATCAATCAGTCAGATCCGGTCCTCTGCGCGGAAAAAGATAATGTCGCCATCGCGTTTCAGTCGCCCGAGGTGACGCGCTTCCAGATCGAGGCAGCTCATCCGGCCTATCTGAATGCACTCGCCAAAGACAGCTTCGCGGCCGACTGGACGGACTGTGAGTTCAAGTCCGACCCCGTGTTCAGATCCGAAGTCAAAGTGCCGACCCGCAAGACGCTCTTTGAGGCGCCGGACCTCTGGGTGGTGGGCTGGACGTTTCCAACATTCTGGCGGCCGTCGACGACGCCGTTCATCATTGGAGACAAGACATTCCAGGGCCTGCATCTCATTCAGGTTTGGATGATCCGTCCGATGGGTGGCGAAGAGGTTCTCGTCGTCTATCCGCAGGATGGGTATTGGCGGTTGCGGCCGAAAGCACCACCCGGGCGCGATCTGACGGCGTTCGGGTCATCGGTCCTCATCGGACCCGTCACGGATGCCGGCCGACCCGTTGTCGACTTGCGCGAGTTGGCCTTCGACCCGAAGCGATCCGAATTCAAATTGGCTTTCAAAGCCGGCGGATCGGCGACGGTGCGCATGAGCAAGGTCGACGCCGATAAACATGTCCTCGACGTCGTCATGAGCCAGGCGGTTGCTGACAAGCCCTTTGCGATGCTCCGCTCGATGTACGTGACGGACTTCAATAATGATGCCAGCCGCCTTGCGGTGAAGCCGATCAAAGGCAAAGGGTGGCAGGAAGCCCCGGTGTTGGGCTTTAAGCGCGCCGAAGCCACCGATGTCTGGCTCGGCCGGACCGTGATTTCGCGGCACAACTCGTCATCGCCCGACCACGTGCTCCGCCGCTTCGGCAAGTAGTTCACGGCACGTCTCTCCCACCGGTCTTTCAGCCCGTCGCGCCGTCAGCCGATGTGGTCGGTTGACCGCCACACGGCGCATCGCCAATACACGGCGCGGCTCTTGTTACGTGCTGGCCGTTATGAGGAGGGACACGTGGTTCGACCGGACCTGAAGACCGTACTGTCGGGCGACCGCCAAGCGATTGCGAACTACGTCGAAAGCGATCGTTTCATTGGTATGATCACCGTGCTGATCCTGATCAATGCCGTGACGCTTGGCCTTGAGACCGTGCCGTCTGCCATGGAGCGTTTCGGGCCCGCTCTCAACGCGCTCGACTTCGTCATCCTCCTCATTTTCACGATCGAGCTTGCGCTTAAGTTCTACGCCTACCGCTGGGACTTCTTCAAATCCGGCTGGAACGTGTTTGATCTCGCCATCGTCACCATCGCGTGGATGCCGGCGACCGGTGGTCTATCGATCCTTCGCGCCTTGCGGATCTTGCGCGTCTTACGATTGCTGTCCGTCGTCCCGCAGATGCGTCGCGTCATCAGCGCGATCGGACATTCGATCCCCGGCATGGTGGCGGTCATTGGCGTGCTCGGGCTGATCTTCTACGTCTCGTCTGTGCTCGCGACCAAACTATTCGGAACGCACCCGGACCCGAATATGCAGGAATGGTTCGGGACGATTGGGGCATCCGGCTACACGCTCTTTCAGATCATGACGCTTGAGAGTTGGTCGATGGGGATCGTGCGCCCGACCATGGAACTCTTCCCCTACGCTTGGATCTTTTTCGTTCCCTTCATCATCGTCACGAGTTTTGCGGTGCTGAACCTCTTCATCGGCATCATCGTTGATGCGATGCAGGCGGTGCACCGCCTTGAGGACGAAGCAGAGGCCGAGGCCGAGGGTGCCAATTCAGAGGGTGCCAATTCAGAGGCTGGCAAGTCAAAGGCTGGCAAATCAGGGGCCGGAGCGTCCAGCGCATCGGCGGTCGAGGCGCCACCTTCTGTTGGAGGCGTGGCAGACCCGGTCGTCATCTCGCGGTCCGACCTGCAGGCGCTTCATGCCCGCTTCGACACGCTGACCTTAGAGCTTGAAGGCCTGCGGGCCGTGGTTGGCAAATCTGGAACTTGAGAGAGCTGACACGCAAGCGACCAGTGATCGAACGATCACCGGTCGCCTTCGGTTGGTTTTGACGTCTTCTCAGGTGTCGTCTTACGCTGACAGAGCTTTGCCCTTCGTGCCGCTTGTTTTCTGGTTCGGCACGAAGATCCCTTCGAGGATGATGGCGACTTTCGAAGGTGCAATCTGCGCGACCTGGTACGTGAAGATGGCTTTGCCTTTTGCCGACTTGCAGGTCAGCGTCACCACCTCAACCGGCTCAAGCCCATCTGCGATTGGTGCGTCCGTTTTGCTTTTGATGACTTTCGTGCCTTTGCAGCTCCGCTTTTCGCTAGCAACAAGCCGGCGCATCAGTGCTTTCGGCGAGAGTTCCCGGCCAGCCAGCACTTTCATGGCGCCTTGGACACCAGACTTCAGCGTCCAGTTGACGGCGAAATTCTTGAACGTACCCTCACCAGCAGCCCGCACCGTGTACTGGCCTTGAGCGCCGCTGAGGTAACGGGCTGCGACCTCAAGTGTCGCTTCGCGGTCAAGCACGATGTAGGACGGCGCCGAGGACTGGCTCGCTGGCTGCGGAGCTGACACCGTTGGTGCACGCTTCGGCGTTACTTGGCGCGGGGCTGCAACGGCACCGATGCCGTTTTTTGCGATGTGGCCACCAACGAGCGGAGCCGGAGCTTCTGCCTGCTGAGCTGCTGGCGTTGCCTGACGCGCCGGAGCCGATTGGACAGGAGCAACCGGCTGTGCGGGTGTTGCGGTGCCGATCTCGTTCTTGCCGGGGCCTTTGAGTGCTTGGGGCGGTATTGGGTCAGGTGTTTCTGTCTGCTGCGGGGCTTCTGCAACCGGAGCTTGGCCCGGAGCTTGGCCACGGAGGTTTGCTTCGACGCAAAGGTCCACAATGTTCAGGGCGCGCGTCATGCCTTTCAACGTGTACCCGATCTTGCGACCCTTCTCGGTGATGAAGCGGACCCAGCGGGCGTTCTCGATGACGCCGACTGAGTCGCGGCCGTCGCCGAGCATGAAGACAAACGATACGCCGCCGACAGACGCGTAATTCGCTTTGACGGGCTTGCCGTTCGCGATGAGACGCGCGCTCGTTTCGCGGTTCGGACCGAGCCTCCAGGCTTTGTTCGTGAACATCACGCCCCAAGACTGGCCTTGCCGTGCAACAACCATGAGGTTTGGACCGCGCTGCCTGCGGGTCGCAGAACAGTGGCTAAATGCGCCATCTGACTTGGTGATGCGCTGGATGGTCCAGTTTTGAGTTTGACCAAACCGCTCGCTGGTGAAGCCGTTGGCGTGCGCTTGTCCTGCAGATGTTAGAGCCATCAGACCCGCGAAGGTGAGGCCGGTTGCTGCTTTGACGATGCTGCCTGATGTGAACATTGAAACGCTCCTGCGGGCTTGGTTTTTTGACCGGCGTTGGCCGCCGCTGATGAGGAGAGAATGGCCGGGCTTGATCGTCAGCGCTGTCACGCGTGGAACAGGGCATAAAATTAGCGCTCCGATGATCTGCATCGGGTGCTATCAATCGGATTTTACTTGTTTTTTTGTTTTGAATGGTTGGGGCGGCACGACATCGCGCGTTGCTGGAAAGGCGTCGTTCGCTGTGATAGGCGCAAGGGCTGGAATTGGGTGGCAGCATCGCGCCCACCCAAAATCCCGCCAAACACCTAACCTAGGCCGATACGCATGGAATTCGTTTTCGCAATCGCCGTTTACTTTGTCGTCTGGTGGATTGGCCTCTTTGCTGTGCTGCCGTTCTTTGCCCAACCGCAGAACGAAAGCGAAACGGGCGAAATCGTTCCGGGGACGCCGGAAAGTGCGCCGGTGGCCTTTCCGCTGGGCCGTTTGGTGGTCGTGAACTCGCTGGTCGCAGCCTGCGTCTTTGCGGTTCTGTGGTCGGTGATCGTGTTCGATCCATTTGGGCTCGGCCAAGTCCCGGGCGTGATCCCCAACTGAAGCGTCGAAAGGGCAGGACCGAACGCGGCGCAACAACGTGCCGTTTGATCCGGTTAACTTGCGGTCGCATCTGCCGGTATCGGCCGCGGATTGCTCAGCACCGCCGATGCCGGTAAGCGTCCGCTGACCGTGTTTCTCAAGAGGTTCGCCCCGCCATGCGCATGAGCCGTTATTTTCTGCCCGTCCTTCGCGAGACGCCGAAGGAGGCTGAGATCATCTCGCACCAATACATGTTGCGGGCCGGGCTCGTGCGACAGTCCAGTGCCGGGATTTACTCCTGGCTGCCAATGGGACTTCGGGTGCTCAACAAAATCGCGGACGTTGTGCGCGATGAGCAGGACCGGGCGGGCGCGATCGAGGTTTTGATGCCGACGATCCAGTCGGCCGATCTGTGGCGTGAATCCGGGCGATACGAAGCATACGGCAAGGAGATGCTGCGTATCACCGACCGCCATGAACGCGATATGCTCTACGGGCCGACGAATGAGGAACTGATCACGACGATTTTTCGCGACAGCATCAAGAGCTATCGCGAGCTGCCGCGGAACCTCTACCACATTCAATGGAAGTTTCGGGACGAGATCCGCCCACGGTTCGGCGTCATGCGCGGGCGTGAGTTCATGATGAAGGACGCATACTCGTTCGATCTGACGCCAGAAGACGGTCGGAAGTCCTACAATCGAATGTTTGTTGCCTACCTTCGGACATTTGCACGGATGGGGCTGAAGTCGATCCCAATGCGGGCCGAGACCGGGCCGATCGGCGGAGATCTTTCTCACGAGTTTATCATTCTCGCTGAGACGGGCGAGAGCCAGGTGTTCGGGCATCGCGACCTCTTTGAAGGCTCTATTCCAGCCGTGGACACCGATTACGACGGCGATCTTGAGCCCATCATCGAACGCTGGACATCGCTCTATGCTGCAACCGACGAACAGCACGATCCGGCGCGGTTCGACGCGGATGTGCCAGCTGACAAACAGGTGACCGCCCGGGGCATTGAAATCGGGCACATCTTTTTCTTTGGCACGAAATACTCAGAGCCCATGGGTTGCCGCGTTCAAGGCCCGGATGGCGACATGATTGACCTGCAGATGGGCTCCTATGGGGTGGGCGTCTCGCGTCTCGTGGGCGCGATCATCGAAGCGAGTCACGACGACCAGGGGATCATCTGGCCCGTGCCGGTGGCGCCGTACGAAGTCGGGCTCATCAATATCAAGGCATCGGATGCTGAAACGGCATCGGCGTGTGACGGTCTCTACCAGCAACTGTCGAATGCCGGCATTGAAGTGCTCTACGACGACACCGACGAGCGAGCCGGCGGAAAGTTCGCGACGATGGACCTGATCGGATTGCCGTATCAAATCGCCCTCGGGCCCAAGGGTCTGAAGTCCGGCGAGGTTGAATTTAAGGCCCGCGCCGGTGGTGAGAAAGAAGCCGTTCCGCTGACCGGTATCGTCGAGCGCGTCGTTGCGGAAGTTAAGGCCAAGCGGGTTCTCGTCTGAGCCAAGTGCGCCACGGGCAGATGCGCGAGGGGGAGAGACGCGATGGCGTCAACGACTACAGGCCAAAAGCCGTCGCCTGATACCGCACCCTTCGCCGGGTTCGAATGGATGTTGGCGCTGCGTTATCTCAGGGCGAGGCGTAAGGAAGGCTTCATCTCAGTCATTGCTCTGTTTTCGTTTCTCGGCATCACCGTCGGCGTGGCAACGCTTATTATTGTGATGTCGGTGATGAACGGCTTCCACAAACAGCTATTCGAAAAAATGCTTGGGCTCGATGGGCACATCGCAGCTGTCAAGATCTCTCGAACGGGCGCGTTCGAAGGCTACGACGATCTCGCAAAACAGATCGCAGCGATCGATGGCGTGAACTCCGCGACCCCGTTGATCGAGGGGCAGGTGCTGGCCTCGTCGCGCGCGAACACGGTGTTTGGTCGCGTGCGTGGGATCACCGAAGCGGGGCTCGCGAACACGGCGATTGTTTCGAAAAATCTCACCGCGGGTTCATTGGACGGGTTCGATGGCGTTGATGGCGTGGCGCTCGGTGAAGATCTGGCGAACAACCTCCGCCTGCAAGTCGGTGATTTCGTTCGCTTGATCGCGCCGCGCGGCACGTCAACACCGTTCGGCGTCGCACCGCGCGCACGCAATTTCCGGATTGTTGCGACCTTCGACATGGGCACGTCGGAGTACAATCGTATTTTTATGTTCATGCCGCTCGGGCTCGCGCAAAAGTTCTTTTCAAAGCCAAGCCGGGCCGACGTCATCGAGATAAAAGTTGACGAGCCGCAAGTCGTTGAAGAACGCGTCGCTGCGATGGAGACCGTTTTCGGCGACAGTGTCGTCTATCAGACGTGGAAGCAGCGCAACTTGTCGTTCTTCACCGTCCTCGAAGTTGAGCGAACACTTATCTTTATCATCATCTCGCTGATCGTGCTGGTCGCTGCCTTCAACATCATTTCCGGCATGATGATGTTGGTGAAAGACAAGTCGCGGGACATTGCGATCTTGCGGACGATGGGGGCGACGCGTGGCGCTATCATGCGCGTCTTCCTGATTACGGGTGCATCGATCGGCGTCGTTGGCACGATCGTCGGTCTCATCCTCGGCGTGCTTTTCTGCCTGAATATCGATGCGATCAAAAGTGCCGTGCAGTGGATCACGGGCACGCAGTTGATGGACCCGAAGATCTACTACCTCAGCAAGTTGCCAGCCGACCTTGATCCCTGGAACGTCGCCCTGATCGTCGCCTTCTCGTTGTCGATGGCGGTGCTCGCAACGATTTACCCATCGCGCCGCGCCGCTAACCTCGATCCGGTCGAAGCGCTGAGGTACGAGTAGGCGCCATGGATATGAGTGACCCGCAGGCGATCCTTAAGCTCGTTGATCTACGCCGCACGTTCCGGCAGGGCGAGCGCGAGATCCATGTGCTCGCAGGCGCCGACGCCGAACTTTATCCCGGCGAGGCGGTCGCACTCGTTGGCCCGTCGGGCGCTGGCAAATCGACGTTACTGCAAACGGCAGGCTTACTTGAGACGCCGGACAGCGGAGCCGTGATCATCAACGGTCGCGATTGCGCCAAAATGAACGATGAAGAGCGCACACGTGTCCGCCGCGCTGAGATGGGCTTCGTCTACCAGTTCCATCAGCTTCTTCCCGAATTCTCAGCTGCCGAAAACGTGATGCTGCCACAGCTCATCCGTGGCGTTTCCGATCGCGATGCGCTGCGGCGTGCAGAGGAACTGCTGGTCGGGCTCGGTTTGAAAGATCGGATGCATCATCGCCCGCCGGAGCTTTCGGGCGGTGAACAAC